>JANYIO010000206.1 GCA_025362015.1 Gammaproteobacteria bacterium | reverse complement strand
CTCTGAAAATGTTTTACGAATAGAAATATAAAATAAGGTACGGCGAAATGAACAAAACGTCATAGCAGTGGCCGGCGGTGTTTTTTTTACAATAACCATTTAATCACCCAATAAACGGAATGCGACGAAGAATAAAACGGGCGGTGTATGCAGTGACAATAACGCCGATACCAAACGGTAAATTAAAAGAACTAACCGCCCAAGACAACATGGGTGGAAGCGTAAACGAATGAATATTTGCAAGAAAATCAGGAACGGGAATGGCCTCAATAACAGCAGCAAACCCCGATAACATAGCGTCATACAACCATAAAAAAATAGCTTTTAATTCATCAGATAGCCACGTTAACGCACAGGATGGATCATACCAACTACATTCATTTTGCATGATTAGGCACTCGCAAATATTTTAAAAGCAATAAAAGAAAAACCAATCGTAGTGACAAGACTTAACGTAGAAAAAATAACTAACATAATTTGACAATGAATAGTTGTCGAAATAACTTGACCAATAATCGTCTCGGACAAATCTATAGAAAATGCAGGACAAGAAGGATCGGATAAAATAATAATATTGGCTACGGCATGAAATGAACCTATAACAGGCGAAGCATTTAATCGCGTCATGTAATTTTGATTAACTTGATCAAACGTAGTGGCGCCAGATGTAGCCACGGTATGATTAGAAAAAGGTTTTTTTACTTTACCAACACAATCCAAATAATTTGAGGCTTGAGGATCACATTCACCTTTTGAAGACGCATGAGATGTATTTGCCTGCGAAGAGTTACCAGAACCTGTAGAAGTATTACCACCGCCACCATTGCCGCCGCCACCAGTACCGCCAGTTGAAGAACCACCTCCACAAATACCATTAACACAATTAGGTGTAGATGAAGCACCACCACCCATTGAATTATTTGAAGCAGAGTTAGCTGTAGAATTATTAGCAGATGCTTGCGAAGCTGGGACAATAATTTGACTCGTAGTCGCTGAAGAATTTGCAGTACTTGCCGTAGGATTTGCAACACTCGAATTTACAATAGTCGAATGCGAAGCAGCAGAACCACCACCAGAGCCTCCACCTCCCCCGCCACCTTGTGGGCCGCCACCTCCACCTCCACCTCCACCACCAGAAGCGTCAGAAGTACCAGAACCAGAAGAACCTCCAGCACCACCAGCAGCACTCGAAGAAATTCCAGAGCTAGAGCTGCTGAAAGAAGAACCATTTAAAACAGACGAACGTGAGGACGATGAAAATGATGTAGGAGCATCCTGTATATTTCCATTCATACACGTATTCAAATTTGAATTCCAAATACCACCGCGAACACCACAAAAATATTCAGGCGTTTGACAGGAATTTTGATCAAACGTGACCGTATTAAAACCAAAAATATTAGGCGTATTGTTACGTAAATTTAAATAATTTTGAGTAGTATCGCAAGCAGGACATTGCAATTCACGCTGACTATGCTCGGAAAGATAAGCAGCACTTAATGTATTATCATAAGCAGCACAGGTTTGGCCATAAGAAGTTTGACCTATGCCACCCGGAGCAGCATTAAGCGCTAACCACTCTGCTACAGATGCATTATCAGACGAATTCAGGTAACACGTTTTATAAGATTGCGCCGCATAAGCACTAATAGAATCCGCAAAAGCTACTAAAATATTATGATTGACAGCGCTACATTGTTGCGCATCATTCGTAACTTTATAACAGGTATTGGTGTTTGTATTTAAATCAAAACCATGCGGACATTGCAAACCTTCGGCACAATGATTGAGGGAGTTTACAAAAACCTGTGTACCGGAACACACTTGAGAAACGCAGGAATTCGTCACGGAATCAAACACAGTTAACAACGGACATTCACATTGACTGGTTGATAAATCAAAAATGGAACCCACAGGCGAATTATTAAAACCATTACAGAGCGGCATAGCACAAGTTAAATTAGTTTGATCCCAAGCTGTTCCAGAAGGACAAATACAAGCAGCAGGACTAGAGCCATTAGCAGAAATTAAACTAGCATTTTCAGACTGAATACACGAAGGTGCAAGACCACAGCTTTCAGCAGAACCATCACCAAACGGACACAATGAAGAAAAACACGCACCAGTAACAAAATCTTGAATACCATAATTGCAACCTTGATCAACAACGCAAATACCATCAACACGCAATTGACCTGCCGGACATTTACACGTAAAACAACTGATAGGATAATTTAAACTCTCTCCCTCAGCAGGAGGAGAACCACCATTGCAAGGAAAACCAGAATTATTTCCTGTTTGAAAATATTCATTTTCAAAGCTGCAATATGATTGAAAAATTTGTGCAGGAGAAGCTGAGCCATATTGGAAACCATCAACACATTGCTGCGAATCAACCGAACAACCATTGTGATTAGGTAAAGGTTTGGTATTAACAATTAAAACGTGTGGTTGAGTAGGTGCAGTTTGTGGAGAAAATTGAGCGTGGGATTCAGCAGATAATAAAAGAAAAATTAGCGCTAATGGAAAACAAATAAAAAAACCAAATACAAATAATTTACGCACATGCCCTACTCCACTTAAACCTTAAATAAACTAAAACAACTTTGTGCAACCATGAAGCCAGCGCAGAAGAAAAAGAAGTACCATAAATCCAGCATAAAAATTCCTCAATAAAAAAAGGGTGAAACGACCGAAGCCGAGACACCCCAAGCAGATTAAGAACGAACCATTGCCAAAAGCATTTTTGCGCCTTTAACAGCTACATACACAACCGCACAAGCAGCAGCGACAGCAGCAATACCAACAATAACGGTACCATATTGAACAGCGCCAGTAATGGCAAGAACATCAGCAGCAGACATAAATCACCTTAATAGTTTTAACATTTGAGAAGCGCCCCAAGCGGCAGCCCAAGGCGTAACAAAGAGGACGAATCCCCCACCAAACATCGCAGCAACAACTTGAGGGTCAATTTGCGATGCATCAAAAGGCAACGTGGTGTTGTAATAAACCCAATTGCCTAAAGTCGTATAACTCGTATCCGCATAGCATTGAAAAGGTGATGAAGGCCCTACCACAGTTTTAATAACACCAAGACAATAAGCAGATTGGGACATGTACTCACCTTTTAAAAGCCCGAGTTAATAAATTTCAAAACTTAAAACACTTTTTTTTACATTTAAAACGGTCTATCCAATACAGACAAACAAGAAAGACGCACACAAACATCAAGCATACAAAACCGCCAACAAGTACGCCTAAAACAATCACGATTGAACAACCGATTTATTAACAGTATTAATTTTATGCTCACCGTGCAAATTAAAACCTGTACATATAAAACGAGCAGCTTGACCAAGTTTTTTAGCTGGCACCATTTCCATATGCAAAACAACTTTTTTGTTTAACATAGCGCGAGCACGAGAAAAATTTTCATCAAAATTTTGTACAGCATAGGACGTTACAGTTTCACCAAATGCCATAGTTTCAGATTCAGGAAACGGTGTGCGAATATGTAATTCAACACGGTCAGTTGACCACGCATTACCATTATCTAAGGTGCCAGTACCTTTTTTACCAACAACACCGAGTAATTCACCTTCTTGTTCAAATTTCATTTTTTAAGCCCTTTTTTTTACGGTAGTTTAATGTCAGCCCAACAGCTAACAGGTTGATCAAGCACAATGGCGCGACGACGAAACGGAACAACATTAGATGGTTGTAAATCCGGTGCCTTAATACCAATAGTGCTCAAATTTCTTAAATGACGATTAAATGTATATTTATTAAAAGACTCTTGCGCTTGTCTAAATCCAATCGTACGACAGCGAATAAAACAATCATAAGCAGCTTGCGCTTGACCAATCGTAGGTATATGACCTTCACCTTTGCCTACGTTAAATAAAAGTTTATCTAATATGTTATCCATATCAGTCACCTCAATATCAGAAATGATTTTAGAAAACGCATGAGAGTGCAACGCAATCAAAATTTCTGGAGTTAAGTCATACCAATTTTTACCGGCCTCTTTGAGCCTAAGCATATAAATTCTACGAAGTGACAATTCCAGACGAACAAGTTTTTTTGCTTTTGCTAATTCATCGTCAGTAAATAACGCTGATTTTTCACGAACTAATTTTAAACACTGAGCTCCTTTCATATACGCTTTTAACATCTGTAAAGCGCTACCCTTGCCCCACTCCACACTGGTATCAAACGTCGATAATTTTTGGCGACCATATTTAGCCATTTTCAAATGGTCTATTACTTGCTGAGCTTGCACTTCAGAACCCATATCAAAATTTTCAGCAATGTCAATTTTTGAACACTTCCATAATTTTAAGTTGCGCGGCAAAACAATATCGTAATGATTGCCAACAAACGTAATCATATCCAATGCGCATTTTTGAATATCAAGAGAACCAAAAACATTATTGACATGATGAATTCGCGCAGGACTTCCCATGATACGAATTGTTGAACCAAAACTGACAGTTACTTGATGCGAGTCACTACGAATACTTTCACGACAATTTGTAGCCCAACGTACTTCACCGTCAGGAGAAATACGCAAAATCCTATCAACCAACGAAGCGCAACGCTGATGAGTTTCAGCATCTAAAAAAAGACCTTCCAAAATAAGTGTTAACCAATCGATCATACCAACAGGTAAAAGCATAATTAATAACTCAAAATTAAGTATTATTTTTAGTAGACAATGAATTTAAAAATTGCTTAGCTTTCGAAATTTTTGGTTGATATTTAACAGGACTATTTTTATAAATATCAATAAAAGAAGGTTTACTTTTATCAGCAACAAAAGAAATCACTTTAGACAAACGTTTTGAAGCAGCTTTAATTTTTGTTTTTTGCGCAAGCTCATCTAAAAAATCAATTTCAGATTTTCGAGAGATATTAGAAAAAGGCAACAAATCAGGCTCAGAATAATTATGAAAATTAAACTGTGCTAAAAAATCGGGTTCATCCAAAGATTGAGAATATTGCAATGCAGCAGGACGGGCAAATGGACGACCAACAACAAAAGAAGAAGGCTTAAGCGAAATAAACAAACGAACATGAGCATCAAAACGCCCTAGCCGCATATCAGCTTGATCATCAAGAGAGATGTAATGAACGCCCTGTTGGAACGGCTCACAAAAAGGAGCGTTATAAGCAGATAAGCGTATTTCCATGACCATAAATCCAGTAAAACTAAGTTACTAATTATTTATTAAGTAAGCAAACCTTAGTTCATTAGTAACTTAGCGTCAAGGAAAATAAGTAAATAAGGTTACAATAAACTAAGTTTATTAGCGGAGAGATGAAAATGCCTGTTAAACACATACCAGAAACAATATGGAGAAGAGTAGAAAAGGAATTAGTCAAAGCAGTAGTAGCCACACAACAACCAGTAAAAGAATCTGAAATCTTAGAGCTACTGCTGAGAAAAGGACTAGAAAGCGTAAAAGAAGCGGACTATAAAACACTAGGCGTAAAACAAGGATGAATTTAAGTGTTTGGTGCATGCATGCACATTTGTAACGGTGTTACTAGGTACCGTTGTCTTTCGCAGGTCGCTACGCTCGCTTGCGAAAGACTAACTGGTATGGAGAAGCGGCCCTAGGAGGGCCGAAAAGCGGTTCTAACAGAGAAAAAGTGCCAATAGCGACCAAGAAGGTTAAAGCCTGCTGGATTATCGCT
>JANYIO010000163.1 GCA_025362015.1 Gammaproteobacteria bacterium | reverse complement strand
AAACAAAATGGTACATTAATCTAAAAACATGATGTGTATTACGACGTAACTCCACAAGTTGGCTACCCCACAATGGCTAAAGCCATTGTACGCTATCCAGCTCGGGGGCAAGCCCCCGAGATTTTCGCTATGCGGTTAAATTAAATGCGGCTGCCGCCATCAACACATTGATTTGATCGCCCGCAAAACCTTTTAGGTAATTTCGATTCAGTCGGTGATCTGATTTTAGATGACCAATCACAGGTTCTATCCCTGCACGCTTTCTAAATCGCTTGCGCATCAGCTCTTGAACTTTTTGAGTTACCTCTTTGGCTTTAGAATGCGGCCGCAGAATCTGTGTGTTGTTGATTTTCTGCTTGCCTTTGTAGCCTCGATCACACAGTGCAGCAGCGGGTTCGTAATTCATCAATCGTTTTAATTGTAGTAAAACTTCCGGCAATGTATGGCCATCGTATTGATTGCTATCGAAGGCCAAGGCTCCCACAATAATTTTTGAATCACGTGTAACGGTAATTGAAGCTTTTGTACCGAACTCGTATTTTTTGTGTTCTTTGCCTTTGCTCATGCAGTACACATGCGGCTCGTGCAAACTGTAAATCTTTTGTTTGTCGTCACGCTTTTGTTGGAGGGCACGAAGAAATAATGCAAATGAGCTAGCGGTGGCTTGCAATACCTCAGCCGGTATTTTTCGTTCTATTTCCCGAACCAAACGGCCTGCGATGGTTTTTAGCCGTTTGACGGCTTTTCGCGCTTTCGTTCTATTTTTGGGATGCCCGGCAAAGCGACATTCGAGTTTTCGTTGCTTAATTTCTTTTGCATAAGTGCGCCGCAATTGAATGCTGTTGGCGCGAGCTAGCTTTAAACAGTGCACAATAATTTTGCGGTAAAGTTTTGCATCGGCTGGAAAGGTTATCGCTTTTTCTTGCACAGTAGTGTCGATGCACACTTCCGTTTCTTTAGCGTTATCGCCATGAATGACGATAGAGGCTGCAAATATTTTTTCGATTCCCTCCGTGCCGATACGTTGACGAAAGTAAATTAAATCGGTGGGGTCACATGGAAATGTCCACTGAAATTCAACTTCTCCGCAAAACGCTTGATAGTAAGGGTTTTGAACCCATAACTGCACGACGCGTTCGTCGCTGAGGTTTTCCAGATGCTTCAAAATACTCAAGCCAACCATCAAACAAATAGGTTTTGCGGGTCTGCCTGTATGAGCATAATGCTGGGAAAATTCAGCATCAAAATACTCCCACGGAATACGTTTGGCTAATTGCAATAGCGGATGTTTTGGGTTGAGTTGAGTTGATCAATTAGGTTAGGCGCAAGAAAACTGAGTTGTTGCGTATGCGGAGAATCTTGTTTCATAAATGATCCACTCGATTTTCGACCAGTTTTAGTAAGGGAAACTGCTGAAACTGGTCGAAATTATTACACAAATCGAATGGCAAATTCATTAAAAACAATGTGTTGCGCGTTTTTCAGGGGCGACTATTTAACATTTCATAAATAAAAAAACCTTATCGTTGAGGATAAGGTTTTTTTATTCTGGCACAGATAGAAAAATTTTTACCACAGGGATATTGCAATTTTTATTTGCTCACAAAATATTGAGCATTAGAGTACCTCAAGAGCAGTGCCACCCATAATGATTAAAGGCCGCTCATTACGATAAATTAGTCTTCCAATTGAAGAACCAATTTCTTCGGTCGATTGTCCCTTTACGGCACGATACAATTTATTTAAATTTTCATTGTGAAAAAAAACTGTGCCATCTGCACCAATTGCGTCAAGACTATCAAATGTATTAAAGCCACCAAAAGAATGCACTTGCTCTATGTTGTTTGAAACATCTATTCGGAAGACTTTAGTTGATCCGGATGAGCCAACTACTACTTCAGATAAACCAACAAAACCGTTTAATATTTTATATGTGATTCCAGAATCCGGTAGCAGCGCGGGATAAATAATGGTTTCATTGCTGCCATCGCTCGAGACTAAACGCAAGATCGTCTGCCAATTGAGCTTTGTGATATCAGGCTGAATGTAATTTGCTTTAATATAAACTGTTTTTGCTCCACTTATGCTAGGCAGCACATTTTGGTAAGAATTATCATAACCAGAACCTCCATCAGTTGTTAGCTGTGTTCTAGTGCCATTTTCTTCATATCGATAAATATTGGAATTAGCGGAATAGGCCACAACACCATCTGAATTAAGATCAATACCCCGGTAACTGGCGAAGGGATCAGTTGAAATTAATGTATTAGATTGCAGTAACAAATTGCGGCGAATAAGTGTTCTTTCGCCATTGACAGCATGGGGGACACTTCCAACAAAAAGAGCGTAATTCCCCGCCACCAATAATTGTTCTTGTTGATTGAGAGGTATAATTTGCTCACCATTCCAATCAAAAAGTAGATCGTTGCTCAGCCTATAAATTGCTCCCAAGGGAGTTAAATAGCCTTCAACAACATTACTACTGATATCGGAAGCGACAGTTTGAATGGATCCCAAAGTTAAATTTTTGACATATAGCCCAGTAAGTTCATTTGCTAATTTTTTAAATAATACGCGTGCGCCAGAAACATCCAAGATGTCTCCATCTACCATTGCAAAAACACTCAACTTACTGCTTGAATCAACATAAACTTGCCTTGTGGCATCACTAACATTCCCAGCGGAATCTTTACAACTAATATTAAGAGTTACAAGCTGGCCCTCATATTTATCCAAAGATATTTGCTGAGCAATTGTTTTACTACCCGAAACCAATATTGATTGTGATGTACTTATTTGAACCGTCGGATCAAATAGACTATCGTCGTCTGTGCAGGTTGCGGAAACATTAACCTTAGGTGCAGCAAATGAATCAATCGATATGTTTGTCAATACGGGAGCTCGATCAAGGCGAACTTGCACGCTTGCCTCAGACACAGTGCCAAATATATCAGTGGCTGTTACAACAATGGACACATCTCCTGGCGCCTGCGTTGGCATTATTAAATTACCAGTCCATTGGGAGTTATTCAATGAGAGCGCAATGCTTGAACTGCCGACAGAGGCAACGACGGAGGCGATTTGAAATTTTGATGGAATGTTAGCAATAATATTCGCTACATCACCTACGATACTTTTTGCGGGAGGGTTTTGTATAGATGCAAATATATCAGCAACGGAAGATGTAAATGTGACTGACGCAATTCCTTCTATGCTCGCCGAAATAGTATTGGATATGTACTCCATACCCAAGCGCCAATCGCAGGCGGCTAGACCATTTATAGTTGTTGCCTGCCCAGACGGTCCAAATATATGCATGCTATTTCCACAAGATAATTCACCACCTCCATCAACTATCTTGAATATTACGACTACTGGAACAACGGGGTTACCGTAAATATCTTTTACCATCACGGTGGGTAATATTGGGGAGAGGGAACTTAACCCTAAAATCTGATTGTCTCCTAGAACTTTTTCGACTGTAACTGGCGGTCCCGCGAACGAGGTTGCCGAAAAATTGATGCTCTCTGAAGCACCATCGACCGATGCATTCAATTGATTATCTTCCAGCGCCTTAGTCCCAAGTGTCCACAATATAGACGCCCTCCCATCAATTCCAGTCGTAGCGGTAGCAGATGTTATGTGACCATCGCCTTTTGTAACGTTAAATTTCACAACAATATTTGCAAGAGGAGCTCCTTTAGCATCATACACTCTTACTTTAATTGGATCAGTTAGTGTTGTTCCAACAGCAGTTGTCTGGTTAGAGCCACTAACTTCTTGTAGATGTATAACTGTCGGAGCAGCAGATTTAGTGTCTGCCCCTCCACCACACCCGACCAGAAACAATTCAGCGAGCAGGATAAGGAAAGCGGCGAAATATTTCATGCTGGTTATTTTGAACTTGTAGAAAAACTTATTACAAGATTTAAGTGCGATGTTTTTTTGCTGCAACATAATTAAAACTCCATGAGTTCCTAAGAAATAAAACATTGTTTTCCTAACAACCATTAATATTCTGAAAATAAGCTTATTATTACCTATTCGAAATTGCCTGTGTTAGCCAACGACGCCATGATATATTAAAACTCGTAACGAAAGCCAAACTCTATTGTGTGCATTTTATAATCTTGCAAACCCTGAATTATTTTGTAATGCAAAAAACCTTGTAAACCACCGGCCACGGTACCACCCATGATTTGTTCACGTCCGCCGCGCAATACACTTGATACCCCCAGCGTAACAACACGATACGAGCTATCAGGGTTATCACCAGGTAACGCAAATTCGTTAGTACTGTTTACGGTGTTAACGTAATGCGAAGCAATGATATGTTTACCAGTATCGGTTTGCTTCAGTTGTTCAATACTTGCAAAAGGTGTTACTACACCAAACGAGGGCGTAAACCTATAACGTAGGTTAACGCCTAGCCCGAGGACATTGGATTTTAGTTTTTGTCCGTCCACTGCCAAATTCAGCGCAGAATTATCGCGATCAGTTTCAACAAATTTATCAATATTAGTAGTGGCTGAATTTACATTCACAAATGGCTCGAATGTAAATTGCTGCTTCTGGAAGCTATACCCAGCTTCCAGTGCATAGCTGGATATTTGTGAATCACTTTTACTTTTTGTTTCTGTATCGGTACTGGGATAACGTATAACACGCACCGCATCAAACTGTAACTTTTGCGAACCAACGGATGCGCTCGCATAAAACTGCTCAGATTGAAACAATGCAAAAGGCATAAGACTGTAGCCACTGGATTGAATTTTTCCTTCAGCAATACTTTTCTTACGATCAAAATTAACCGTCTGATCACCGTAGCCAAGCATGGCTCCAATAACCCAATTTTGATTTACGCGAAAATCAAAACCGGCATTTATTCGCTTGCCATCCGTATTAAAAGCATCCTCTAAATTACTTGCAGATTTACTGCCGTCACCTAAAGAGAAATTAATAAAACCGCCAAGGCGACTATAGGCATCAGTATTATCTTTTTGATCTGCACTGGCACCGCCACCCATGGGCCGCGTTTCGTTAAGTGCGATACTTTGATTATTGACACCACTAAATCCAGTAGCGCCTAAGCGCAATGCGGTAAGCCGCGAACTTAACCCCGCGATCTGCCCTTTCATAAAATCACGCGAGAGTGAACCTTGCGCAGAATATTCTTCTGGTGCAGTCCAGCGCAGCGCAGCGCTTAACTGTTGCTCGCTTAAACCCAAACTATATTGAGTAGATGCATTATCACGACTAATTTCGCGGGCGGTTTGCACCAGTGCACGTAGCTTGGTAAATAATTGATAAGTTGCGCCGTTACAAACCGCTGCAGTTCCAGGTTGTCCTGTGGGGTTGCGGGCACCAGGCCCAGTCATATCGTCAGAACAGCCTGCATCCGCTATTAATTCGTTATAGGATTGCAGCGTAACTAACGCACTCTGACGCTCCACCTCGGTGGTAAAATTTAACTCAGCTAAGCCGGCATGAACCTGACCGCACCAGCTCACATTGGCTAACACTATAAATCCTGCTATTTTTTTTAATTTCATGTTAATCACCAAAATGGTTATTTATGAATAAAAAAGAAATCGCCCACTTCATGCCCTGTGCCTTTAATCACTTTGAACTCTGGTAATTGCACAAAGTTAACGGATTTCGCTTTAGCCGAAACCTGATCCTTAATTTTTAAAAACAATTCAGGCCCACTAAGAACACCCTGAGCGCTATCGAGCGCATCCAGAAATGCGCGGGCAAATACCGAGTGACCTTCACCGGCATTATCTAATACCGGAGTGTCGCCGCCAGACGAAAGTAACAAGCGCGATTTCTTAGGTAATTTATAACGAATATATTCATCGGTGTATTTTTGTTTATCGCCCATAAACAAATAACCGGGCTCAGATGACAGCAAACCTGCGTAGCATGAATCAGCCACTACCAATACACGCTTGGCTTTCGTGTGCGCCAAATGGCGTGTTACAAATTCGTTTGAAACCCAAAAAGTATCATCTGGTGGTGGGCTTGCATTAGTTGGTAACCAATAACCCGCCTCAATGCCACCGGCTTGCATACGGCTACCGTGGCCCGCATAAAAAATTAATAAGTTATCGTTTTCCGTAAGCTGATTATCGAGATCGTTAATCGCCTTCATGACTGTTGTGTTATTGCCATCCAATAATAACGAAACGGTAAAACCATATTTTTCTTCAAGAATTTGCTTCGCCCGTTTGGCATCCGCAAAGGGGGTTAGCAAACTATCAATGTGCTCATAATTTTGATTGGCAATAATCAACGCATAATATTTACCGAAGTGTAAATCACCTTTCTTAATATCAGTTGCACTACCCGCTTTTACCGGCACTGCAGCTGTAGCTTGGGGCTCGCGCAAATGCGGCAATACTGATGGCATGTTGTCAATATCATTTTTAGCGATATATTTTTCTTTTTCCAAATTGCCAACCCAGATTTTTAATTGCGCTAATTGTTGCTCAGTGTCTTGCGTGTTGCCCGCCTTTGGAGCAGCAGTTTGCAGTGCTTTTATTTGCTTATTAAGCAAAGCAATTTGCGTTGCTTTTTCCGCTAACACTTTTTGCAATTGTGCGCGCAATTCATCCTGGGCACCTTGTGCAGCCGATTGATAAATTACATCATCCTGCGCCATGCCCCAAGCTTTGCGATACCAATTGAGCGCCGCCATTTTATCTTTAGGTACACCCAAACCTTGTTCGTATAAAGTTCCTAAATTAAATTGCGCACGGGTGTTACCTTTGTCTGCTGCCTTTTGGTACCACAATAAGGCGGCGGGATAATTTGGCTCGCCCCCTGCACCTTTCTCAAAAATTTCACCCACATTCACTTGCGCTTCAGCATCGCCGGCTTCAGCAGTCGGCAGCCAAACTTGCAATGCAGTTTTATAATCGGCGCGATCATAAGCAACATATTCGCCACCGCGAATTCGGCAATCAGCCGCCGATGTAATTATGGGGCGTCGTGGTGTCATATAACTGGTGCCACCCAGTTGTCGCACTTGTCCGGGCAATAAACAATCCACCACATAGAGATCCGCAATTTCATTCGCTTTTGTCGCCGGCGTTTTTTGCGTTTGCGGTTTTACTGTTTGACCGCCGCACGCCCATAATCCCGCACAAACAATCAAGACCGTAGTAGTACGCAACAATGTAGATGTTTTTAATGAAGATGCCTTTAATGCAGATGTCTTTAATAAAAATGTCTTTAATGAAGACGGACGACAGAGTAATTTATCCATAGCAGATCCCGATTAATAATTAGCGATTAAAACTAGCTAGGTATTCGCTGACTTCATCCACGCAGGGAAGCGAACGTTCAAACTCAATTGCACAGAAAACGTGAATGTACATCATAACCACCCACGGTCATAACCAAAACAGTTGAGAATGCAGTTTATGCACAGGTGTATTTTTGTTTAAATAAGCTTATAAGTGGTCTAGCTTTCTTTTTATGATACGAATTATGCGCGAGTCTAAACTCAAATTAGTAACAAAAACCAGCTTAACTATCAAAGTGAAACTAATTTTTATTAGTTTGGGCCTCGCGCTCGGTGCCTGTCAGCACACATACCCCCCACTAACACTTAACGCCCTCTTAACATTTAGCGCCGGCTTACAAACTACTCACATAAGTACACCGACGCATCAACACTGGCTGGCAAAACAATCTGCAACCAAAAGCAGTCACCAATTGCATGTTTATATTGAAGGCGATGGCACACCCTGGCAGACGCGCTTCCAAATTGCTGATGATCCAACCCCTCGATATCCATTGATGCTCGAACTCATGCGCCGCGATTCTCATCCCAGTTGGTACTTGGGGCGACCGTGCTATTTCAACCGCGCAGAGTTTGGCTTATCGGACACAAATTGCAGCGCAAACTTATGGGCTAGCGGCCGTTACTCGGAAGAAGTGGTTGTTAGCATGATTGCCGCGTTACGCTTGGTGCTTGCCGACGACCAAGAACATTACTCCGGCATCACTTTAATAGGCCACAGCGGCGGCGGTACACTCGCCATGTTGATGGCCGCTCGTATGCCCGAAGTCACTCAGCTAGTCACTATTGCTGCCAATTTGGATACGACCGCCTGGGTTAATAGCCATTATTTTTCGCCGCTGACGGAATCACTCAACCCAGCTCAAATTATCCAAAAATCAACACCTACTCATCAACTGCACTTTGGTGGCGGACATGACTTAATCGTACCCAATCAACCTGTACGCGATTTTTTGGCAAAGATTGGTCAATCACTCGAGGAGTTTCCGCAACAAGATCACAACAACTGGGGCATTGTGTGGCCACAGATATTACTGACTATAGACGAACAAGCCGATAGACATTGAGCCTAAGCTATTGCGCACTTTATGCCATTTATCCCATGTATGTCTCTGGCTGTTAGTGGGATAGAAAATGCTAGCCAGTGTGTAATGATAGTTTTAAGCACTTCTTCAGTTGAGGCGCTGCTGTAATACCACTACATCTAACAATAATGATTTAGCGAAATTCAACTCATCGATGCCCTAACACTTAACCTCATCTCTATGCCGGCTTCTCCAGGAATCGGGGTAGCGCAATAATAACAACGAGTGTTTTGCTGTGCGGGACAATAGGAGAAAGTCATGTTTAGAAATAATGCAATGCGCTTTTTTTATCTGCTGTGCTGGCTGTTATGTTTGGGCAATAGTCAGGTTTTTGCCCAAACCGATCTCGCTTTAAATAAAGCTGCTTCTGCGAGTACAACTTTACAACCTACTGCCAACGCAGTGGATGGGAATGGTGGTACCCGCTGGGAATCCAACCATGGTGTTGACCCTTCCTGGCTTAGCGTTGATCTGACAAGCCAAACAACACTCACCAGCGTGGTGATTGATTGGGAAGCAGCTAATGCCGCTGATTACCAAATCCAGGGCTCCAATGACAATACCAACTGGACCTCCCTAGCCACAAAAACCGGCCTGACCTTTGGAGCCCGAACGGATACTGTGACAGTACAGGGTAGCTATCGTCATGTACGCATGTATGGCACAAAACGCAGCACAGGCAATGCATGGGGTTACTCCATTTACTCGTTCAAGATCTACGGGGCTGCCCCTACAAGCTCTTCCGCAACAGTTAGCAGTAAAAGCTCATCATCCGTTGCAATAGCAAGTAGCAAACAGGCCGCTTCATCGCTAGCAAGTAGTATTGCCAACAGCGTAGCAAGTAGTATTGCCAGCGCGGCAAGCAGTAACGCAACCTCATCGCAAAACCAATCCTATACACCACTATACGGGGCGAATACTCCGGTAGTAGAAAAGATTCAATACACCGAGCCAGATGGCACGTTAGTTACCAGAGCAGGCTATCGCCCCACCTTACGTCATGCACGCGAGCGTGGGGAATATTGGTACAACGGTGGCGACTTTAATGTGGCGGGGGGTCCAAATAACGTCGATGTAGGGCCGGGTAAATATTTTGAATGGCCTGAGTTGTACTTCCAAAATCGAACTATGGGTTTACTGATTCGCGATGGCACACCCGCTGGCCGCTCAACGCTGGATATTTATCAAGTCGTCAACAGTGGCGCCTGGATTAGAACCGGTTTGAACGTTTTCCGCAGCACGGAAGTGGGGACTTACGGCTGGAAATACGGTGCCGGAGTTAAAAATATTAATCCAGACCACAAAAATGATGTTGTTGATAATGACCCGGGTGCAACCGGCCGTATTTGCTACTTCACATCTGGCCCTTTGGATTGCTACATGGATTTTCCGTTAACCAATAATTGGGCAACCGATAAACCCTTTCAGTTGGGTGATGCTTTTGAGGTAACCACCTCCAGCTTCCTCGACTATAGCCATATAAAAGATGCTAACGGTAACGATACCCCAGTCATTTACGCCAAAATTGATGGATTAGCACCACGCTTCTATTCATTCGAGCAAATGTATGTGGCTGGTAAAGGCTTTGTCCCTTGGTACGGCACAGTGCCTGCGTTAAATACCACGCCATTACCGGATAGCACCCTGTTAGGCGGCATAGGCAGCGTAAGTTATAACTACTCTGAAGAGCCTATGCGTGTATTCCAACAATCCGTTAACAATATCGGCATTACCGATTTGCAGCGTTTTGTGGAAGGTAGAAGGCTATTTCATACCTCCTTTGTGGACGGCACGCATTCTGAACATCCAGAGCTTAATCCTCCCTTACCAGTGCATGCGAATCAAGTTGGGCCCCGCTTTAACGCAGAGCGTTGCCTCGGCTGCCATGCACTGAATGGTCGTAGCCAGGTGGCGGATATAGGCAAGCCGACCAATACCTTCGCAATTCTCACCTCAGCCGACCCAACCTATGGCCTGAGCATTCAGCAGTTAACCTCTACTGCGGGCTTGCCTGACTACTCAGTGAAAGTGCAGTCATTCCAAACCAGCACCCGCATCCTGGTGGGCGGCGAAACTGTCACCTTACAAAAGCCTGTGTATGCGTTTAATGGCCCAGTGCCAGCACAATACTCCGTGCGCCAGGCACCACAAATTATTGGTATGGGATTATTAGAGGCAGTAGACGAAGCTACCATCCTGAATTTGGCTGATCCTACCGACAGAAATGGTGATGGAATTCGCGGCACACCTAACTTGATAACCGATCCGGAAGATGGCGCCACGCGACTAGGGCGTTTTGGCTGGAAAGCTTCTAAAGGCAGTGTGCGCCAACAAATTGCAGGCGCACTGATGCTTGATATGGGCGTAGTCTCTCCGGTATTCCCCTCACGTGAATGTCAACGCAACATGGCATCTGCACTTTGCAAGTCACCCACACAAACAACAGCAGGTGTCACTGAAACAGATCTGCAAAAAATGACACAGTACATAGAGCTGATTGGCGTGCCGGCACAACGCAGTTTACGCAGCGGCTTTGCAGCAGGTTTGCGCGTTTCTTCGGAGCATGATGTAAACCCTGTTGCGATTGATAACGGCGCAAAACTGTTTACACAAATTAACTGCACGGGCTGTCATGTATCGCAAATGAAAACAGGCAATAACCACCCCTTTGCAGAATTGCGCAATCAAACCATTCGCCCTTACTCTGATTTATTGCTACACGATATGGGCGCGGGCTTGGCAGACAACCTCACTGAAGGCGCCGCTCAACCTAATATGTGGCGTACACAACCACTGTGGGGCTTAGGTTCTTTACCCTATGTGCAAGAAACTCCCGAAGAAGTTAATGGGCCTGATTTACCCCATGGAGCTGTTTCAAATGCACGCTACTTGCACGATGGCCGAGCGCGCACACTGACAGAAGCGATTGCATGGCATGATGGTGAAGCACTCAATAGTCGTTTGGCGTTCGAGAAATTAAGTGCTAGTAACCGCAACGATATTTTAGCGTTTTTAAACTCCCTGTAACCTTAAGGGAGTTTAAAAACTCAAAAGGATAAGCGTACAAACTGTTCAGAATGTTACTTATCCAGTGTTTGTTGTTATCAACAAACACTGGATTTTTCTAAAAAACTGACCTTGACCACTCGCTGTGGCACACTGCAACACCGATACCGCACAGAAGTTTGTTATGCCCAACTCCGTTGACCTCATTAAGCTTGCCACCGATATAAAATGTTGGGGACGAGAGCTGGGTTTTCAGCAAGTAGGCATTACTGACATTGATCTCGGTGCTGCTGAAATCCGGCTAAAAGAATGGCTGGCTAAAAATTATCACGGCAGCATGGAGTGGCTCACCGCACACGGCAACAAACGCTCACGTCCGGCAGAACTGTTGCCCGGCACGGTGCGAGTAATTTCTGTACGCATGGATTATTTACCGGGTGACACGCAACAAATCCAGATACTCAAAGACCCCACTAAAGCTTATGTATCGCGCTATGCACTGGGGCGGGATTATCATAAGCTGATTCGCAAACGGTTAAGCCAACTCGCCAAACAAATAGACGATGCACTACCCGACGATTACCCCCATAAAGGTGAGCTACAAAACCGCGCCTTTGTTGATAGCGCACCGGTAATGGAGCGCCCACTCGCTGAAAAAGCGGGGCTGGGTTGGGCAGGAAAACACACGCTTATTATCAATAGCACCGCAGGCAGTTGGTTTTTTCTCGGCGAGATTTTTACTTTTGTACCCTTACCTATTGATGAGCCCAGCGAAAAAAATCAATGCGGCGAATGCACCGCCTGCCTCAAAGTTTGCCCCACAGATGCTTTTCCTGCCCCCTACGAGCTGGATGCACGGCGCTGTATTTCCTACCTGACGATCGAAAATAAAGGGGCTATTCCGCTAGAGTTCCGCGAACCTATGGGCAACCGCGTATTTGGCTGCGACGACTGCCAAGCCATTTGCCCCTGGAATAAATATGCCCAATTCACGCAGGAAACTGACTTTTTACCGCGCCACGGTTTAGCAGACGGCGATTTAGTCACCCTGTTTAATTGGACGGAAGCGGAGTATTTAGCCAAC
>JANYIO010000132.1 GCA_025362015.1 Gammaproteobacteria bacterium | reverse complement strand
ACTACTGATTTTTTTTTTGAAAATTTCATGAGCATAAATTCCTTTTCAATATTATGGTGTTGTTAATGAATGGGTGGCCTGATAAAGAAACCACTTATAGCTACGACGCTAATGGCTTTCTTCTTAATCAAAACACCCATTCATTAACAACACCATAATATTGAAAAGGAATTTATGCTCATGAAATTTTCAAAAAAAAAATCAGTAGTATTTATTTTCTTCACGCTTTTCAGTAGCTATATCCTGGCAGATCAATCCGTGAGTTACACCTACAATGCTTTAGGTCAAATACTTACTGAAAATGGTGCACGTACTGATGTGAGTGACATAACCACTTACACTTATGACGCAGCAGGCAACCTTGCTAGCACTACCAATGCACTCAATCAGGTAATTCACTACAATAGTTATGATGCGGCTCGACAGCTCCTATCTGTTACGGATACCAATGGTATTACGACTGAATTTACTTACCATGCGCGTGGCTGGATATTGTCATCACGCTTAAAGCATCCCACTGATATTACTCTTGATGCCATTACCACTTATACGTACGACGCTATAGGTCAACTCATTGGTATGACTTTGCCAAATGGTTATCAGCTGGGTTATGAATATGACAATGCCGGTCGACTCACAGCCATTAAAAATGCGAGTAACGAACGCATAGAATACCAAGTCGATGCAGCCGGAAACCGCACACAGGAAGTGATTAAAGACAACAGTGGCACCATCAAATATTCCGTTACCCGCGCCTTTGACGAACTTAGCCGCGTTATGAAATTAAATGGTAATCACCAACAGCAACAAACCTACCAATACGACGAGAACGATAACGCGACCAAAACGACCGATGGCCGTAGCAACAGTACCCAGCAAAATTATGATGCGCTCAATCGTGTAGCCAAAATCATCGATCCCAATCTCGGTGAAACCAGTATGACTTACGATGTACAAAACCGCGTTAAAACTATCAACGATGCTCGTGGTAATATCACGAGCTACAATTACGATGGTTTTGGTAACCTTCTCAGCCAAACCAGTCCTGACACTGGCACCACTACCTTTATTTACGACACCGCTGGTAACCGCATAAGTGCAAAAGAGGCACGCGCGATAGTGGTTAATTACACTTACGATGCACTTAATCGTCTGCTCACAATTAGGTATCCAGCTGCATCTGGTGAAAGTGTTAATTTCACCTACGATGACACCAGTAATGGCAGTTATGGCATTGGCCGTTTGACGGGAGTAGTCAACGGTGGTGCCGGTTTAACTTACCGTTACAACCATCTTGGCCTTATCAGCCAAAAAATCGTTCTTTTGAATGGTATAACGACTGTAACCCAATACAGTTATGACCTGGCGGGTAACCTCAGCAGCCTCACCTATCCTTCCGGGCGAGTGGTCAATTACGTCCGTAATAGTGCTGGGAAAATTCAAAGTATTACCACCAAAAGCACAGCTACTGCCAGCGTACAAACCTTGGTGAGCGGCATCAGCTACTTGCCCTTCGGCCCAGCCAGCAGCTACACCTTTGGCAATGGCCTTAGCCACAATGCAAGTTATGACAACGACTATCGCCTTACTGCTATTCAAGTTGGGGGTATTCTCAACCGCGCGTACCTATACGATCCTGTGAACAATATCACTGGTATTACCAACAGTGTCGCCAGCAGCAAAAGCCAAACCTTTGCCTACGATGCGCTCGATCGTCTGACCAATGCCAGTGGCATTTATGGCGCTTTGGCGTACAGTTATGACCCAGTGGGCAATCGTTTAAGCGAAACCCGCAGTGGCAGCACCGACACCTACAGCTACGCCGCCACGAGCAATCGCCTCAACAGCATCACTCGTAGCAATGGCAACCGCAGTTTTACCTACGATGCTGCCGGTAATCGCATTCAAGGCACGGCAGAAGATAATACGGTACAAAACTACACCTACAACAAAGCTAACCGCCTTACCACCGCCAAAATCGGTACAACTACTGCCGGCACTTACTCTTACAATGCCCTCGGTCAACGTGTTGCCAAAGCTGCTGGTAGTGTTAAAGAGCTTTACCATTATGATGAAGCGGGGCAACTGATCGCCGTGACTGACTACGCTGGTAAAACCCTGCGGGAATACATTTACAACGGCACCCAACTCAGCGCTTTTATCACGGTTGTTAACCCTGCTATCGCCTCTATCTCACTCGCCGCAGCTAAGGCGACTTTGCAAAGTGCAGTACTTTCTAAAGTGCAAACCGGTTACAGCGGCAGTACCGGCTATATCCAATACAACGGTGAAGGCCAAGCCACTTGGCCGCTAACTATTGTGAGTAACGCCAACTACAACATCAACGTGCGCTACTCACTTGCGGCGGCCAATCGCCCATTAGCCTTATTGGTGGATGGGGTGCAAAAAACCACCGTCAATTTCACCACTACGGTTGATTGGAACACTTGGGCAACGGCGACTGTTACGCTCAATCTCACGGCTGGCAGTCATACTATTGCCCTAAAAACCACTGGCACGAGCGGTGCAAATATCGACAAAATCACCGTCGCAGCCGTTAGTGGGCAAACCGGTACGGCTATCCCTACTACCTACTACGTGCACACCGATCATCTCGGCAGCCCGCAAGTGATTACCGCACAAAATCAAACCGTGGCGTGGATGGCGGACTATCAGCCCTTTGGTAAATTGCAACCGGGACAGGTGAATAGCATCGAGCTTTATTCGCGTTTTCCGGGGCAGTCGCTTGATAGTGAAACGGGTTTGTACTACAACTACTTCCGGGATTATGATCCGAGTATTGGACGGTATATTGAGAGTGATCCGATTGGGTTGCGCGGTGGTAATAATACTTATGCTTATGTAGGGGGAAATCCGACTAAATACGTCGATCCAAAGGGGCTCCAATTTGTTATACCCATACCTGAATTTAAACCAGTACCAATACCGTACAACCCTAATTTAAGTCCTGACCCCAATGCTCCTTATGATTGGATGAATGAGCCATCTATTCCGGATGCCAATAATGATTCCGATAGTGGAAAGAGTTGTCCCCCTGCTCCTGAACCGCCTGATTGCTGGCAGATTGAGCAAGATTGCCATTTTGATTTTGGCGGGCCCTTTTATTCCAGATTGCCTGTCAAAGAATACGAGAAACTTATTCAAGAGTGTGTAAAAAAGAAAGATCCACGGTGTTAGTAGGCAAAAACAACAAGTTGCAGCTAGAAGTCAACATCCTAATTTCGGATTTTAAACTATGACTACGTACAAAAATGACTATTTTAACATTAAGGTTGAGTTTCCTTTTGATTGGAAAGTGAGCTGTCGATCAAATTCAAATTTGTTGGCAGACGTTGAATTGAAAAAGCAGTCTACAGATGAGGACTTACCGAAAGAAAATGGCGATTATAAAACTCTTTTGATGGCTTCCCTCAGTGTTGAAGGAAGCCAGTCCATGCTTAGCTCTAAGTTTTCTATCATAGTGCATAGGCGAATAGATGGTTTCGATTTACTTAATGAGGCAAAGCAAAAGAGTGATTTAATAGAATGCGAAAACAAATCTATAAAATTCTTGGGACGCGAAGCGCAAGAAATAAAAATTGTTCAAAATGTTGGTGACTACAACCTAATAACGAAAGTTATAGCGTGGGAAGAGTCACCGGATATTTGGATTAGCGTGATCGTTGAGGGAGATTCATTGCAAAATTTCTTAACTGCTGAAGAAATGTTAAATAAGGTTGTGAGGATATAAACTTGGCCGTAAGCAACTTATTCTGATCAATCTCTTTCAAATTGAAAATCACTTCCTAATCCCAGCTCAAAAATGTGTTGGGATTTTTTTTCAATGTAAATGGTTCTACTTATCGAAATCATAAGGGTAAGGCAGATGAAGTCTGTTTTCATTATTGTAAATGTCGTTTTTTGGCGTGCCATGATCCATCAGGGCTTTTAAAAAATCTTTAAAGCATGCAGCAAAGCCATTTGTAACTAACCAATTAACTTGGTTAAGTGAAAAATCATGGAACTCTTTGCTGTGGTCAATAATTATTAACTGATATTCGTTTTTTAAAATACTAGTTCGTATCTTCATTGGAGTTATATGCACTCCAAGTCTGGAGGATATATTATTGATTCCCAGCTTATACATTGTTTCGAAATCAAAGATTGAATGTCTAACTTCATTAGAGTGCATGCAAACAAAAATGCTTAATTTTCCTTCGAGCAAGTTCAGGCTATCCATATCTAGCTGATACTCAGTTAGTGTCACCAATGGGCACCACTCTTTATTTTGGGTTTGTAGTTGGTAACATAAAAATCCCATATGGTGCGAACCACCGTGGTTATTCCAGTAGTAACGTTTGTGCCAATTGTCAGTGAATATTTTTATATTCCTGTTTAGATCACTCTCTTGCCACATTAAGCATTTATGAATAATCATGTCCTGATCTAAATTTTTATAATCGGGAAATGTCAGCATAGATCCGAATTCAGCCATTGTTGGTTGTGAACCCAAGTAAAAATTGTTACAGATGCAACTTTTGCTTGCCGCAAATCCATGGAGATTGGATATAGGGAAATGTACTTCTTTCGACACTTCTTTAGTTAGATTTTTGAGGGTTTCTAAGAGGAGCTGGTAAGTTTCTTGACCTAAGTTCAAACGGTTATCACGGTTAAGTGATTTAATTTTTAAACAAAGTCTTTCTAACTGATAACGTGTACTTGCATCAACTGTTGGCGGTGGTGTTTTTTTTGGTGGTATGTATTCATAGAATTTATTTAGCTTTAAATTTCCCTGAATTTTTTCCCTATCAGGAATTTTCAAATCCCATAACCAATTAGCAATACATACGAGTGATAGAATAAGTAGTGATATGGTTGCCTTGAAATACCAGCTTTCTATTTCGTGTGTTTTATTTAAAGAGACAAAAACAATCGCGAAAATTAATGCAACGGTGATAGTTAAAGTGACATTTTTTTTCTTGTAAAAAATAGAATGCAATATAATTCTCCCTAATATACCTTTTAGCCAGACTTTTTCAACATTGTTTTTATTGCAATGTTCGAATTGACCGCGTTGCGTGAATATGTCTCGTTAAGCAGCAACATATATGTTTTTGTTAAATATTCCCCATGCTGGACAACCTCATCAGCAGGATGGTAACACTTTATCGGTTTAGGTGGTTACGGTTCGCCAGCAGCTTGGTCACGTTGGCGCAGTCCACGCAGGTGCGTAGGCCGGTACGTTTGAACACATCTGCTGGCTTGGTGTGACCAGAGATCCCGGTTAGGCGTTACCATCGTTCTGTAAATCTGGTTGTGCTATTTCGTCAAATTCTAAAATCCTCACCTTTAATATAAAGTCGACTATCGCCATTAATTCTTTTTATGAATTCACTCAGTGGTGTAGGCAGTGAGATGTGAGAAAAATCATTCACGGTGGAATTAGGAAGAGATATAAGTGCTTCAAGAATTTCACTTCTTTTGAAGCCAAAGTCAATCCAGAATAAAAAGTTAAGTATAGATTTTTTTGTATTTTCAACTAATCCTTTTTTTATAGCTAACTTCAATATAACAATATTATCGTCAAAGAACTTCGGAATTGGATATTTTTTTGGAGATTGATAATGATGGGGTATATGTTCTACAAGAATACTTGATAACTCTGGAGGTAATGGGTCATTTTTTTCGATGAACAGCTGAAAAATTTTATCATATATAGGGGAAGCTATTTCCTTTAATGGGTTGAAGGAGGCAATTCTGCAGAAGAGCTGATGAGCTTCCCATTTGCAAGTGATATATGCATCTATTTGTTTTGTGATTTCTGCTTCACGAATCATCATCAGCATGCACGCCAAAGCATCAAGATCATTTTGTTTAGAGATGTAATAAACATTTTTTGATTTTATGCGTTTTCTTTCGGGTAAGCCTGCATTGTTTTTATAATTGAACAATATTTGTTTTAACTGTAAAGGAAGTTCTTCCATATAATCATAAATTTCATTAAGAGATGCTTCTGAGTTTTCCATTATTTTCCACAGAGGATGAGTTAAAATTTTTTTAGTTCCTGGCAAAATACCCTCAATTAGGCTTATAAACTTTTCATCCCTTACGCGAGTTTCCCCCCTGGCGTTTTTGTTAAGTCGTCCTGAATATCTTTCCCAATATTCGGCATTACTTTGACTTTTATCCTGTAGTAACTCTTTTAGAAATTTTCCATAAGACATACCCGTCCTGTGCCGAATGGTCCGAGCCCAGAGTATTGTTGGAAGATTTTGCATGAGCTTGCCGCCTAAATCATTCACACCAAATACCGCCTAGCGAAATGAAACTTTCGCACCAGTTGAAGAGAAAAATATTATCCATGTGATAAATATAAAGTTTTTAGAAAAAACCATGTCCTGCAGAGTGCTGTAAAGGACACTACCAGCTTCAAATATTTTTGGTGTAGCCTTGTTATTGTCACACTCCGTTTTCTGTGGATCTAGAGTTATGAACGAAAAAGCTGAGGAAAGTGAACTGGCTGCTGCACTGGAGGGGGATCTGTCGGATCGCTATGGACCCGTGCTTACGGGAGAGGCGCTGATTAAAGCGCTGGGTTATGTATCTAAGCCGCTTTCCGTCAATCGCTAGTGCGAAAGACTGTACCCGTACCTGTTTTTGAGATTGATAACCGTCGTGGAAAATACGCTTTGGCGAAAGATGTGGCTTGCTACTTGGCAAAAAAACGATTTTCTTCCAAGAATTAAGGAGGTATGTATGTAAATCAATAAAGTTGCTGGTTTTAGTTGGAGGCCAGAAAAGCAAAAGCCCCAAGAGGTGGAACTCTCAGGGCTTCTTATAAAGCGTATCGATTTTGAACCTTTCGACACCTTTATAATGCTTTTCACTGCCGCCGGTGTCAAGTGAAATTTCTCATTTTGCTTAGGGCGGCTTAGTGCCTCATTTTTCAAAAAACTATTGCTAATACCTTTTAGCAATAAAAAAAATGAGGATTTAAAAATGTCTAAGATTTATTTACATGAAGTGGTGCGATTAATTTCGACCACCAATTTTTCAAATCGCACTATTGCTCGTATGACTCAGCTGTCGCACAACACAGTAGCAAAATATCGGCAACGATTGCGTGACAAAGGTGTTTTGCCTGAGACGCTATCTAGCTTTAATGATAAGCAGTTAACCAATATTGTGAATGAGCCGAGAGGGATTGATGCGCAAAAGCGAATGCCCGACTGGCAGTTTATTTATACTCAAATGCAGGCACGGCATCAAACGCTTTTACAGCTGTGGGAAGAGTATTGTTTAGTTAGTTCAGCAGATGCTTATTCTTATTCGCAGTTCACCCATTATTACCGACGTTATATTGAAAGAATTGATGTATCCATGCGCCAAACTTATTACGCAGGTGAGTTGGCATTTGTTGATTATGCTGGCAGGACTGTAACGTGGTATGACCTTGAGAAAGGCATTGAACATAAAGCGCAGATTTTTTTGGGTGTATTAGGTTGCTCAAATTATTCGTTTGTATGGGCATCCGCTAGTCAAAAATTAGAAGACTGGATAGAGGCGCACGTTAAAATGTTTGAATTTTTTGGTGGCTGTCCGCAAGTTATTGTGCCTGATAATTTGAAGTCTGCGGTCACCAAACCAGGTTCTTTTCCGATATTGAATCGTTCTTATCTTGAATGTATCCGTCATTATGGTACGGCGATTGATCCTGCCAGAGTGAGACGTCCACGAGATAAGGCAAAAGTAGAAGCGGGTGTTTTATTTATTTCCCGCTGGATTCTTACCATCCTTGCTCGGCGTAAATTTTTCAGCATTGATGAAATAAATATAGCAATACGAGAGTTGTTAGAAAAATTTAACAATAGAAAATTTAAACGATTATCCGGAACTCGTCGTTCACGATTTGACGAGTTGGATAAGCCCTTATTAAAGTCATTGCCTGCTGAAGCTTTTCAGTACGCAGAATGGGTGAGTGAGCAAAAAGTTCCGCCAGATTATCACATTCATGTTAAGCAACATGCTTACTCCGTACCTTATCAACTTGTCAGCGAAAAAGTTGAAGCGCGCGTAACATTACGAACGGTTGAAATTTTTCATCTTAACCAGCGGATTGCATTGCACCAGCGTTGTGATGAACAAGGTGGATATACCACTAGCCCCATTCATCGCCCGCCGCAGCACCAGGCATACGCTGCACAAACGATGGAAAGTTTTTGTAAATGGGCGCAACATATTGGTCCCGCCGCTACACAAGTTGTACAAGCACAATTTGAAGGAAAGCCGGAGTATTCCCTGCTAGGACGAAAAGCTTGTATGCAACTTAGCAAGCTTTGTAATGCACATTCTGAAGCGCGTTTTGAAGCTGCTTGCTTGCGTGCAGTAGAAATAGGTTCGCTAACTGTCAAAAGTGTTCGATCTATTCTTCAGCATCATCTTGAATTGCCTGTTCTTCACGACCATCCAGTCCAACCGGATTTACCTCTGCATTATCATGTACGAGGATCGGATTATTATTTGCGTGGAGGACTTTGATATGAGCAATCAACAAACCCTCTCTCAGCTTCATCAGTTAAAACTGCAAGCTATGTGCACATCCTATGAAGAGCAACAAAACAATTCCACAATACAATCTTTAAGTTTTGATGAACGATTTTCTTTACTCGTTGATGCCGAAGTTCACGGACGAAAACAAAAGCGGCAGCAGCGTTTATTACACCAGGCTAAATTAAAAATATCGTCGGCCTGTATTGAGGACATTAAATATTCAGCGGGTCGTTCGTTAGATCGACAACAAATTTCTATGCTGGCTTCATGCGATTGGATTCGACAACAGCGACATATCATTCTTACGGGACCAACGGGCGCGGGCAAAACCTGGCTTGGTTGCGCGTTTGCACAGCAGGCTATTCGTAAAGATATGACAGTTTTGTATCGCCGAACAGTAAGGCTGCTTGAAGACATGGAGATTTCACATAGTGATGGCACCTTGCCAAAGCTGCGTCTGCAATTGGCCAAGCCAAATTTAATTATGTTAGATGATTGGGGGCTGGCACCAATGAAGGCTCGGTCACAGCATGACTTGCTTGAATTAGTTGATGATCGTTCTGGTAGTGGTTCGCTACTAATTACATCGCAGTTACCTGTTAGCGAATGGCATAAATATCTTGGCGCACAATCGTTGGCCGATGCAATTCTTGATCGCATATTGCATCGTGCCTACATCATAGAAATTCATGGTGAATCGATGCGCCGCCCTGATAAAAAAGCTAAGGAGGTGGAGTGATGTATTATTATGAAAAATTAGGTGACGTGAGCGTCATACAGCGTCTTCCCCGCACTCCAACTGATTTGTTATTTAGTGATTCCGATATTGCTGCTGGTGATATTGAGGAAACCTTAATTAATCATGTCATACGTTATTACAAATCCACGCTGAAAAACTCGGAGCGCGCACGACATTTTTTAGCTTCTCGTGGATTGCTAAATGAATCTTTAATCGAACGTTTCAATCTCGGTTTTTCCGATAGGTCGTTGGGTTTTCAATTTACAGCTTTGCCGTCATGGCAGAGTGCTGCAACACGAGGAGCTCTGCAACGAGTGGGTATTATTAAACCGTCGGGTCATGAATTTTTCCGTGGTGCTTTGGTGTTTCCATTTCATGATGAAAACGGTCGAGTAACAGGAGCATATGGTCGTAGAATCACGCAAAAATTGAAAGCCTATTCTGTTTACCATGTTCAATGGCTATCAGAAGATACGGTGTTTTTTAATACGGTCGCATTAACCAAGTACAAGCACATTTTACTGTGCAAATCTCCTGTTGATGCTTTATCGCTGATGCAGCTCGGTATTGAAAATGTTGTAGCGATTATGGGCATGAAAAGTTTTTGTTTTAAACATTGCGCAGTGCTACAAACTTTTAACATTGAAACTGTTGGGTTTGCCTTTGATGCGAATTTTCAGGGCAAAAGATGTTCACAGGCAGTTGCTGAGCAATTAAGTGCGGTGGGTATTCAATGTTATGGCATTGATTTGCCGGCAGAGAAAGATGTAAATCAATTTGTATTGGAGGATGCCAAGCCGAGAGATAATTTTATGAAGTTGCTGTGTTCTGCTTCTCCACTAACAACTTCACATTAATTTTATAGGAGTCATTCGTGAGCAAGAAAATTGAAAAGCTCGTGGTATGCGTTGAATTTTATGCTGAAGATTGTTTAGCCAGAGGCCAAGCTAATTCAACAGTTCGCACTAAGCGTGTATTGCTAGGTGTGTTTGTGAGTTGGTGTCTAACGCAAAATATTAGCCTTGTTTCAAAGCTGGATATTGATGCATTGGAAAACTATCGTCAGCATTTATATCGCTACCGTAAAGCTCGCGATGGTGAGCCTTTAGATTTGTCAACGCAACGTATGCGTCTTATGGCCGTAACGGGATTTTTAGAGCGCTTGTATTATTTCCGAATTGTTAAGTCGGATTTTTTCATGCAATTTAAATTACCTCGTGTTACGAGACGTTTACCTGCGGATGTGCCGGATGAGGTTGAAATGGAGCAAGTATTTCGCCAAGCCATGACCAAAGGAAAGATGGCTGTACGTGATAGAGCAATACTGGAAGTTTATTACGCTACAGGTATTCGTCGTACAGAGCTGGCAAATTTGGACTTGAAGGATATCGACTTTAAGCATCAGCTAGTCACAGTGCGTAAAGGCAAGGGGAATCTGGATCGCCGGGTTCCCATTGCTACCAGAGCGGTCAATTGGATTAGACAATACCTAAAAGAGCTTCGTCCGACTTTGGCTTCTATAGAGTCGGGTGAAGCTTTGTTTTTGGGGAATACGGGCAACAGAATTCGTAGCAGTAAGCTATCGGATTTAGTCAGTGACTACATCAAGCGTTCAGGGATTGGTAAATCGGGCTCATGTCACTTGTTTAGACATGCTGCTGCAACGGCCATGTTGAGAAATGGGGCTGATATACGCTATGTGCAGGAGATGCTTGGGCATCTGGATATTACCAGCACCCAAATTTATACCCGGGTGACGGTGATGGATCTGAGCAAGGTATACAACGATACGCATCCTGCTGCCAGAGGCTGACGATAACTCTATTAATATATCTCTTTAGTTGCTAATGAGAATAGTGACATTGATCGCCAAAAGGGACTATAATAATTTAGTCCATTAAATAAAAATAAAAATTTCTTTTAAATCAAATATATATCAATGGCTCGGAATAGATGATCGATATTTCTAAAGATTTAGTCCAAGTTACTCGTCTTGCTCTTTCTGAGGAGACCGAAGATGTACGCCTATTTGTAGCGCGACTAGTTCGTAAGTACAGAACGGTTGATCCTGAACTCTCCAAGCAGATGGATGTGCAATTGAAAGCCAAAGTTCCAAGAAGTCAAACTTTAATGAGGAAGATTACCTCTCAGTTTGAGCAGCCCGTACCTGTGGACGATCAATCCGGTTTATCTCTATTGAAGGTCTATAGAGCAGAGGATAGTACTGAGCCGCCGTTACTAGCCCCCGGTATTCAGGAAAAAATGGATCAATTAATTCAGGAGCGATTGCAAAAAGATCTATTGGTATCAATGGGTTTGCAGCCCACGAAATCTGCAGTGTTTGTTGGTAAGCCAGGCGTCGGTAAAACTGTTACTGCTCGCTGGTTGGCTGCTCAACTACAAGTGCCGCTTTACGTTTTGGATTTAACAGCAGTAATGAGTAGTCTTCTTGGTCACAGTGGAAATAATTTAAGAGCAGCGCTTGATTTTGCAAAGCGAAGTCCATGTATTTTGCTGCTTGATGAGATAGATGCGATTGCGAAAAGCCGAAATGATGATAGTGATGTAGGCGAGTTAAAACGCTTGGTTACTGTTATTTTGCAGGAGGTTGATGAATGGCCTTCTACGGGTTTGTTATTAGCAGCAACGAATCATCCGGAGTTAATAGATCGTGCATTGTGGAGGCGCTTTGATTTGATCATTGAATTTGGATTGCCAGAGATTTCAATGGTAAAAAGTGCCGTTAAGCGATTTTTAGGTGCAGATATTTCTTTATTTGAGCCATGGATAGAAATTTTGGCCTTTATCTTTCATGGGTATTCTTTTAGTGATATTGAGCGGGACATTCAGCGATTTCGCCGAGCAATAGCACTGGGAATGTCATCGGACACGCAGTTAATGGAAGATTTTATAAAGGCGCGCGTTTGTGAGCTGGATCATTCTTCTCGCATTAAGCTTGCTGTGGAGTTGGCTAAACAAGGGAGCTTTACTCAGCATAGTATCAAAGCATTAACCGGTGTCAGCCGCGATACAATTAGAAAATATACTAGTGATTCATCTTTAAAACTTCAGTCTTCAGGAAGGAAAGCTAAATCATGAGCCAAACTAATTTTTTAATTGGTCGAGGGGAATTATTAACTCATGATATCAAGGGCCCTAAAAGAAAACCTGGGAAAGTTGAGGTGTATTCCCTCGAGCGCGCCAAGGAAAGATTAGCGCCACAATTTATTGATGCTGCCAAAGCTCTTGATAAGTTACCTCCTGATGCATGTCCAGATGATTTTGGCGTGGCGCTGTTGGCTATGAATCCAAGTTACATCGCTAGGTCATTTTTTCCCGCATCAATATTGCGATTTGCTGGTTTAGAGTCTGTTGGTAGTAGAACTGTAAAGCTTACACCTGAGGGGTGGAGCAAAAAAGGAGACCCTAGAGAATGCACAACTACAGAGTTGTTTGTTGCAGGTAAACGAGAAGCTTTTCGTCAATTGGAAGAGCGGATCAAAGAGCTTGAGCCAGAAACTAAAGAAGCGCTTGATCTTGCCCATATTGAAAGATTTTCTATTTTCTCTCCCGAGGAAAGACTTGTATCTTTAGGGGTAAAATCAGATCACTTTTTTGAAGTTGGAATTCATTTAATTTCAGATGAAAATAATCGTTTTGTTCAACAATCTTTTACCAAATATGCTCAAAAAATTGAACTGAATATTTTCACGGATTTAAGTTTTATTGCAGGCAATTTATGGTTTGTTCCCGTTGAGGGAAAAAATAAAAATATCGAGGAATTAGCTAAATTTTCTTTAGTTCGTGTAATTAGGCCAATGCCAAAACTGCGAGCTCTTCGTCCCATGCAGCGAACAGGAGGCATATCTATTGGTTGCTCCTTGCCTACAGAGCAACCTTTATCATCGGAGCCAAAAGTTGCAATACTTGACGGTGGCTTACCTAAAAATCATTCTATCGGCCCTTGGTTACGCTCATATAGGTTATTGGATGAAAATGCTGAGGATGATGTAGGTGGTTTGGAACACGGTTTAGGTGTTACCTCTGCATTTCTTTTCGGGCCTATTACTCCGAATGGTATGGCCCCCCGTCCTTTTTCGTATGTCGACCATTTGCGTGTGTTGGATAAAGATATTGATTCAGAAGATCCACTTGAGCTCTACCGCACACTTGGTTTTGTCGAAGAAGTATTACTCTCACGTCAGTATCAATTTATCAATCTTAGCCTTGGCCCCGATCTTCCAATAGAAGATACTGAAGTGCACGCATGGACATCAGTAATAGACGATTTGTTAAGTGACGGCGATACGTTAATGACTGTTGCTGTTGGAAATAATGGCTTACGAGATCGGTTGTCTGGAAACGCTAGAGTTCAGGTTCCATCTGATTGTGTTAATGCTTTAGCTGTAGGGGCATCCAACAATACTCAGCATGGTTGGGCGCGAGCGTCTTATAGTGCTGTAGGCCCTGGGCGTAGTCCTGGAGTTGTAAAGCCAGATTTAATGGCGTTCGGAGGAGATGCCGGAGAGTATTTTCATGTGTTGCAGCAGGGAAGAAAGGCATCTTTACTACCTCAGCTAGGCACTAGCTTTGCTGCTCCATATTTATTAAGAAGTGCCGTCGGTATCCGTGCGATTTTAGGTGCAGATTTGTCACCCCTTGCTATCAAGGCGTTACTTGTAAATGCTGCTGACTCTGCAGGTCATAATAAGCTAGATGTAGGTTGGGGAAAAATTCCTGAAGATCTAATGAATGTTATTACTTGCCCATCCGGGACCGCTCGTATTGTCTATCAAGGTGAGTTGAAGCCAGGAAAGTATTTGCGTGCTGCTTTACCTCTTCCAGTAAATGGCCTTACTGGGAATATTCGTCTCAAGGCAACTTTTTGTTATGCATCACCAACTGATCCTCAAGATGCTGCTGCTTATACAAGAGCCGGTTTAGAAATTGTATTTCGCCCAAACGATAAGAAAGTCGGGGAGGGAAAATCTAATGCGAACACAAAAGGCTTTTTCGATTTGAAAAAATATGCTACCGAAGAAGAACGCCGTTCGGATCTAGGTAAGTGGGAAACAGTAATTCATGGAGATAAAAATATGCGAGGAACTAGTTTGGATAATCCTGTGTTTGATATTCATTATAATGCTCGAGAGGCTGGAGGTAGTTCAAAAAATGCCGAAAAAATTCGATACGCTCTTATAATAACTATCGACGCTCCAAAACATTCAGAGTTATATAACGACATTTTGCGAGCTTATGTAAATACTCTAGTTCCAATACAACCACAAATTGCTATACCAATTCGTATAAGATAAAGAGTGGATATTTGAATACATAGGAAGGAATTACATGAGCAATGACAATACTAATTTTAAAAAATTGGCTTTAACCGGTTGGCGTCAGTTCGAAGATGTTGATATAGATATCCATAACAGATTGACAATTATCACAGGGGCAAATGGTGCTGGTAAAAGCTCTCTTATTCGGATATTTTCTAGACATTTTGGTTTTGATAGGCCGTACTTAAATACACCCATAATTAATGAAGATGGCGGTTTTACATTTTTTTCAGGAGTTTTTGCTAATTTTACAAAAGTATTAAGAGGCGGATTCAACCGCGAAGTGCATAACTCAACCCGTATAGGAAAAGAGATCAGCTGCC
>JANYIO010000114.1 GCA_025362015.1 Gammaproteobacteria bacterium | reverse complement strand
AACAGCTGTGGAAAACCATCGTCATCATCATCTTCCAGCGCAAAAATTTCATCGTCTGTTTCTTCAGCGTGCCACTGTAGCGTAATAAGCTCATCTGCTCGTTCGTTATCTAGCTCCGCACGCTCATCAACAGCTGGCCGTTACCATGTCATTTCGGGATATTGGCACAACTTCAACAATGGCTCAGGTGTGATTCCGTTGGATCAAGTATCAAATGATTTTGATGCGATCAACGTATCTTTTGCTGAACCTACCGGCAGAGCCGCAGGCGAGATTGCGTTTAATTTAGATGCGGCTTTTGACAAAACGGCCTTCAAAACTGCCATCAAAGCTAAACAAGCTGCTGGTGTTAAAATCTTAATCAGTATTGGTGGTGCAAATGGCCAAGTACAATTGCCTACCGCTGCTGCGCGCGCCAACTTCGTCAACTCCATGATCCCGATTATTGATGAATACGGCTTTGATGGTTTGGATGTGGATTTTGAAGGTCACTCGTTGTTCCTGGATGGCAATGACAAAGACTTCCGCGCACCAACCACACCTGTAATTGTTAATCTCATAGGCGCATTACAAGATCTGACTGGGCACTACGGCAGCAAATTTATGCTTACCATGGCACCCGAAACCTTCTTTGTACAATTGGGTTACAGCTTCTACGGCAGCACCTGTAATGGTTGTGATTCACGTGCGGGCTCATATCTGCCAGTGATTTACGCTATGCGCAACCAACTGAGCTGGTTACAAGTGCAAAACTATAACTCTGGTTCCATTACCGGTTTAGACAATGCCTATCACACCATGGGCGGCGCTGATTTCCATGTTGCGATGATTGATATGTTATTAACTGGCTTCAAAGTAGCGGGCACACAACTTATGTTCCCTGCGTTACGTCAAGATCAAGTATTACTAGGCTTGCCTGCAAACGTAAATGCTGGTGGCGGGTTCACCAGCGTTGCGGACGTGCAATCAGCCTTAAATTGTTTGGTTAAATTGCAAGGCTGTGGCTCATATCAACCACATACCACCACGGGCTATAAAGATTTGCGCGGTTTAATGACGTGGTCAGTTAACTGGGATAAATTCAATAACTTCGAATTTTCTACTAAACATCGTCAATACCTCGACTCACTCTAAGAGTCGATTGTTGAAAATTTAGTTTAGAATTCAATGCATAAAAAAACCGGAGCTGCATTGCTGCTCCGGTTTTTTTATGGGCTTTACTTTTCGTTAACAATACGTGTTATATATTTCTCTACTTCTAATTTTCTTTATTTAAGGTGACACGTTTTTGCAACACATAATAATTTAATGTTGTGTTAATTTTAAAGGAGAATTAATTTATAGTAACTTTATCGGGTTTTTGGCCTTGAGTTTCACATGTTGATAGCGGCGATTTTTTATAAAATCTGCTTATCAAATCTATAAGTTAAATTCTGGATAGCAGTGAGAAGTTCAGCTCAATAACTTTTCAATTTAAGCGGCCACTAGAAACTATAAATGTTTGGAGCCTGAGTTTTGGAATGCGTCAAAAATATGTTTTATTAATGTGTGCTTTGATCAGATGTTTCTTAACTCAGCTTTGCTTCTGCACGATTTTTTTGGCGGGTGTGCCATTTTCTTTTTACATTTAATCGCCATACACAATTAGAAATAAAATATCCTATGGTGGCGCAGGTTAATGATCCCACCATTGAGCCTACTAAATAAGGTTTCCAAATAAGCGCAAATTGATTGCTGAGCCAATGCCATGAAAATTCCAATGTTGAGACTGGTTCAGAGTGCAGAATAAATAATCCTAAATGGTAAAATGAATACATAATAATAGGATAAGTTATTGGGTTGCCGATCCATACCGCAGCTATTACTAAAGGCAAATTGCAGCGTGCCAGCAAAGCTGCAGCTGCAGCTGCAGGTGTATGAACGGGTAGGGGTGGTAATAAACCAATCAATAATCCCCAAAAAAGCGCAACTGATACAGAGCGGCGATTTAAGTGGAATAAATTTGGGTCATGAATTAATTTGCCCAAAAAACGCAGGGATTTATTGTTTTTAATTGCGTCCGGCGATGGAATATATTTTTTAAGCGAAAATCCTGACATGCTAAAACCAACGTCTATTTGCTGCAATTGAAATTTATATATTATTAAGAATGCACGCATGATTAAAAAAGACGCGCATTGTGCCTGAATCTGCACATATCACTCAATGGTTTAGGTGTTGTCTACATGCAAGCCACATTCTTTCTTAGTAGCTTCTTCCCACCACCAGCGCCCTTCGCGCTCATGTTGATTGGGGCCTACCGGGCGAGTACAAGGCTCGCATCCAATGGATATATAACCTTGGTCATGTAGTTCGTTGTAGGGGATTTCACACATACGGATGTAGTCCCATACTTCTTTTGATGTCCAGTTGGCTAAAGGATTAAATTTGGTTAATGTGCTATTTGTACGTGCAAATAAAGTGTCGTTTTGAATCACAGGAATTGCTGCGCGAGTAGGGCTTTGATCTTTACGCTGCCCGGTAATCCAGGCATCAACTTCTGCTAGTTTTTTGCGCAACGGTTCTATTTTGCGAATGCCACAGCATTCTTTATGGTCGTCTTGATAAAAACTAAATAAACCTTTTTCGGTTACCAGTTTGCGAACCGCTTCTCCATCAGGAGAGATTACCTCTATTGGGATGCCATAATGTTTGCGAACTTTTTCAATGTAACGGTAGGTTTCCGGGTGAAGTCTGCCGGTGTCTAAACAAAATACACTTATATCGGGGCGATAATTTCGCGCCATTTCAATCAATACAACATCTTCTGCGCCACTAAATGAAATTGCAATATTTTCAAATTCTGTCAGTGCGTATTTAATAATTTTTTGCGGGGATTGCTGTTGGAGTTGCTGCTCCAGGTCGATCACATTAATAAGTGAATTAGCCATAGTAATACTTCTGTGATAATTACAATAATTGGCGCAGGATAGCAGAACCTTTATTCAACTACACTCGCCAATGCAAAATCTCTGAAACAGTCAGCCATAAATTTTATGATGTCGTTAATTAACATTAAATAATTCCAATTTGAGGGAATAACAATTTGTCGTTATTAACCATCTTTGCTATATTCACCATCAATTTAAAGGATGTGCTGCGGTTCGGTTAAGTTTCACACCAATTGCGCACTTTGTGTTCTTTTATCGTCATTTAGGGTGATCCTCTTGTCATTACCCCCAGAAAACATAACAAGTTTTTGGTCAATCGCTGCCTACCTTGGCGGTGTGCTTTTTTTACTGGCGTTTATGTTAGGTATTCCTTGGCTGCTGGGTGGTAGAGCATGGGGTAGGGCAAAAAACGATCCATTTGAATCTGGTGTTGTATCCCAGGGTGGAGCACGCTTAAGGCTTTCAGCCAAATTTTATTTGGTCGCAATGTTCTTTGTTATTTTTGATGTTGAAGCTTTATATCTTTACGCTTGGGCTGTCTCGGTGCGCGAAAGTGGCTGGGTGGGTTTTGCTGAAGCGGTTATGTTTATCCTTATCTTGTTGGCTGGCTTGGTTTATCTCGTGCGTATTGGTGGTTTGGATTGGGCGCCAGAACAGCGTCGCCGCCGTGCAGCTCAACACACCAATAGTGCAGTAGCGCAAGCACCACAGAATAAATGAGGCTTTGTGAATGAAATACACCCTTACTCGCGCCAATCCAGATAGTCCCGGTGGCCTTTATCCCATGCAACAGCAAGAAACTGTTGCTGATCCAATGGAAGATGAAGTTCATAAGACGGTATTTATGGGCCGTCTTGAGGATATGCTGCACAGCGTTGTGAACTGGGGTCGTTCAAATTCACTTTGGCCTTACAACTTTGGTTTATCTTGCTGTTATGTAGAAATGGCAACTGCATTTACATCGCCGCATGATTTGGCGCGTTTCGGCGCTGAAGTTATTCGTGCATCGCCACGTCAAGCCGATTTGATGGTGGTGGCGGGTACCTGTTTTATTAAAATGGCGCCTGTTGTGCAACGCTTGTACGAACAAATGTTAGAGCCCAAGTGGGTCATTTCCATGGGCGCCTGTGCTAACTCTGGCGGCATGTATGACATCTATTCAGTAGTGCAGGGTGTTGATAAATTCTTGCCTGTTGATGTGTACATTCCTGGCTGCCCACCGCGCCCGGAAGCTTTTTTACAAGCACTAACCTTATTGCAAGATTCAATTGGAAAAGAACGCCGCCCTTTATCTTGGACTGTGGGTGAGCAGGGTGTATATCGTGCCCAGATGGAGCCAGAGCGTGATCGCAAGCAAGCTGAACGTATTGCGGTAACCGAGTTGCGTTCACCTGATGACGTTTGATTGTCCAAATGATGGTCCAAATGATTGTCCAAAAAAATAATTTAACTCTTTCAGAATCACCATTAGCCAAAGCGATTAAATAATGACCGAAAACGTCAATCCAAGCCCACTCGCAAATGCAGCGGGCGCTGAACATGAAGTTGTGCGTGAATTGCATTTGCAGTTTGGCGCCGAGGTTTTGGTTTTTCAGACGACTCTCGACAACGTGCCTACGCTTTGGGTGCAACGGGAAAAGCTGATAGATATTCTGGCTTTCTTACGTAAATTGCCTCGCCCTTACGTAATGCTGTATGACCTTTCCGCTATCGATGAGCGCCTGCGTCAAAATCGCCTGGGAGCTCCAAGCCTTGATTACACCGTTTTTTATCATCTCATTTCAATCGAACGCAATAGCGATATTCGTATTAAAGTTGCTCTGAAAGAAGGTGATTTAAACTTACCAACCGCGATTGGAATTTGGCCCAATGCCAATTGGTATGAGCGTGAAGTTTGGGATTTGTTTGGCGTTGTTTTTCAAGGTCACCCTAATTTAAGCCGTATTTTGTTGCCGCGTACCTGGGAAGGCCATCCGCTGCGTAAAGACTACCCTGCGCGCGCTACCGAATTTGATCCCTTTAAATTGAATGCGGCCAAGCAAGATTTAGAGCAAGAATCTTTATTGTTTAAGCCTGAAGAATGGGGCATGAAACGCGGTACTGATACCGAAGATTACATGTTCCTTAACCTCGGCCCTAACCACCCCTCTGCGCACGGTGCTTTCCGTATAGTGCTGCAATTGGATGGTGAAGAAATTATCGATTGCGTGCCTGATATTGGTTATCACCATCGCGGCGCTGAAAAAATGGCCGAGCGCCAATCCTGGCACAGTTACATTCCCTACACCGACCGTATTGATTATCTCGGTGGTGTAATGAACAACATGCCTTATGTGTTGGCTGTTGAGAAATTGGCGGGCATCACTGTGCCGGATCGTGTCAGCACCATCCGCATTATGTTGAGCGAATTTTTCCGTATTACTTCGCATTTACTTTATCTCGGTACCTATATTCAGGACGTGGGCGGTATGTCGCCAGTGTTCTATATGTTTACTGATCGGATGAAAGCTTACGATGTGATTGAAGCTATCACTGGTTTCCGTATGCATCCTGCCTGGTTCCGTATTGGCGGTCTTGCCTCTGATTTACCCAAAGGCTGGGAGCGTTTGGTTCGCGAGTTTGTTGAATGGATGCCTGCGCGTTTAAAAGAATACGAAAAAGCCGCACTGCAAAACTCTATTTTGAAAGCGCGTTCTATTGGCGTTGCACAGTACAACAGCACTGAAGCTTTGGCTTGGGGCGTTACTGGTCCTGGCTTGCGCGCAACCGGTATTGATTTTGATTTGCGTAAGGCGCGGCCTTACTCTGGCTATGAGAATTTTGAATTTGAGGTTCCGCTCGGAAATAATGGCGATGCTTATGATCGCTCAATGTTGCGTTTGGAAGAGATGCGTCAAAGTGTGCGCATTATTACTCAGTGTTTAAATAATATGCCTGCTGGCCCTTACAAAGCAGATCATCCTCTGACTTGTCCGCCGCCAAAAGAACGTACTTTGCAAGATATTGAAACCTTGATTACGCACTTTTTATCGGTCTCCTGGGGCCCGATTATGCCTGCGAACGAAAGTTGTCAGTTGATTGAGGCTACTAAAGGCATCAATAGCTACTACCTTACTTCGGATGGCAGCACTATGAGTTATAGAACTCGTATTCGTACACCGAGTTTCCCTCATTTGCAGCAAATCCCGTCGGTGATCCGCGGTTCTATGATTCCGGATCTTATCGCCTACCTAGGCTCAATTGACTTTGTGATGGCCGATGTTGACCGCTAATTCTTCCCAAACTATTGCTACAGATCGTGGCGCACCCTTTGTTCTTACTGCTTCCGAGCGTGAGAGTATTGAGCATGCAATGCATCATTACGCCGACCCACGCGCGGCCACCATTGATGCATTAAAAATTGTGCAAGCCAATCACCGCTGGGTGCCGGATGGCGCTATAACAGCCATCGCCGATGTACTTGGCGTTAGCGCGGCAGATGTTGAAGGTGTTGCGACTTTCTATAACAGGATTTATCGCAAACCTGTCGGTCGTCACGTGATCGCAGTGTGCGATAGCACCAGCTGTTTTTTGATGGGTTTCGATCAGTTATACGGCGCCTTGCAACAAAAGCTTGCTATCAGTCCTGGCCAAACTACGCCAGATGATCGTTTCACCTTGCTTCCGATTGTGTGTCTTGGTGCTTGCGATAAAGCGCCCGTACTGATGATTAACGATACAACTCATTTCAATGTGACTGCAGAAAACATTGACTCATTGTTGGAGCAATATAAATGACCTCCAATGTAAATATCGGCTTGACCAATGTTGGTCCGGAAACTCATCCGCTCACCTGGCGCTACACTAAGGCCGGCAAAGCAGTGGTAGAGATTAAAGAATACGAAGCTATGGAAGGTTATGCTGCGCTTAAAAAAGCGGTCACCATGCAGCCAACTGATATTCAAGCGCAAGTTAAAGCTGCTAATTTACGTGGCCGTGGCGGTGCAGGATTCCCGACGGGTGTTAAATGGTCTCTCATTCCTATGGGTGCCGATGCCGGTCAAAAATATCTCGTTTGTAACGCCGACGAAATGGAGCCGGGTACCTTTAAAGACCGTATGTTGATGGAAGAGCTTCCGCATCAAATGGTTGAGTCTATGGTGCTGGCAGCTTATGCAATTGGTGCTACTAAGGGCTACATCTTCTTGCGTGGCGAATACGTTCTTGCCGGCGAGCGTTTAAACGCGGCTATAGATCAGGCCAAAGCGGCGGGTTATATCGGCGAAAATATTTTAGGCTCCGGGTTCAATTTTGAGCTTCATGTTCACTTGGGCGCTGGCCGTTATATTTGCGGTGAAGAAACCGCATTGATCAATTGCCTGGAAGGGCGCCGTGCCAATCCGCGCACCAAGCCACCTTTCCCGCAACAAGCGGGTGCGTGGGGTAGGCCAACGATTGTTAATAACGTTGAAACCCTGATGAATGTTCCCGCAATTTTGTTGCGCGGTGCTGATTGGTTTAAAGGTCTATCTCAAGGTAAAAGCACCGACTCGGGTACCAAAATGTACGGTATCTCGGGCAAAGCAAAAATTACCGGATTATGGGAATTACCCATTGGCACTAGCTGCCGCGAATTACTTTACACCCTCGGCGGCGGTATGGCGGATGGTTTAGGGTTAATGTGCTGGTTACCTGGCGGCGCGTCTACCGATTTCCTGATGGATGAACATCTCGATTTGCCAATGGATTTTGACACGATTGCCAAAGCCGGTAGCCGTATGGGTACTGCTCTGATCACAGTGATTGACGATAAACAAAATATTCTTTCTGTGGTGCGTAACCTTGAACAATTCTTTTCACGTGAGTCCTGCGGTTGGTGTACGCCTTGTCGCGACGGTTTGCCCTGGACGGTGAAGTTGATGGAATCCATTGAAGCGGGCGAAGGGCAGGAGGGTGATATTGAAACTCTGCACCAGCTGACGCGTTTCCTCGGCCCAGGTAAAACCTTCTGTGCCCATGCACCTGGCGCAATGGAACCACTACAAAGTGCACTTAAATTCTTCCCGGAAGAGTTTAAGAAAGGCATTGTTCAGAAGGGCATTAAGGCTTAACTTTCCTCGGGTTGATTTTTTAATCGCCTTAACTTTTAAATGACCGCTAGACGGCATAGGTGAAAACGCAGAATGGCGACCATTCACGTAGACGGTAAAACATACGAAGTCGATGGTTCAAACAACCTCCTTGAGGCCTGTTTGACCCTTGGGCTCGATATACCCTATTTTTGCTGGCATCCAGCTTTAGGTTCAGTTGGTGCTTGTCGCCAATGCGCGGTTAAACAATTCGCCGACGAAAACGACACTCGCGGTCGTTTGGTGATGTCGTGCATGACACCCGCGAACGATAAAACTTTCATCGCTATTAAAGATGAAGAAGCGAAATCGTTTCGCAAAAGTGTTGTTGAGTGGTTGATGACCAATCACCCGCACGATTGCCCAGTTTGTGCCGAAGGCGGCCACTGTCATTTGCAAGATATGACAGTAATGACCGGCCACAATACTCGCCGCTATCGTTTTACCAAACGCACTCATATCAATCAGGATCTCGGGCCATTCGTGAATCACGAAATGAACCGTTGTATTGCCTGTTATCGCTGCGTACGTTATTACGACGATTATGCTGGTGGTAAAGATTTTGGCGTTTTTGGTTCACGCGATAATGTTTATTTTGGTCGCCCTGAAGAAGGTGATCTTGAAAGTGAATTCTCTGGCAACTTGACGGAAGTTTGCCCAACAGGTGTGTTCACCGATAAAACTCACGCGGATCATTACACCCGTAAGTGGGATATGCAGTTTGCCCCAAGCGTTTGCCAAAATTGTTCCGTGGGTTGTAACACTAGCCCAGGTGAGCGTTACGGTGAAATTCGCCGTGTTGAAAACCGCTACAACGGTTCAGTAAATCATTATTTCTTGTGTGATCGCGGTCGTTTTGGTTATGGTTTCGTAAATCGTAAAGATCGACCAATTGCACCGCGTTTAGCTGCAAGCAACCAAACTTTTACTATCGATAGTGCTCTTGATAAAGCTGCAGAATTATTGCGCGGAGCAAAACGTGTTGTCGGTATCGGCTCACCACGCGCTTCTTTAGAAACTAACTTTGCCTTGGCTGATTTGGTTGGTAAGGGCAACTTTTCTTACGGTGTTGCTGCTGATGAACAAGCGCTAAATTCTCTGGTACACAAGGTTTTGTCGCAAGGCAATGTTACAACTCCAAGCCTGCGCGATATCGAAAAATCTGATGCTGTTTTAGTTCTGGGTGAAGACATTACTCAAACTGCGCCACGTATTGCTTTGGCTGTGCGTCAATCTGCTAAAACTATTGCGCTAGCAATGGCTGCAGAGAAAAAAATTCCGGAATGGAATGCAGAGCCCATAAAAAATATTGTGCAATCGCAAAAAAGCCCTGTGTTTATTGCAAGTGTCGATGCAACCCGTTTAGATGATATTGCCGCTGCAACTTCGCGCGCTTCCGCTGCTGATATTGCCCGTTTAGGTTTCGCGGTTGCACATATTATTGATGCAAATTCTCCTGCGGTTGATGGTTTAAATAGCGCTGATGCCGAGCGCGCACAAACTATTGCAAATGGTTTGTTGGCAGCAGAAAAACCTTTGGTTATTTCTGGAACTGGTTTGAAATCGCAAGCTGTTATTCAAGCAGCAGCCAACATTGCTTACGCACTTAAAACGCGTAATAAAAATGTAGGTATTGCGTTAACTCTTTTAGAGTCGAACAGTTTGGGTACCGCGTTGTTGGATACTCAAGGTGGTGAATCTGTCGAAGCAATTTTAACTGCAGTGCGCGATGGCAAAGCTGATGTTCTGGTCATCGTTGAAAATGATCTTTATCAACGCGCACCTGCCAAGTTGGTTGACGCTGCTTTAAAAGCGGCGAAAGTTGTGTTGGTTCTTGATCATCAAACAACTGCTACCAGTGAACACGCAAGTCTATTATTACCAGCCTCAAGTTTTGCGGAAGGCGATGGTACTTTGGTAAATATGGAAGGTCGTGCACAACGCTTCTTCCAGGTATTTGATGCAGCTTATTACAACCCTGCTAATTTGATTCGTGAAGGCTGGCGTTGGTTGCACGCACTTAAGGCGACTTTGGATAATAAAGGTGTTGATTGGTCGCGTTTGGATGATGTTACCGCGCAGCTTGCAAGCTCTAGTGTTTCGCTAGCTAGCATTGGTGCCGCAGCACCTGGTGCGAAAATGCGTATCCACGGTTTAAAAATTGCCCGTGAATCCAGCCGTTATTCTGGCCGTACTTCCATGCGCGCCAATTTGTCTGTGCATGAACCGCGCGCATCGCAAGATCAGGATTCAGCATTGTCCTATTCGATGGAAGGCGCTTCTGGGCCTACTAACGATTCGCAATTAATTCCTTTTGCCTGGGCTCCGGGTTGGAACTCACCACAAGCCTGGAATAAGTTTCAAGTTGAAGTTGGTGGTCAGGTTCGCGCCGGTGATTTGGGTGTGCGTCTGATTGAAGCTGCGGCATCAGCGCAATACTTCACTCAAGTTCCTGCGTCAGTTTCAGTCCTTCAATCTGCTCCGCTATACCATCTCTATGGCAGTGATGAACAATCAGCACGGGCAGAAGTTGTTGCTACACGAGTTCCTTCTCGTTATGTAGCAGTATCTACTAGTGATGCTTTGAAACTTGCTTTAACGGATGGCCAAAATGCTGAAGTCAGTGTGGGCGATACTCATTTTGTCGCGCCAGTAAAAATATCTGCCGAGCTGGCAGTCGGCGTTATAGGTATTCCGGTTCTTGCTGGTTTACCCAAAGTACTTTCTGGTTTAACGGTTAGTCTAAGAGGGAGTGTGTAATGGTTATTTTCACTCCTGAATGCATTAACGCACTTATCTCCGTAGGTAAGTCTTTAGCAATATTGTTTATTCTTGTAGGCTTTTCAGCTTTCCTGACTTTTATTGAACGCCGCTTGTTAGCTTTGTGGCAGGATCGTTACGGTCCTAACCGCGCTGGTCCTTTTGGTATCGGGCAGTTAATTGCTGACATGATTAAGATGTTCTTCAAAGAAGATTGGACTCCACCTTTCGTTGATAGGCTTACATTCTGGTTGGCACCGGCAATCGCCATGAGTGGTTTGCTGCTGGCTTTCGCGGTTATCCCGATTATTCCAGGTTGGGTAGTGGCTGATTTAGATATAGGTTTGTTGTTCTTCATCGGCATGGCTGGTTTATCTGTGTACGCCGTTATGTTTGCCGGTTGGTCATCTAACAGTAAATATGCCTTGCTCGGTGGGGTTCGTTCAACGGCACAAACCGTTAGCTATGAAGTGTTTATGGGTTTGTCGTTAATGGGCATTGTGGCTATTACCGGCTCATTCAATTTGTCCGATATTGTCAACGCGCAAAAACATTGCTGGTTTATATTTCCACAATTCTTAGGCTTCTTCACTTTTTCAATTGCAGGTGTTGCGGTAGCGCATCGCTCCCCATTTGATTTACCAGAAGCGGAACAAGAACTGGCGGCGGGTTTCCACACTGAATACTCAGGCCTCAAGTGGGGTATGTTCTTTGTTGGTGAATATGTTGGTGTCGTGCTGGTATCCGCACTCATCAGTGTACTTTTCTTTGGTGGTTGGTTGCCGCCGTTTGAATGGTCTGTATTTGATTACATTCCACCTTTCTTCTGGTTTGCCAGTAAAACTGCATTCTTCATTATGTTATTTATTTTAATTCGTGCAGCTTTACCACGTCCGCGTTACGACCAGATCATGGATTTTGGTTGGAGAATTTG
>JANYIO010000207.1 GCA_025362015.1 Gammaproteobacteria bacterium | reverse complement strand
AACCTTGTCTGGCGCAAGCGCTCAAGACGCTGGTTTATTAAGAATATTCCAAACCCTTTGCAACCCAGGCACTATTGATTACTTCACTAACGTATCTGCTGCCAAACCAAAAGATTACAACGGCTATTCTTGTTCAATCCCGGTTGCTGCTTTTGCTGCCGCCAATTTACCCGCTGGTGTAACCGCAATTGGTAACCTGGCTGCACGTGATACCAACGGCGACAACGTAGTTGACGTAATGTTGCTTAAACGTTCTGCTGGTGGTTCTGGTAAAGCGTTTAGCGGTGTGTGTGGTGACGTTTCTGGTACTCTTGCACTTGTAGTTGATAATACTTGTACTGCTACCGCAAATAATGGTTTTAACGGTGTTCCAGGTACTTGGTGGAACTGTAATAACCACACTGCTCCACGTCAATCGGATGGTGGTTTAGCAGATTTGGAACAAAATAAATTTCCAGCTGCTGATACTGCTGCCTGTACTGGTGTAGCGTTAAAAACTCAAGCAATTTGGGGCACTATTTTCAACACACCAGTTTCTTTAAACTTCCGCAATGCGTTGCAATGTGTTCAAGGTTTAACTGTTGGTGCTGACGATGAAGCTAATATGCCAAACTTACCAAAAGACGTTATCGCTTCTGCGTTTAACGGTGGTTTGACTGGTTGGGATAAATTGCAAGCGCTGAAAGCTGACGGCGTAACTTATGCTCCATTATCTGTTGCTTTGGCTGATAGAGTTGGTGCTGGTATGTGCCCAGGTTATGACGCATCTGCATTCCCGGTTCCTACTACTGCTGCGCAAAAACGTGTTGTAGTTTGCCGTCGTCCTGATTCTTCAGGTACAAATAACCAATTCCGTGTGAAAATGTTGAATGCCGGTTGCTCTTCTGAAGCACAAGATGAATTCCCAGACAATACTGCTGGCAGCACTAACGTTGAAACTACTGTTACTGGTTGGCAAAATATTGGTACAACTACTTTCAGTGCTGCAATCGTAGAAGCTAGTGCCGGTGGTGACGAGGCAAGCTGTCTAGGCGCTTTCGCTTCTCCTAACGAAGCTGCGTCTTTAGCTGGTCAAAGATGGGCAATTGGACATCAAAGCCTTGAAAACAACGTAGGCCTTGCTGATAAATATCGTTTCATTAAAGTTGATGGCAATGCACCAACTATTGCAAACGTGTTAACTCACAAGTACAACGATTGGGTAGAATCTAACTGGGTTTGGTTGGCAACTGCTACTACTCAAGATCAAAAAGATGCTGTTGATTTCCAGGAAATTATGTTGAAGAAAACTGGTTCAGCTGCAGCTGTTGGTGGTTTGGTAACTAGCACCTTTATTCACCAATTCGGTGCATCAGGTATTGTTGCTCTAAACACTATTCCAGGTAACGTTCCAAGTTTGCCAATCAGCGCTGCTAACCCAGTAGCTACTGCTTCTCACTCTAATGGTGGTGCAAGTTCTTGCCGTACTCCACAAATCAAAGTTAACACTGCATTCTAAGTGTAACTTTGCCTTTCTGGCGAAAATAAAAAAGTAAACATAAACGCAATGTTTATGAGCTTTAAAACCAGGCTTCGGCCTGGTTTTTTTATGTTTAATCTTTAAATCATTTAACTTCATATTCACTCACGGTAGTCATTAGATTGTAACGGTAACAATTTAAATTGTTACCGAAATAGTTTATTGCTTATTGAGTCATTTTTAATGAAAAAGCTGCTGTTAGGTGCATTAAGTTTTCTCATGATTGTATCCATGCCTTTTGCATGGGCAGAGACTGAAAAATTAATAACACTTGAGGAAGCCAGCAAAGCTGCCGGGCTTAATTCAGGTGCACATCAGGGATCAATAAGAGAAGGCATTGTTCTAAAACAATTAGCTTCGGGTGTTGCGGAGGCCTATAGCACAAAGCCAACTGATAAACGCTTACAAAAAGCGCGCGAACATACAGCCATAAATAGAACTTTTTCCCCACAAGCCAGTGCTGATTTGGGAGTTTTGTTGGCAGTAGAAAATCAGGCGCAACTTAAAACGTTGAATGTTTCTGCTTTTATGGATGGATTTAAACGTGGCTATACGCAAACCCTAACATCGCCTGAACTTGCTACGGCTGCAATGGTAGCGAGCAAATTTATCCAACAACAACGCATGCTAAATGCTGAAGAGCAATTGACAAAATCAAAAGAATTTTTGGCGCAGAACGCCAAGCGCGAAGGTGTAATAGTCACTAAAAGTGGTTTGCAGTATGAAATTTTAGCGCAAGGCAGTGGCCCGAATGTAACCTGGAAAGATATGGTGAAGGTTAACTACCGCAGTACTAAACCCAATAGCAATTATCTCTACGACTCCAGTAAAGACAGTGGCCCTACTACTTTTGCGATGCGTGGCGATATCCCGGAAGGTTGGCGGGAATTGTTTGCGTTAATGAATAAAGGCTCATGTTATCGGGTTTATCTATCACCTGATTTAGGTTTTGGTGTCGAAGGTGAGGGTGATGCTGTGCTTCCAAATGAAGTATTAATTACTGAATTTACATTACTCGATATTATTCCGCCACCACCTGTAGTTGAATAAAGAAAGCGTGTTTCGGTTGAATATTAAATATCTATAATTTTTAAGGGTTCAATAATTGCTGCTATGTTAGCTTATCGCTTGGCCAGCTCTAATCGTTTCTTTACTCCGTTTGCTCGAGTGGAGTGGCAGCAATTTTTTACCTATATTTTTACAAATTTTAAAAAAATACCCATTAGTCGCTGGAAATTTAGCATTTATTTGTTATTAATTGTTTGCTTGTCATTTAGTTTGGCGCGACTGTTTTGGTTGGTACTTCCTTATCCTACTATTTCCCCTGCAGTTACTTTAGCGACTATTACTCATGCTGAAACAAAAAAGCTGGATATTAATATTGATCAATTAAAAGCTCTTTCAGTGTTTGGTAAAGGTAGTGCAGTTAAGCAAGATGTTACTCCAGTCATTGAAATGCCTTCGACGGAAACACATTTGAATTTAATCTTGATGGGCGTTATAGGAAGCAATTACGATAAGCTTGCACGCGCTTTTATTTCGGCGGATAACAAACAAGATGTTTATGCTATTGGCGCGTTCCTTCCTGCGGGTGAAGGCGTGAGCCTTGTAAAAATAATGAAAGATTGTGTCATTATCAGTAACAACGGTAAATTTGAAGCGCTGTATCTTGATCAGGATGCTCCACATCCAACTCAAAATCATGCTGCAACTGTTGCGATTAACACGGCAACTGTTTCACCCCAGGCAATGCTGGATTGGGAGGCGGATCACGCAGAGCCGGAAGAGCCAGAAAAACCTCATCGCCCAACGGTCACCTTTCCTGATCAAGCTATTACCGCGTTGAGCCGTAGTATTTCTAATGTTGTTGATATGAACACCTACAATGAAAGTGGAAAAATGGTGGGGTTTAAAATATCACCTGGTCGCGATGCGGATAGATTTAAAACACTGGGCTTGCAAGCAAATGATGTAGTCATAGCCATTAATGATTGGCCGGTTAACAGCCCTGAAAAAGTGTTAGAGCTATATCAAAATCTGGGTGATAAAAATTCTGCAACCTTACATATCAAACGCGGCGCATATGTTGTAACTGTTGATGTAGCGCTTCAATAGTTTCTCGGTTGCTATCAGTCACTAAATGTTCATAAAAATGTTTTCTCCCTGTCATAAAGTTCTGCAAAAATAAAATAACAGAAACAACCTTAGGGAACTATCCCATGACTGCTTCCAGTGCTACGTTGTCTGCAAATTTATTGTCTCGTGACTTATTATCTCACGATTTACTGCTTCAAGATTTATTGCGCCCTACAGATGCAAAATTGCAACCGCGACCCATCAGCTCATTAGTTAATGCCCGCACTATTTGGATTTCAGATATTCATCTCGGTTACCGCGATTGCAAAGCTGATTACCTATTAGATTTCCTCAACCAAATTCATTGTGACACGCTTTATTTGGTGGGCGATATTATCGATCTCTGGTCGCTTAAGCGTCGTTTTTGTTGGCCGCAAAAACACTACCAAATCTTGCTTAAATTTTATGAGTTAGCGGCTCGCGGTATGCGTGTTATTTATGTGCCGGGAAATCATGATGAGCCTATTCGCCGTTTTAGCGGTCAACTCTTTGGTCCAATTGAAATTGCACTTGAACACGAATACATCACGGCAGACGGGAAAAAAATATTAATCATGCACGGCGATGCTATGGATGCTTACATTAATCACAGTTGGATTGCTCGTTTGATGGGTGATCATGGTTACGATTTTTTGCTGTTCATTAATCGTTGGGCAAATCGTTTTCGTTCATGGGTCGGGCGGCCTTATTTTTCACTCGCTGGATTAATTAAAGGTAATATTAAAGGCGCAAAAGCGGCGATAGATACTTATCAACAAGCGTGCTTGGGTGAAGCGAAAAAACGTGGTTACGATGGTGTGATTTGTGGTCATATTCACTATCCAGCCTTATTTGAACAAGATGGTATTCGTTATGCGAATACCGGGGATTGGATCGAAAACTGTAGCGCTTTAGTAGAGGATCACCACGGCACTATGCGGTTGCTGCATTACACCGATCAATTACGCTGGCACAGTGAAATGAGTGCTGAAGAATTGGTTGCCGCACAAGCGAATTAATAATGCGTTTTTATTTTACGCTCCCTCTGATTTTACGCTATTTTTGATTTTGCGCCCCTTTGATGAGGCTAACACTGAAAAGTGTTAGCAGGCCGATAACATATTTTGGTGCCTCATCAATTTTTCCTTCCTCAATTTGTCACACGACAGTCATTATTTTGTCATTTTCTACCTGCACAATCGCGAGCTTAGCGTTATAGGCGCAGCCTTATCAAAAATTTAGAGTCAGACTTTTATATGGATGCACTTCGGGCACAGCGAAAAATTAATCATCGCAATTTTCTTCAAAATTACTTGCAGAGTCGCATGGCTGCAAGTAGCTGCGTTATTCTCGCGGGGCTTTTATGTGCTCCGGATGTAATGGCAGAATCACGGGTGTGGTTGAGTGGTTCGTCGTATGACCCTGCGACTGCAATTATAAAAGGCTTTGAATTGCCTCATCCTGATTTAACTATTCGTAAAAATGCAGATGGCACTGAGGTAGAGTCCTGGATTCAGGCAGGAAATATAACGGATGCTAAAGGTAACCCCGTTACCAGTGTTAAACAATTCGAGCAGTTACTCGGTGGCGAAAACAAAAATATTTTACGTATCGATCAGCAAAGTGGCCGAGTAATTTTAAATTGGGAACGTTTTGATATTCAGAAGGGTTATGAAGTGCAGTTTGTGCAGCCTAGCACTACCTCACTTGCACTTAATAAAATAAATAATAGTACTTCTCCGAGCGTTATATTAGGCAAGTTAACCGCAAATGGCGGCGTCTACTTAATCAATAAAAACGGGATTGTATTTGGTGAAGGCTCACAGGTAAATGTGGGCTCTTTAGTAGCATCTTCGCTTAATGTAGACGATGATTTATTTTTGAATAAATCGCTCAGTAAAGCGATGACGGATGAAGACAAGGCTGCATTCACTATTAAGGACGAAACTGGAAGCATCACCAAAACCAAAGGTGATGTTTTTAAGGTTGACTATAAGTACGATGAAAAAGGCAATAAAATTAGCAATACACCTATTTTGAACACCTATAAAGCAAAAGATAACACAGCAGATTTACGCGGTGATATTGCGGTATTAGAAGGTGCAAAAATTAATACCACAACATTGAATGGCGCTGTGTTAGTTGCACCCAATGTAGTGAATCAAGGTGAAATAAAAACCCCCGATGGTCAAACTATTTTGGCCGCAGCGCAAGATGAAGCCTTTGTACTTTTCTCCAGCGATCCGGCATTGCGCGGCCTGCTTATTGAAGTGAATGCCGGTGGTGATGTAACAAATTTAGGCAATATTATTGCCGAGCGCGGCAACGTTACCTTAGCAGGTTTAGCCGTAAATATCGGTGATAAGGCATCTCTGCGCGCTACTACCTCTGTGGACTTTAATGGCACTGTACGTTTACTTGCGCGAGATCATGCGGTTAAACCAAACAATGGTATTGGCTCCATTGATCAAGTGTCTGCATTGCTTGACCCTTCATCTACAGCGACGGTTGTTGTAGGTGGTCAGTCAGATACGAATAAATATCGCATTGCCACTCGTGGCGGCGATGTAACCCTTGGTGAAGGGGCGAAAATTGAAGTCGCTCCCGAATTAGACAGCAAAAAAACGGCTCCTGATGCACAAAAGCAAGGGGTGTCTGGCGTTGAAATTGCCGGCAATACTATTAACCTACAAACAAATGCCAGCATTACTGCCAAAGG
>JANYIO010000202.1 GCA_025362015.1 Gammaproteobacteria bacterium | reverse complement strand
ATTTTTGAGACTTTTTTGTGGAAAACTCTGGCTATTTTATTTTTTAATCGCACGATGCGCTAATCTACATTTTTAGATGCTGATCGTGCAAAGATCTCTCATATATTTATTCGCGACTGAAATACATTCAGCTTCTTGGTTGAAAGGCTGCGAATACGCAGTAAACACAAAGAATGTAGAGGCACGATTAAGTCCTTTATAAAATCAATTGAGCGGCTATTTTCAAACCACAGAGTGAGATGAGTGAGTCGAGGTATGTTGAAAAAGGTTGTTACAACCATATTGCCAGCTTATCTAACCAAAGCTATCTGGCGCAAAATTCATTTAATTTATTAAGGCAGGCACTCTAAATTAAATGCTCGCAGTACGTCAAGTACACCAGTCGTTTTGCTGTTGGCAGCAGCGGCATAAATGTACTGTTAAAAATGGATGTTGGTGCAGAAAAGTTACTTTTTAAGCTGTTAATTGCTGGATTTTTTGCAGGAGTTTTTCTGAACTTATTGGCATTTCCAGGCAGCCACGAATGCCAAGGGCTGCGTCTGATGCGGGCAGTTCCTGACAAGCGGTGTCTGAAATTAATATAATCGGGATGTTGCTGGTTTTTTGGTTGCGTGCGAGTTGTCGGCAAATTCGTGCATCATTTTCATTCGCCATGGTGTTTTCCATGAGAATGACATCGGGGTGAATGTCCAAACAAATATCTAAGGCTTCTTCAGCGCTTTCGGTAATGAGTGTGTTGTATTGCGAGCTAAGCATTTGCGCTAATGACTGGGTATAAGCTGCGTCATGGTGGGCAACAAGAATGGATTTGTGGATAGCAATATCGTCGACTAGCGAACGATTGCGACCACTGTGTTTGGCTTTATAAAGTGCGCGGTCGGCATGTTTGATTAACTCTTCGAGTGAGTTGTTAGTGGTATTGGTACTGGTAACTCCACCAATACTGACAGTAACAGTATGGTGTGTGGGTGAAACTTCGTGACGCAGCCCAAGTTTTTCGATAGCAACGTTAATCGATTGTGCAACGCGTAGCGCGCCACCACTATCTGTTTCAGGCAGCAGTACAATAAATTCTTCGCCACCATAGCGACCCAATAAATCCAGCGGCCGTTGTAAGCATTCAAGAAAACATTGAGTGAGTTTTTTCAAACATAAATCGCCCGCCGGGTGTCCGTAGTGGTCGTTATAAAGTTTGAAATGATCAACATCAATCATGAGTACGCTAAGTGAATGTTTGTTGCGCGAGGCTATGAGCCATTGTTGCGTGGCCATTTCATAAAAGGTGCGGCGATTATAAATTTGCGTCAGGCTATCCAACTGACTGAGGGCTTCAAGCTCAGCGTTGAGATGATTGAGCTGATCGCGCATTTCTGAGATGCGTTCTAATGCGCGTATTTTGGCTTTCAGAATCATGGCGCTGACGGGTTTAATTAAATAATCATCGCCACCGGCTTCAATGCCTTCCTGATAACTTTCATCTTCATTGCGACCGGTTACAAAGATAATGGGTATCCAGTGCCCACCTAACCACTCGCGAATTAAGCGAGTAGTTTCAAAGCCATTCAGTCCTGGCATTTCCACATCCATAATGATCATGTCGACAGGCGTTGTTTCCAGTAATTGCAGGGCTTCTTCACCGGTTTGTGCAACTAATGAGGTATGCCCCGCTTCAATAATATAATTGCGCATGGCGAAACGGAGCGTGGCACTGTCTTCAACAAGGAGAATCTTCATGAATTTATCATATGATTAAGGTCGAGTTTTCAGCTTAAATTATTCTGAGTGTAGCTGCTTTTTTACGGTGTGTTTATTATTCGCCGCAGCAAATTTCTGGGGTCAATAATTGTTGGCCGAATATTAATACTAATAGGTGGCAAGTGTTTGGTCACTTCGTGCTGGTGGAACGCATTTGTCATTTTTTATCACAGAAGTGTGAGTTATTAGTCACAATGAGTGGTTACTTATGACCAACTAGCCATGACCAACTAGCCATGACCAACTACTTGTGACCAACGTACAACCACCTCATCTCATCTTTCTCAAAAAGGGATATTTCGTGGTGCTCTTGTAATTTTCCCGCTTGGCGGTAACTGGCAATAAAGGCCACTATGCCTCGATGGTCAGTTGCTGACCCTGCTGAGCTTGAAATTATTTGTAAGCCCAGCCACTCGCATGAGGCCGCCCATGCCAAAATTTCGTCCTTATTGGAGCGTAAACGTTGTTCAGGGCTCCAAGTATCCCACAGGTAATCAATGGCCAAAAGTGTATGTGCTGTGTAGCGTGAGCGCATGAGTTTTTCGGCCGTAGGCGCAAGCTTCTGCCGGTTGATATACGGCATACAACAATTGACGATAGCTATTTTGCTGCCACAAGGGCAGGGCAATTGTGGGTTAGCTGCTTTTGTAGGTGGCATTTTTGACCTCTTTTCGGTATGTTGTGCGCCTATTTTCACCAAGTGTCACGCATAAATCTTGTTTGACTATTTGGTGTGCTTTTACAGTTTCATAAAGTGAAATACAGCATGACTCAATTCGATGATATTCGCCCCTACTACGACTCTGAAGTTCGCCCCACATTAGAACGCCTACTCGCTGATCCAGAACTTACAGATGCGGTAACAAATTTAAAATTTCCTCGGCTGACATCCTGGTTTGGCTGGCTATTAAAACCATTAGTAAAACGCAAACTTAAAGAGCAATTAAACGGGGTTAATACGGTACTGGCCTTTCAGCAAGTCGTCGAAAAATACATGACGGCTATGATTGCCAATGCTACCACGGCGGTCACTATTTCCGGGTTAGATAAACTTAACCCGCAACAAGCGTATTTATTTATTAGCAATCATCGTGATATTGCTATGGATCCGGCATTTGTGAGTTGGAGTTTATTTAATAACAACTGCAATACGGTACGTAATGCAATTGGCGATAATTTATTAACCAAGCCTTATGTTTCTGATTTGATGCGTTTGAATAAAAGTTTTATTGTTAATCGCTCCGCTAAAGCTCCGCGGGAAAAATTTAAAGCGGCAAAACATTTGTCGACCTACATTCATCACTCTATTGTGAATGAAAAAAGTAGTATTTGGATTGCCCAACGTGAAGGTCGCGCCAAAGATGGTTGCGATAAAACTAACTCAGCTGTATTGGGCATGATTACGTTGAATAAACCAAAAACAGAAGAGTACGGTGATTATATTAAAGCGTTGCACATAGTCCCGGTTTCTATCTCTTATGAATTTGACCCTTGTGATGCCGCTAAAGCGCGCGAACTTTATCAGCAACGCACTGAAGGTAGTTATCAAAAAGAAGAACATGAAGATGTAAAAAGTATTGCTATGGGCATTGCGGGTCAAAAAGGTCATGTGCATGTAGCTTTCGGCGATGTATTAGTTGGCCCTTATGAAGGGGCCGATGAATTAGTCGCGGATATTGATCGCCATATTATCGATAAGTACGTGTTGCATTCGAGTAATTGTTTTGCTTACGAAATGTTGTACGGTAAAGTGCCAGTGGTAAATTATACTGACCAACAAATTCCCTACAACCCGGAACCTCTCGCGCAACAAAAAGCTGAATTTGTGGCGCGCATAGAAACGCTACCGAGCGAACAGCGTGACATTGCCTTAGGCATTTATGCTAATCCTATTGTCGCAAAATTAGCAGCAAAAGCGGCGGCAGTATAAAATTATAGTCTTCTTTGCTCTTCCCTAGAATTTCACTCATGTTAACCGATAAACTCAAACAGCAAATTCAAGACGCCTACAGTAAATTTTTAGAAAATAAAAATTTACTGTCGCGCTATGGGCAAAAATTGATGATTGCTGAAATTGCCAAAACATTAGGCAATATTGAATTGGATGATGAGAATGTCCGCATCGGCTCGCAGCAACAAGGCGATAGCTTGCAACATCAAAATGGCGCGCATATTTGTGTAGTAGAAGCGGGTACAGGTACAGGTAAAACTATTGCCTATTTGTTGCCTGCCATAGCGATTGCAAAAGCTATGGGGAAAAAATTAGTGGTTTCTACGGCAACAGTTGCCTTGCAGGAACAAATTGTCAGTAAAGATTTACCAGAATTACTACGTCATAGCAATTTATCATTTTCGTTTGCGCTTGCTAAAGGTCGTGGTCGCTATTTGTGTTTAAGCAAACTTGATAATCTCCTGGCGGAATACGAAAGTGGAATGAATCCAACGCGTGCTTTGTATGAAGACGAAATGCCAAGTGTAACGGCGCAAGGTATCAAGTTGTATCAAGCTATGGTTGACGCACTGGCATCCAATAAATGGAATGGCGAGCGCGATGCCTGGCCGCAAGCGTTAGAACAAAATGAGTGGCAAATTATTACGACTGATCATCGTCAATGCACGGGTCGCCGTTGTTCTAATGTTTCATCCTGTAGCTTTTTTAAAGCGCGAGATTCACTCCACAGCGTGGATTGCATAGTTACCAATCATGATTTAGTACTCGCAGATTTAGCACTGGGCGGCGGGGCGATATTGCCGGCCCCTGCAGATACTATTTATGTATTTGATGAAGGTCATCATTTACCGCAAAAAGCCTTAAGCCATTTTGCTCACCATAGTCGCGTGCTTTCCACCAGTAAATGGTTGGAGCAATGCAATAAAGGTTTGGGTGCAATTCTCGGGCAAATCAGTGGTGCAGGTAATGTCGATAGATACGCAGAACAATTGCCTGCGGCTTTTATTGATTGCAAACAGCAGTTGGATTTAATCTATCCACAACTTGATGTGTTTGCCCAACAAATTGCGCTTGAAGATCGCCAATCCAATTATCGTTTTAAAGCGGGCGTGGTGCCGCAGGCACTATTATTACCAGCGGTAGAATTGCAACGTAGTTTTGCTCGTCTCACGGATTTGCTGGAAAAAGTCTCTAATGAAATGAATGAGGCTATGGAAGATGCGCATTGTCCTGTGCCAAAAATTGATCTGGAAAATAATTATCCTGTGATAGGTACCTGGCAATCACGCGCTGAAGCAAATCGTGAATTGTGGGCAAGTTATGCGGTACCGGAAATCGCAGGCGCGGTACCAAAAGCGCGCTGGCTTACGCCGGTTGATAGTTCCGGGGCAATGGATATTGAAGTTTGTTCCAGCCCGATTCTCGCCGCTAAAACACTTGAATATAGTTTGTGGGATAAGTGTTGTGGTGCGGTAGTGACGTCCGCTACGCTGACCGCATTAGGCAATTACCAGCGTTTTCAAATGCGCGCCGGCACGCCTATGAATAGTAATTATCAAGTGGTGCCAAGTCCATTTAATTTTGCGCAGGCTACATTAGAAGTTCCTGCATTCGCGGTGGATGCCAGCAATGCAGATTTGCATACGCTTTCATTAGTCGAACACTTTCCAGCACTGCTCAATAAAAGCGAAGGCAGTTTAGTATTGTTTTCATCGCGGAAACAAATGCTCGATGTTTATGAACAATTACCTGATGATTTGTGCGATTTAATTTTGCTGCAAGGCGATAGCTCCAAGCAGGAAATGCTGAATCAACATAAACAAAAAATTGATAAAGGTGAGGGCAGTATTTTATTTGGCCTTGCCAGTTTTGCTGAAGGTGTTGATTTGCCCGGCAATTATTGTCGCCATGTAATTATTGCCAAACTCCCTTTTGCCGTGCCGGACGACCCCATTGAATCAGCATTATCGGAATGGATAGAGGCGCGCGGTGGCAATTCATTTATGGATATTACGGTACCCGATGCTTCGTTAAAACTCGTGCAAGCTTGTGGCCGTTTACTGCGTACTGAAACCGATAGCGGTAAAATTAGTTTGCTGGATCGCCGCATTCTTACCAAGCGCTATGGCAAAGCGATTTTAAATTCACTGCCTGCGTTTACGCAGATAGTTCATAAATGAATGCCTATAAATAAATGTCCATAAATAAATACCCATAAATAAATTATGTAGATAAATGGTAGATTAATTTCATGCTCGTCATCCTCGCGCAGCGGGGATCCAGATTTTGGTTGTAAAAATTAACTTTTTGTATTTGCAGACTGGATCCCCGCTATGCGAGGATGACTGAGTAGAAACACTTTCGATGACAAACGTATGACTCATAAATATATTGCTGTTACTGAAATTTTAATGAACCTTGAAAAGGAATTGCGCGAATTGTATTTGTGGGATTTTGAATCGCCTTCGGAAGAAGCCCTTGCCAGCACCGAACCTTTTGCGATTGATACACTGAATTTCTTGCAATGGTTACAATTTATTTTTATGCCACGCTTAAATTTTATGATAGAGAATGGTTTGCCTTTGCCAAATAATTGTGGCGTAGCACCTATGGCCGAAGAATATTTTCAAAACATCAATGTAAATAGCACAACTGTTATTCTTCATTTGAAAAATATTGATACTGCGTTAACAGAAAATTATGAACAATCATAAATACACCACTGATGATCTATTGTATTTAATGGCGCGCTTGCGCGATCCGCAAACGGGTTGCCCCTGGGATATTAAACAGGATTACGCCAGCATTGCCCCCTCTACACTCGAGGAAGCTTATGAAGTGGTAGATGCGATTGAAAAACAAGACTTCGTTCATCTTAAAGAAGAGTTGGGCGATTTATTGTTCCAGGTTATTTTTTATAGTCAGTTGGGGAAAGAGGAAAATCGTTTTGATTTTTCGAGCGTAGTGTCTGATCTGGTCGAAAAATTAGTACGCCGTCATCCACATGTGTTTCCCGATGGCAGCTTGCACAGCAAAATTGATAATCGCCATACGTTGCCAACTGATGTACCCATAGATGTGAAGGCCCGCTGGGAAACGATTAAACAACAGGAGCGTGATGCCAAAGGTGTGCAAGGTCTATTGGCCGATGTACCCTTAAATCTGCCGGCACTTAGCCGCGCTGCAAAACTACAAAAGCGTGCCGCTAGCGTGGGTTTTGATTGGGACAGTGTGCAAGGCCCGATTGCCAAAGTGCGCGAAGAATTATTAGAGGTTGAGCAGGCTCTCGCTGCCAATGATATGGCTAGCGTTACAGAAGAGCTGGGGGATTTATTCTTCTCAGTCGTCAATATTAGCCGTTATCTAAAAATTGATCCGGAGCAAGCGTTGCGTAAGGCCAACCTGAAGTTCGAACAGCGTTTTCACTATATTGAAACCCATGTTGATGCTCCTCTCAGCGAAACTTCCATCGAAACAATGACCAAATTGTGGGATGAAGCAAAGGATCTCGCAAAGATATGTCGATAGCTGGAAAAAGTTTAATCCGGTAATCGAACACCTTTCACAAAATGTAAAGAATAAGGCGAGTAGGCTAGTGCTATTTGCATCTAAATCATTATATTAAAGCTATGCATTAGTTGTTTTTGTTTATCCTCAAACTCGAATACACAGTCTATCCTTAAGCTGTGGCAATCCTTAGTTCGTACCTCTATCTGGTTAACGTAAAACGGTCAAAATATAGTTTGTGAGGTTATTTTGGATTCTAAAGAAGTACGTCCTGGTTATGTGAAATCGGCAGAGCAGACGATAAAAATTCATATATCTGAATTAAAGATAGGGATGTTTGTGTCCAGGTTGGATCGGCCTTGGCTGGGAACACCCTTTTTAATGCAGGGTTTTATTGTTGAAAGCCTGGACGATATTGATACCATTACCCAATACTCTGAACATGTTTGGATTGATGCTGTACAACAGGTATGGATCCCCCCTGAAGAGCGTGGCCAGCTTACTGCCTCTCCCACAAAGGTCAATTACATCAATAAGGTGGATGCCGCACTCGAGCACAAACAAGCGCTGGGTATTTATCGCGTAGCAAGACAGCTAACGCGTTCGTTGTTGGATGATATTCGTTTAGGTGGCGTGATTAATACCGAGCAAGCCAAAACGACGGTTAAAAATTGCGTTGATAGCATATTGCGCAACCCTGATGCATTAATCTGGATGTCGAAAATTCGTTCACAAGATGAATACACTGCGGAGCATTGTTTAAATGTATGCATTCTAGCCATTGCGTTTGGCCGACACTTGGGGATGAATGAAGGCGATTTGGAAAAAATTGGTCTCTGCGGATTGTTACATGATGTCGGTAAAATGCG
>JANYIO010000042.1 GCA_025362015.1 Gammaproteobacteria bacterium | reverse complement strand
GAAAAACATTGTCATTCAAAACGCCCGCTGCTTTAATGCAAAAAGAAATGGCGGCTTTAGCTGCTTAAACAGTTATGCACTTCGCGGTTGAATCCGCCTTTCCATATAACGTCAATACGTTACTTAATCATTTTTAATCGTAAAGCCGTAGCCCATGCGCATGCTTTCGACTAACCTGCAAAGATCAAACGAACTATGCGTTTTCACTATTCACCTTGCAACCATTGAGACAGCCAATGACTAAATTCCGCACCGAACACGACACCATGGGCGAAGTACAAGTACCCAATTCCGCCCTTTATGGCGCGCAAACCCAGCGTGCGCTGAATAATTTTTCCATCAGCGGTTTGCGTTTACCGACGCGGTTTATTCATGCTATCGCACACATTAAAAAAGCGGCCACAGAAACGAATTTACAGCTGGGTTTGCTGGATACACAAATTGCGCACGGAATTATTCGTGCGAGCGAAGCAATTATTGCCGGTGGCTACGCTGATCAATTTCCTGTTGATGTATTTCAAACCGGTTCAGGTACCAGCACGAATATGAATGTGAATGAGGTGATTGCGCATTTGGCAACAGAAATAACCGGAAAAAATGTCCATGCGAATGACCATGTGAATATGAGCCAAAGCAGTAACGATACCATTCCAAGCGCCATTCATATCAGTGCCGCACTCGCATTTGAACAACAATTAATGCCCGCATTGGAAAACTTGCACACGAGTCTGCTGGGTAAAGCTGAGCAATTACGTGATGTTGTAAAAACTGGCCGCACGCATTTAATGGATGCTATGCCGCTCACTTTCGGGCAAGAAATTAGCGGCTGGGCCAGCCAAATTGAAAGTAATTATGTGCGGCTACAAACTGCGCTACCGCAATTACTCCAACTCGCACAAGGCGGCACAGCGGTGGGTACTGGCGTTAATGCACCACCGCAATTTGCACATAACTTTGCGCAAAATCTTAGTGCAAATACTGGCATGCTTTTTACACCGGGCGATAATTTTTTTGCACTCATGAGCACACAAGATACGGCAGTAGCAATTTCCGGCCAACTAAAAACGTTGGCTGTAAGCTTAATGAAAATCACCAATGATTTACGTTGGATGAACTCTGGCCCACTCGCGGGAATTGCTGAAATTAATTTACAGGCATTGCAACCCGGCTCATCCATTATGCCGGGCAAAGTAAACCCGGTAATTCCTGAAGCGGTGTGCATGGTATGTGCACAAGTGATAGGTAACGACGCTAGTATTGGTATCGCGGGACAATCAGGTAATTTTCAATTGAATGTAATGCTGCCACTTATTGCTTACAATTTATTGCAATCGATTGAACTGCTCAGCAATGCATGCAATCAATTGGCCGATAATGCCATCGCGAGTTTTACGGTGAATCAAATCAATATTGATAAAGCACTCGCACGTAACCCAATTCTAGTAACGGCGCTTAATTCCATTATTGGTTACGAAAAATCTGCAGCTATTGCGAAAAAAGCTTACCACGATGACCGCGCAATTATTGATGTCGCGATAGAAGAAACGAAAATGAGTCGCCTAGAGTTAGAACGGTTATTGAACCCAAAAGCCTTAACAGGACTGTAGACTCTAATTATTGCCGCAAACTGGTGTCGAACTTATCGATGACGACAGCCCAGTCAGAATCAACTTTAATTTGTTCACGTAAAAAATGAGCTTGAGAAGCGCTCCAGAATAGCGCGTCAGAAAGTACGACTTCGGCGTTTAGGGGACGATGTGATCTGATAAACGCTTCAATGTCTGTTGCAGATGAAGGCAAGCCAAGCTGAGCAAATAGATTGGTAAAATTATGTGGATTAGTTTCCATTGCAATCTCCTGGAATTTTCAACCTAGTGAAAGTTTATAGCGAAAGTATGTAGTGACAACTTATAAAGCTGATCAAACCACTATCGCTTGATAATATCCCAGTATTGCTCTTTGTATTTGTTATCCAGCTAACATTATTAATGCACGATAAACATCATAAAGAATATTGGTAAAACTAACCCTGCTATTAGTAAGGGCCAGGAAGAATTACATCTCGACGAAGTGGATAAAATATTTCGCCGCCAGGCGGTGTCGAGTTGTATTAATTTGATGGTCTATCAGTATTTACATATAAACATTCTGGCAGTATTTACATATAGGCATTCGAGCGATCCGTATGATCAGTTACATCGCGAATGCCTTTCAGCTCGGGCAACTTATCCATTAACTGCACTTCTATGCCCTGCTTCAAAGTAATCGCGACCGAACCACAACCCTGGCAACCACCGCCAAATTTCAATATTGCATACATGTCATCAGTCAACTCTACCAGGCTGACATTGCCGCCGTGGGAGGCAAGGCTGGGGTTTACATCGTTAAACAATACGTAATTAATACGATCTTCAAGCGGGCTATCATCATTCACTTGTGGCATTTTGCTGTTGGGAGCACGAATAGTTAGCTGGCCGCCCATGCGGTCGGAAGCATAATCTACCTTTGCATCTTCCAAAAATGGCAAGCTGCGGCCTTCAAAATAGGCTTTAAATGCATTAAATTCGACGATAACATCATCCGGTTTTTCATCGCCAGGGCGGCAATAAGCGATGCAAGTTTCTGCTTGCGAGCTACCAGGATTGGCGACAAACATGCGAATACCAATGCCATCGTTGTCTTTTTGTTTGTCGAGCAAACCTTTCAAATATTCTTGTGCGGATTCTGTGATATCTACGTTGACCATATAAACCTTACTAATAAAACTGGGGCGATATACCCGATCAAATTACTCGGGTATTCTACTGCAAAACGGCGGCAGTACGCACGAGGATTTTTCAATGCCGACTATAGCGATAATTGCGCTTCAACGATTTGCACCACTCGCTCACAAAGCTGGTGTGTAGCCAGAATATCTTCATAATCGCTCGCATTGCCCGTATTTAACTGAGCTAACCAGGCATCAAACATAGTCACAAAGCCTCGCTTATAAAGGGTATTGTCCCAATCATTGAATCCCAACGTGCGAGCTGAAGCTGACTGCCCTTGTAAATTTGAATGATGAATGCCACTACTTAAGTTATCGATTTGCCATTTTTGATCCTCGGTAAAAACCTCCAAACGCTCCTCAGTAACACCGCTTACTCGATTCATACTGCCCGTTAAAAGGCTGGCGCCAGCTTGCCATTGAACCTGCAGCGAGGCCAAAGAGCCCAGCTTACCATAGGCAAATACCTGTAAATCATGAAGAACGCCTGGCGCAATAAAACGAAGGCTATCCAATACATGGATAAAATCGTCATAAATAAAGATTCGTGGATCATCAGGCAAGCGCGTGCGATTTTTCTGCAAGCGAGCATGCACCAGCATCTGGCTTTGCCCTAAAGGGCTCATTAAAGGCGCAAAACGACGATTAAAACCCAAGGTCAGGGATACATTTTTTGCGGCAGCTAAATTCAACAATTCCTCGCACTCCGCCAACTTATAGCTGAGTGGTTTATCCACAAATACTGGAATGCCCTCGTTTAATAAACGCCGCACAATTTCTGCGTGGGTATGCGTAGCGGTATGTACCATCACCGCGTCTGGCTGCGCTGCTATAAGTTGGTCGAGTTCGCTCACTGTTTCTGGAATACGATATTGTGCCGCAACGCGCGCTAACACGTCTGCGTTGCGCGTACACAAAATTGGCTGCACATCGGCATGGCAGGCAACCACCGGCAAATAAGCTTTACGGGCAATATCACCCAACCCCACAATTCCAATACGCATAGCTATCCACCTCGTAAATTTGTGCGCGCAATTATGCCTGTTTCCACGAATGAAGTACTATGAGGACTTTTCTGCTAGAATTCGCGCCACCCAACTATATCAATATCTTTTGATATAGATTTCAAAGTTTATTGATATGAAAGGTTCTCCATGAGCAATAGTAGTCACGTACGCCAAGCCCGCCCCTCCGCTTTAAATCGAATAGGCGCCCTCAAAGAAGCCATCAGCCAGCGCATCCTGATTTTGGACGGCGCCATGGGCACTATGATTCAAGGCTACAAGCTTAAAGAGGCGGATTATCGCGGCGTACGCTTTGCGGATTACCACATGGATATCGCAGGCAATAACGATTTATTGTCCATCACCAAGCCCGAAGTCATCCGCGAAATTCAGCAAGCTTATTTAGAAGCCGGTGCTGACATTCTCGAAACCAACACGTTCAACTCCACTCGTATCTCCATGGCCGATTACGACATGGAAGATTTGAGCCGCGAGCTGAATTTTGCATCTGCCAAACTCGCTCGCGATTTATGCGATGAAATGACAGCGCAAAATCCTGCCAAGCCGCGCTTTGTTGCTGGCGTACTCGGGCCAACTAGTCGCACCTGTTCTATTTCACCGGATGTAAATGATCCGGGTGCACGCAATGTAACTTTCGATAAGCTCGTTGAGAATTATTTAGAGTCAATGGATGGTTTAGTTGAAGGTGGCGCCGATATTATTTTGATCGAAACTATTTTTGATACGCTCAATGCAAAAGCTGCCGTATTCGCGGTAAAAAAATATTTTGATGAAGTGGGTTTTGAATTGCCGATCATGATTTCCGGCACCATCACCGATGCTTCTGGCCGCACACTTTCCGGCCAAACCACGGAAGCTTTTTATAATTCACTCGCCCACGCAAAACCACTTACCATGGGTTTGAATTGCGCGCTTGGCGCCACAGAATTGCGCCAATATGTGCAAGAACTTTCGCGCGTTGCAAATTGTTATGTGTCTGCTCACCCCAACGCCGGTTTACCCAATGAGTTTGGTGAGTACGATCAAACGGCAGAAGAAATGGTGGAAATTGTTGAAGAATTTGCGGCAAGTGGATTTCTCAATATTATCGGCGGCTGCTGCGGCACCACTCCTGCACACATTAAAGCGCTTGCTGACGCCGTTGCAAAATATCCACCGCGTAAAATTCCAGACATAGAACCCGCGTGTCGGCTTTCTGGTTTAGAACCTTTCAACATCACCAAAGATTCTTTATTTGTAAACGTAGGCGAGCGATGCAACGTTACCGGCTCTGCACGATTTAAAAAATTAATTGTGGATGAAGATTATTCCACCGCACTCGAAGTTGCGTTAGAACAAGTTGAAAACGGCGCGCAAATTATTGACATCAATATGGACGAAGGCATGCTTGATGCCGAAAAAGCCATAGTGCGGTTTTTGAATTTAATTGCAGGCGAGCCAGATATCGCCCGCGTACCGATTATGGTGGATTCGTCCAAATGGGACGTTATTGAAGCCGGTTTAAAATGTATTCAAGGCAAACCCATTGTCAATTCTATTAGCTTAAAAGAAGGCGAAGAAGAATTTTTACACAAAGCCAAACTCTGTATGCGTTACGGCGCAGCAGTCGTGGTAATGGCTTTTGATGAGCAAGGCCAGGCCGATACGCAAGCACGAAAAAAAGAAATTTGCGAACGCTCCTATCGCACGCTCGTTGATAAATTAAATTTCCCGCCAGAAGATATTATTTTTGATCCGAATATTTTTGCCGTCGCCACCGGTATTGATGATCACAATAATTACGCCGTAGATTTTATTGAAGCAACGCGTTGGATTCGTAAAAACTTACCGCACGCCGGCATTAGTGGCGGCGTATCTAACGTGTCATTTTCATTTCGCGGTAACAACCCACTGCGCGAAGCAATTCACTCAGTATTTTTATACCACGCGATTAAAGCGGGTATGAATATGGGTATTGTTAACGCCAGCCAATTAGCGGTGTATGACGATTTACCCAAAGAATTAAAAGACAAAGTAGAAGATGTAATTCTCAACCGCTCCACAACGGGCACTGAAGCCTTACTCGATATCGCCGAAAAATATCGCGGCGATGGCTCTACGGGTGAAGTAAAAGAAGATGAAGAATGGCGCTCATTTTCTGTTGCCAAACGTATTGAACATGCGTTAGTAAAAGGTATCACGGCACACATTGAAGCCGACACCGAAGAAGCACGCTTACACTACCCTCGCCCACTCGATGTGATTGAAGGCCCGTTAATGGACGGCATGAATGTGGTGGGTGATTTATTTGGCGAAGGTAAAATGTTTTTACCGCAAGTCGTTAAATCTGCGCGCGTTATGAAGCAGTCAGTCGCTTATTTACAACCCTTTATTGAAGCCGCAAAAACGGAAGCCTCAAAGCCCAACGGCAAAATTGTAATGGCCACAGTAAAAGGCGATGTGCATGACATTGGCAAAAATATTGTCAGTGTCGTTTTACAGTGCAATAATTTTGAAGTGATTGACCTCGGCGTAATGGTACCTTGCGATAAAATTTTACAAGTTGCCATTGAACAAAACTGCGACATTATCGGTCTTTCCGGTTTGATTACTCCATCGCTCGATGAAATGGTAACTGTCGCACGCGAAATGGAACGTCGCGGCATTAACAAACCTTTGTTGATTGGCGGCGCCACCACATCTAAAGCACACACCGCGGTAAAAATTGATCCAGCCTTTAAACTGAATCAAGTTGTGTATGTGCCGGATGCTTCACGCGCAGTCGGTGTAGCAAGTAATTTATTATCCGACGAATTACGCCCTGCTTTTATCGAAAGCCTACAAGCAGATTATGTAGCCGTACGGGAACGTAATGCCAACCGCAAACCGCGCGGAACTATTCGTACTTACGCAGAAGCTATTGCACACAAAGCAAAATTAGATTGGACGGCGTACACACCACCCACGCCACTTTTTACCGGTATAAAGGTATTTGAAAATTATCCCCTGGAAACTCTGGTTGAACTTATCGACTGGACACCATTCTTTATGAGCTGGGAACTCGCTGGAAAATACCCGCGAATTTTAAATGACGAAGTGGTTGGCGAAGCAGCGCGTAATTTATTTGCCGATGCACAAGAAATGTTACACAAATTAATCAATGAAAAACTGATTAGTGCTAACGGTGTAATTGGCTTTTGGCCAGCCAATACCGTTAACCACGATGATATTGCAGTTTACGATGCTGATATTATAAATGGTGGACAACAAATTTCTACCCTGCACCATATTCGCCAGCAGCAACAAAAACCGGGTAACGACAAAGCGAATTTTTCACTCGCCGATTTTGTTGCACCTATTGATTCAGGCAAACAAGATTATATCGGTGGTTTTGCCGTTACTGCGGGCATTGGTGCAGAAGAGCTTGCTAAAAAATATCAGGATGCAGGCGATGACTACAACAGCATCATGGTAAAAGCCCTCGCCGACCGTTTAGCTGAAGCTTTTGCGGAACATTTGCATATGCGTGTGCGCAAAGAATTCTGGGCTTACGATCGCGAAGAAAATCTCACTAATGATGATTTAATTCGCGAAAAATACAAAGGCATCCGCCCTGCACCTGGTTATCCTGCTTGCCCGGATCACACGGAGAAAACACAATTATTTGCATTGTTGGATGCAGAAAAAAATACTGGCATCACGCTGACTGAACATTTTGCGATGCTACCAACGGCGGCGGTTTCCGGTTGGTATTTTGCGCATCCGCAGGCGGAATATTTTGCCACAGGAAAGATTGAGAAAGATCAGGTGGAGAGTTTGGCAGAGCGTAAGGGGATGACGGTGCAGGAGATTGAGAGGTGGATGAGTCCGGTATTGGCGTATGAGCCGGACCAACAAAGCTAAGGATTTTTCAACTAATTTTAGTTTATACATATGAGTAAATACTTTTAATTACATCAGGAGAAAGGAAATGCAAGACAAACAAATTTCAAGAAGAAATGCTTTAGTGAATACACTTTTGGTAGGCGGAGGATTATTAGGTGTTGCTGCTGCATCAAACGCACAGACAACTCAACCACCTTCAGTTGCCACAGGGACTCTAGCTACATTCGGCACACTGTCAGCAACTCCAGCAGCTATTGGCCAAATTGTAACTACACGTTGCCATACTAACGGAACCGTTGGAGGAGGTCAGTTTATTGGGGTGTCATCATCTGGTCTAGTCGTCGACAACGGAGTGATTTCAGCATCAACAACAAATGGAGTCCACTGGAAACGAACTGCTTTTACTAGCTTATCTCCATATGATTTCGGAGCTGGTGATATCAATAAAGACGATGCAGACGCAATACAAGGAGCAATTGATTACTTCTACACAAATGGCGGCGGTACGATTAACATTGCAGGAATATTTAATATAAAAAAAACGATAAACTTAAAACCATATGTCAAACTGATTGGTAACACTTCTTCGTTTAATTCTATACAAGCACCTGGAGTAACAACAGTAATAAACATCTATAAACCTTTAGGATATGTACCACCACTCGTGCTAGGTTGTGCAATTACCAATTTAACAATAAACGGTGGAACTATCGCTGGCAATACAGGAATAAATGCTAGCAACGTAAAAGGTATGATTATTGAGGGTGTTGAGTTTGGCAATTTGTCGATAGGTTTAGCATGGAATCAAACAAGCTCTTCTGATCAATCATATTTTAATAAAATAAATCAGTGCATGTTTGCATCGTGCTCAACGGGTATTACATTTGGCGGTGCCGCAAATAGAAATACTTTTGACACAAATACTTATAATAGCTGTACAAGAGCTTACGATTTTGGCGCAGCTGGTAATATTTCAGAGACTAATGTTTTTATAAATGAAAATGTAGAGGGATGTCGATGCTTTGCAGAGTGGAATCTAGTTGTGTACGGTCAAACTTGGATAGGCTTAACAATAGAGAACCCTGTATCTAATGGATTTGTTTGTACAGTTAAAGATCCTGGGCGGCAGGTTTTTATTAATCTTGCACTCATACCTTCAAATACGCCAATGGCAGTTGATTTTTATAAAATAAATACAAATTTTTCTACTCTCCTTGGTTCAATATCATCTTCATCTTCATATAGTTATGGGTTTAGGATTGCAGAAGAATTACAATTATCGAAAAGCCTAAGGAATAAAGCATATTACGGGACAGTATCTTTTACGACATCGGAGCTCATGGCAGGTAAAAGCACAACAACATCAGTAACTATAACAGGTGCATTAGTAGGTGACTTTGTTAAGATTAGTGCAGATAAAGATTTATTAGGATGTGTACTTACTGCATATGTATCTGCTACTAATACTGTTGCAATAAGAGTTCAAAATGCTAGCAGTGGAAATGTAGCATTAACTAATGTGGCATTTACTGCTGTTATCGAGAAGCTCGGATAAAATCTACAGTTAACAGAAAAATAATTATTTTAGTTTTATATAATTCGTTCGTTTCAATGATTATTTTGTGTCTGCAGATAAGTAGGTACATAATTAAGAGCAGCAAACCTTGTTAGATGTTGTATTAGCTCGACTTGGCCTGACACTTCCGCTTGAAAGATGAGAGTTACCGGTTTTGAATGCGTGTCGAACCCTGAATAAAAACCGAAGTGGTAGTTTTTATACACATGCAAAAAACATGGTTACTAATCGTATTTAACCATTAACTATGGGTGACGCTTGCTGATCAACCCGTTAGGAAACACCCTCCAATAACTCTTCCTTACGTAAAGCAAGCTGCGCACCTACTCGCCATAAATCAATTTTTCCTGAGGCTTTAGCCTTAGAAAAAATTTTGCTTTGATTTTCCTTAATATGCTGTTTTGCATTTTCGCAAAGCACTCTAATTTTAATATCGTAGATATCGCTATCAACATCAATGCTTTCAATTTCGGATATCAAATATTTTAAAACTGTATGATTCATTGTCGCAGCTGAAATTATTCATTTTTCTTTTAAAGCTGTTTTTAGCACTGAATGAAAAATTTCTTCTTCAATTTGCATGTTGATCATTAGAGTTTTGCAAATTACTTCGACTGTTTCCTGCTTTTCAAACGTTGATTGCGCTTGTTCATATTCGGCGAATAAATTAATAATCTCTTGATCGCTAATATTTAAAAATTCAGTGGCCTCTAAAATTTGAGACGATGTTTCAAACAGTATCTCTCGTGCAATGTTTGTCATGATTAACTCCTAAAATTTACAATAGAAATAAATCAGCTATTTATTTCAGAAAGATGATGTACCTAAAATAATGTTCATTAATTATTTTGAGGAACACGGGATGAGCGCACAATAACGATTTAAACGCAGAATATCCGTTCGTTAGCGAACAAATTATAATCTCTAAGGTTTTCTGGCTTTTTTTGAAAAGCATATAAATACACTCATTCTCCAAATTTGTTTATGTAACCACAATAAAAATTACTTTATTACCCAATAACTATAAAAATCCTATTTAAGGGTAATATTTAACCCAAACATTGAATTTAGTTAATAATGAGTATATATTTACCTTAAAGCAGCTTTTTACACATTTAAAGGCAAAAATATACCCATTATGAACTATTATCCTATGACAAATACCGCCATCGCTGCCGAACTGGGTACCCGTTTGGAGCGGTTGCGGCTGGAGCGTAATATTGCGCAACAAACACTGGCGAATGAGATTGGCATTACCCCAAAGAGTTATCGCCAGATGATTACGGGCGGCGGTAAACTGGAAAATATGATTGCGGCTTTGCGAGCGCTGGAATGTTTGCAGCAGTTGGATAATTTTTTACCCGAGCCACCACCTAGCCCACTGACACAATTGAAGCTCAAAGGAAAAGAACGATTACGTGCGCGCCAACCCAATTACAAAACAACAGCTGCACGTGCGGCTGATGGTGTACGCGTAGCTGATGGTGTAAAAGAACCCAGGTTGGATTGGTAATGCAAAACCTCGCGGAAGTTTGGCTGTGGAATAAATTAGTGGGAGCACTGGCGTGGGAACCAGAAACCGCGACGGCTACCTTTGAATACACGCCAGAGTGGGTGCAAACTGAAGTGCAAATTGCACCTTTGCATATGCCTACCCAACAAAATAAAAGCCCACAGATTTTTCGTTTCCCGCAACTCAATTACGATACCTATAAAGGTTTACCTGCTTGCTTCGCTGACACCCTTCCTGATGATTTTGGTAATGCCGTTATCAATGCATGGCTCTCACGCAATGGTCGCGACCCAAGCAGTTTTAATCCCTTAGAACGATTACTTTACACCGCAAAACGCGGTATGGGTGCGCTGGAATACGCACCGGCATTGCGTCAAACACAAACCACTAGCGGCAAACTCGAATTAGAATCGCTAATCAATATGGCACAACAAGTGTTGGACCAACGTGCGCAAGCTTATGATCAAATTCATGCTACAGATGATCTCAGCGGCATTTTACAAGTAGGTACTTCTGCTGGCGGTGCGCGCGCAAAAGCATTAATCGCCATTAACTCAGCACGCACCGAAATTTATTCCGGCCAAGTGGATGCCCCTGCAGATTTTGAACATTATTTATTAAAGTTTGATGGGGTTATAGAATACGGCAATAGCCGCGAAACGTTTGGTGACCCACAGGGTTTTGGGCGAATGGAATATGCCTATTATTTAATGGCAAAAGATGTAGGCATTCAGATGTCGCCCTGCGAATTATTAATCGATGGCAAACGCGCGCATTTTTTAACAAAACGTTTTGATCGTATTGGCAACTATAAATTACATTACCAATCACTCTGCGCCATGGATCACGCCGACTATAAAAAACCTGGCCACTATAGTTACGAACAATTATTTTCGGTTGCGCGGCAATTGCGTTTAACTCGCGCTGAAGCAGTAGAAATATATCGTCGTATGGTATTCAACATTGTGGCGCGCAATCACGATGACCATACCAAAAATACCGGTTTTTTATTAGCGGGCCCGCACGATCAATGGCAACTTGCGCCTGCATTTGACATAGCCTATAGCTACAAGCCCGGTTCACCCTGGGTTGATTCACATCAATTAAGCTTAAATGGAAAACGCGACAATTTTGTACTCGATGATCTTATGCAAGCGGCCACATTAATCAGCAACTTTACCAAAGAAGCAAAACAAATCATTCAACAAGTTACCACCGTTGTGAGCGAATGGGATCACTATGCCGCCACTGCCGAGGTGCGCGATGATTTTGCGCAAAGAATAAAACAAAATTTACGTTTACAATTATGAATAAAGATTTATTTTCTCAACCGAGAAAATAATACAATGTTGTGCGACATAAAGCTCATTTTAACTTTAAAATGCAAATCATAGGCAGTTTGCTAAAACGGAGAAATTTTTGAATTTTATTTATCTAAGCCAGGAATTTACGATTTATCCTCATCGGCAAGTTATCGAGAAAAGGAGCAATCTTACTCAAGTTCGCCCAAAAACCTTTGCACTTTTATTATTGCTACTCGAAAAACCTCGCGAAGTGCTTAGCAAAACCTATTTACTCAATACCATCTGGGACGATGTAACTGTTGAAGAGCAAGTGCTAGTTCAATCGATTCGCGAACTACGGCAACTATTTGGTGATACTGAAATTATTCAAACTTATCCCCGTAAAGGTTATGCCTGGGCGGCAGATGTAAAGAAACAAATGGCCGATACTGAGCCACAAGTAATAGATACACCCAAAGAATCTTTTAAATCCGAGGAACTTAGATCCAATAAGATTAGCAAACGCGGCATTTACACTGCAGCTATTATTGCTGTGGTTTTGCTGGTAGCTTTTGCGGCAATTTTTAATACGTTGCTTGGCAAACACAATTCCACCCCGTCACAAACAGAAGTCGTTATTGTGTTGCCGATGAAAAATCATATCGCCGGCAATGATCACAATTGGGTTCCGCTAGGTGGCATGGATCAACTGATCCATTTGTTGGTGCCCAACAAAAACGTACAGGTAATGACAACTGAGTATGTACTGCATTTAATGGAGTATGCGCAATTACCACGCGATTACGATTCGCAAAAAGTCGCGCGAATTTTTGAAATATCTGGCGCCACTTTAATTGTAGAATCGCAATTATCGGGGACAGTTGAAGGCTATCAACTTGATTATAAACTTCGTTACAAAAACGATATTAAACGCGGTGTAATTTTTGACAGAGATCTTACCTTGGCAGTGAATAAGTTGGCACAAGTGATTGTCAGCCAAACCGGGCAAAAATTACAAAATGCAGATACGAACGCGCAAACCACTTTTACTAATGAGTTAATGGCACGCGCGCAAGAAAAGTTGGAGCAACAAGAATATGATGCGGCGCAAAGCCTTCTCGTTAGCCTAAAGCAACTGGAACCCCACAACCTGATCGCACGCGAAAAGTTGGTTGAAATGTTTGTGCACACCAACAAGTTTGATCAAGCAAAATCTGAAATAGATGAAGCCCTGGCTTTAGCAAAGACCGAAAGCAATGCCAACTCCGCCAAAATTTACTTATTCTGGGCAATCATGCAATGGCAACAAGGCAAGCTAGCTGAGGCACTAAAAACTCTCGATTCCGCAGAACAATTTGCGGCAACCAATAATGATATTCTCTACCAAGCTAGCGTTGCAGAAATGCGCGGCGTCATTCAACAACAAAATGGCGCCTATGATCTTGCACAAGCTTCGTATGAACAATCGCTAAAATTCGATACTGTTATCCGCTGCCCCATTGGCATCAGTGCGAGTCACATCAAATTGGCCAAGCTATTTGCACTTCAGGGTAAATCTGAACTTGTTAAAAAACACTATAACGATGCAAAAAAACTCATTGAAGCAAATCAATTTACGGATATGTTGTTCGAATTAGAATCAGCCAAACCTGTTGAAATACAATAAAATCTATATACATCATACATTTAATAAAATTTCATAAAGTTTAACTGGGCACCAGCCAAGATTTCCTAGAGATTTAAGACTCAATGTTTACGGGTGACTTCACCCATTGAGTCTTAATATGTCTAACACGCTTGATGGCAAAACTTGTGATTTAGCTAATAACTTTTTAGCGTCGTCACACCCCCCCATAACTATTTGTAACGACAAACTTTCTAGTGGGGATATTACTAGGCTGGGTTTTCTCGCGGCGATTTGGGGCGCATCGTTTATTTTTATGCGGCTGGCCGTGCCGGAAACTGGCGCTCTGTTTGCTGCAACATTAAGAATTGTACTTGCGAGCATCTTTCTATTCGGCTTCGCGAAAACTCAAGGGATCTCGTTAAATTGGCAACGAAATCTTAAGCCCTACGCCCTCGCCGGATTATTCGGCGCAGCACTACCCTTCTTCTTATTTTCTTACGCGGCACATTTTTTACCTGCAGCTATTTCCGCCCTGTTCAACGCAACTTCTCCGCTCTTTAGCGCAGTGTTTTCCATTATCTGGCTGGCCGAACAATTCACTACACGGAAACTAGTCGGGTTACTAATAGGCCTAACCGGCGTTCTGTTGCTGGTGGGTACTGGCTCCATGCTTCATTGCCAACCAACACTATTCGCCCTAGCTGCCTGCGTAGCCGCACCTGCATGTTTTGCATTATCAGTGATAGTGATAAAACACCACACTTGCGCGACATCTGCCCATCACATAGAGCCACTGGCCATGGCGACAGGTTCTATGGTGATGGCAGCAGCCATGATGCTACCAACCCTCCCGATTGCATTACCAACTCACGTACCTTCATTGTTCGCAATAGGTTTGCTCACTGCACTTGCTGTACTCCCATCCGCACTCGCACAAATTATTTTTATTCCATTAGTGGCCAGGATCGGCGCTACACGCGCTATGTCTGTTTCTTTTTTAATTCCTTTATTTAGCTTGCTATGGGGATTCCTCTTCTTACAAGAGTCCATCCAACTTTCCAATATAGCCGGTGGAATTGCTGTGTTAATGGCGACAGGTTTAATTCTAAAAACGTAAATATCTTTCTTCAAAATGTAAATATCTTTCTTAAGAACGCAAATACCTTTCCTAAAAAACGCAAATACCTTTGCTGCACTGGAGCTGTTGCAGCACCTGAGCATTGGTATTGGTATTTGCATTTCAGGTCATCCCATTTTGCTGTTCCAAGATGGCCTCCAAACAAAACAGCTTCTTTAGGAAACTGCAATAATGAATAAATCACTACGTACTATCACGCAATGCATTGCATTACCCGTAATAACTCTGACGCTGATCATTGGCAATTCGTCTTTTGCTTTAGCAAAATCCAATGCAAGTGTGCAAAAACAATTGGAAACCAATATTAATGGCTCCTGGCGCGCAGAAAAAAACCGCGTGCGCGACCAATACCGTCACCCACTACAAACCTTAACGTTTTTCGGCGTCCAACCGAATGCCTCTGTGATTGAATTATTTCCCACAGGAAATGCCTATTACACAGAAATTCTCGCTCCATTTCTACGCGACAAAGGCGAACTCACTATCATCAACATAAATGGAAACCCGGAAGATGCAGGACAAAAAGAAAAATTTACTGCCGACCCGACCCACTACGACAAAATAAAAACCATCACACTCTCACAACCCACTGCTGATGCACCACCAGTATTAAATTTTGGCGCAGAAAGTTCGGCAGATTATTTATTAACGTTCCGCAATGTTCACAACTTCTCGATGAAAGACATGCAAGGTATATTTTTTAAAGAAGCATTTAGAGTTCTTAAATCTGGCGGAATATTAGGTATTGAGGATCATCGCGCGGCAGAAGGCAAAACTTTCGCAGAAGTAAAAAATTCTGGTTATCAGCCTGAAGCTTTTGTAATAACTGAAGCAGAAAAAGCTGGCTTTAAACTCGTGGAGGCCAGTGCAATTAATAATAACCCAAAAGACACCAAGGATTATCCAAACGGCGTATGGAGCTTACCGCCCACCTTTGAGGAAGGAGAAAAGGATCATGCAAAATATGCAGCTATTGGTGAAAGTGATAGATTTACATTGCGTTTTGTTAAACCTTAAGTTTTAACAAACTTTTAAAGTAATTACTGCAGGGATGCAGTAGCTAAAAAGTCTGTCACGCATTATTATGTTCGCGCTTCACGAAGTTAAAATAACAAACAGGAAATTAGGAAGAATGCTCTACACTCAAGCAAATAAAAACAACAAACGTCTGCATGGATTAGATACCCTTCGCGCAATCGCAATTATTATCGTCTTAATATTTCATTATAAAGTTGTTGTTAGTCACCAAAATAATGTTGGTTTTATTAGCGAGCTGGGCTGGACAGGCGTTGACCTATTTTTTGTTTTGAGTGGCTATTTAATCGGCAATCAAGTATTAGCAGCCATTGCCCGAAAGGAAGATTTTTCGCTAAAACTATTTTACATTCGCCGGTTGTTGCGCACATTACCTAATTATTATTTTGTGTTGACACTCTATTTTATTTTTCCTTTGGCTTTAGATGGAACCGTTACAGCACCGTTCTGGCAATTTCTGACGTTTACACAGAATTTTGCATTTCACCCCGGCGAGACTTTTACTCATTCCTGGTCACTGTGTATTGAAGAACAGTTTTATCTTATTTTTCCCTTGCTTGCACTACTCATCGCCAGCACACGTAAATCCATTTTACTGAGCTGGTTATTGATTATTGTAGGAATACTGACAGGCATGATACTCCGAGGTTTCATGTGGCTAGATCACGGGCAAGCCGGAATAAGCATGTCCGACTATTATGAACATATTTATTATTCAAGATTTACTCGTTTTGACGAATTATTGCCAGGCATTGCAATTGCGCTTTTTAAAAACTTTCATCCTGATGCCTTTGCTAAAACTGCAAAAAAAGGAAATCTATTACTCGTGGGTGGTGTGGTGAGTGTTGCTGGCATGTTTTATTTATTCTCAAATTACCTTGAAATAGATAATTATGGATATAGTTTTTTGATGTCTACTTTTGGCTATTCATTACTTGCTGTGAGTTTTGGAGTATTAACCTTATCGGCGCTTTGCACTAACTCATTACTGTATAAAATATCTATACCAGGAGCGGCTAACCTTGCACTTTGGTCCTACGCGATCTATCTAATTCATAAACCACTCTTTAAACTTTTGGGCTCACCACTCACAGAATGGGATATCAACATTAACTCCTTGTTAGGTATCTCCATTATTATGAGTCTCAGCATTCTCGCGGGTTGGTTACTCTATCTGTTAATAGAAACACCCTTTATGATTTTGCGTGCGAAATTATATCCCGTCAATATCGCAACACCTAAAGCAGAAACAGCGCGCGTTGCAACCAATTCATTGTAAATGAATATCGGTTATTATTACCGCACCCATACTTATAACTTCCCAATATACTCCAATATAATTTCCTTAACGAAGGTAATTTATTACTGCGTCATACCACTAAAATAATTCATCTACTTGTTTAATTAAATATTGATAACGAGCGTATTGTGAATTATCGGGAGAAAGATTAGCTATTCGCACTAATGATTTGCGACAGATACTTTCAAATTTACTTTGTTTGCCATTTTTTTTGCACTCATCGACAATTGACTGCACCAGATTAAGATTTAACCCGACATGACCAGGAAAAATAGCAATCGCATCTTTAAAGGTTTTGATTGCCTCAGAAAATTGATTTTTTTCATAATAGTCAATGCCTGATTTTGTCATGTCAGTTACTTTTTGGCGACCTTCCTTGCTCTTGGGTGTATCCGACATAGCATCTACTTTGGCGATAAGCGCATCATTACCAGAAAATTTTTCAACTAAATGATGCAGTAATTCATCGGCTGCATCTTTATTACCACTGGCAATTAAGCTTTGGGCAACATCTAAACCGACTGCAGGTTTAACTTCATCTTTTTTCTCTTCATATAATTTTTTTGCTTTATTAAGACACACCGCTGCTTCGCCAGGTTTTTTTTGATGCAGTAAAACACGAGACTTAAGCGAATTAGTTTGAATATCAGCACTCACATCAAAATAAGGTCGCCGCTCTAAACGCTGCAATACTTCAAAAGTTTCTTTATTATATTTTTCGGTATTATTAGCATCACTTAAATCAGTGAGTTCACGGGCGAGATTAAAATAATCATCTGCTGTTTCATAACAAGAATTGCGCGCGGTTTTAATAACCCGACGGCTAGCTTCAAGGCAGGCTTCATTATCTTCATTTGATTTAGCCAGCGCAGCCAAGCGACGTTGACGCATAACTGACTTTGGTGAAACATTGGCGGCTTCTTGCATAGCTTGTTGTGCTTTGAAGGGATCACCTGCTCCCAAATAAGCGTCTGCCAATAAATCATGCGCCTCTACAACACGGCTATCCATTGTTATAACTTCCTTTAAATTTTTTTCAGCTTTGTCATATTCTTTCTTAGCGACCTGGGTTTTACCCAAACCTAATTTTGCCCAGAGTACCGGGCGCTCAGTGAGTACACCGGTATAAATTTTTTCGGCACGCTTAAAGTTAAATAATCGTAAATTCATTTCTGCCTGAATTTGTAAACAAGCTCCGCGAAAGTTGGTGTTGTCATCCAGACGATTCTGACAACGCTGCTCAGCCGCAACATAATCCTTTTCGTCCAACGCTTGTTTGATGCTGTATAACTCTTGATGGCGAATCATCACTCTATCTAAACGCAAACGTAATAAAGCCGAGGTGATAGGTTTTGTAACATAATCATCAGGTTGATATTCTAGTGCACCAAGAACCATTTCGCGGGAAGATTCAGCCGTGATCATGACAAAAATACTGGTGTTATTTAAGCGGTTGCGATATCGCAATTCTTCCAAAACTTGTTGGCCATCCCTACCGGCACCTAAATTGTAATCGCAAAGTACCAATTGATACTGCGTGTTATTACAAGCCTCAATAGCCTGTTCACCATTCGCCACTACATCAATTTTTTCTACACCAAAAACCCGCAACATCCCCGATATAGCCACACGCACATCTGGCATGTCATCAATTACCAGGCAGCGCTTTAAGCTATAAAGTTTGATTAAATCGATTTGGCGCATGGATATGTCGAGGTCCCCAATTTTTTAAAAACAGCCGCTTTACACTTAATCGTGTGAAGGCTCTTTTACTGTATTGAGTCTAGCAGGTAATAGAAGCTCTGCTTTTTCGAATATTTAGTAATAACATGAACTGATATTCAGTTCATGTTATTTTTTGCAAGGAGCTTTTCTACAGCGAGAAATGTTGCTGCTATACAGGTAGAATTATTAGCCGCAAAGCAGCGTTAAAATTGACTTTCGGTCATATTTTCCATTAGCGGTCCGCGGAAATTCAGCTGTTGTTTGTTGAATGATGGCGGGAACCATGTACCCGGGTAAACGTGCTTTAAGAGTTGTTTTCACTTGCTCCAAAAGATAATTAGCCTTAAGAGAAATTAATGCTGCGATAACTTTTTGGCTTTCATCCGAGCTGTTGTTGTATACAACCACAGCTTCTTCTACGCCATCGATAGTACCAATGATAGATTCAATTTCACCTAACTCTATACGATAACCCATGAACTTAATTTGGGTATCCATCCGCCCCAGATAAATAAAGTTTCCCTCTTGATCGACTCGAACCAAATCACCCGTGCAATACAATAGATCATGAAATAAATTGTGGTGAGGGTTTTGAATAAATACTTGCTTAGTGCGCTCTGTATCCCCGAGATAACCATAAGCAACCGATAAACCACGCACCAATAATTCTCCTTCAATACCCGTGCCGGGAGCTTTAATAATACTGCCATCCTCCACACGAATTAATAAATCCATATTAGGTCGCGCTTTACCAATGGGAATACTGGTGCACTCTGGCCCCGGTGGAGTTGGTATTGTGTAGAAGCTGCAGTCCACGGTAATTTCAGTTGGGCCATACATATTGGTAAATGTCACATGAGGATAAAGCTTCATCCATTCCGCAGTCACGGCAGGTGGTAAAACTTCACCAGCGGCAATGAGATGTTTCAGTGCAGGAAAACTATCCGGTTTTAATCTGCGCGATTTATGCAGCATGGTTAATACCGATGGCACACAGAAAAATACACTGATCTTACGCTCTGATAACCATTTCACTAAAACGGGTAACACTGCATTTAATTCTTCATGCACTAAATGCAAAGTAGCGCCAGCTTTAAATGCGGTATAAATATCGAAAGTGGAATTATCAAAATATAAAGGCGCATGGTTCGCAACTTGATCGTCTGCATTTATTTTAAAATTATCCACACAGAATTCAATGTAATCAACAATCGCTTGATGGGGGATCATTACCCCTTTTGGTATTCCCGTAGAACCAGAAGTAAATAAAACATAGGCGATATCAATCGATAGATTTTTATACTTTAAGGTAGAGGTATCACCACCAGCAGAGGTATTACCACAGGTAAAAGTTTCGACGTTAATCAACTGCACAGAATTGTTAGGGAGCAGCTCTTTAAATCGCGTTTCGCTGGCATTATCCACGATTAGCATACGCGCTTTACTGCTCGCTAAAATTGCTTCTAAGCGCTGCGCTGGCGAATTGGAATCAATAGGAACATAAGCTGCATCTGCTTTTAAAATACTTAAAAAAGATTTAGCCGAATTGACACTTTTTTTCATAAAAAAAGGCACTAGCTCACCGGCTTTTATACCAGCGTTTTGAATACAACGTGCAAACGCATTAGAAAATAGCTCAAGCTCTTTATAAGTGATCCCAACATCTTCACAACATACAGCAATTTTATCTGGGTGCTTTTGTGCGCTTTGGCTGAAATACTGTTGAACAAGATGAACCATCAAGATTTCCTTTTTTTAAATGGGTTAATTGATTACTGATATTCGTCAGAAAATTTCTTATGCATATAGGCCATCAAATCATTACGATGTTGTAAACGCGAAAATGTATGATTAGCCCCGGCAAATGTTTTCACACGAATAATGCCGGAAGACTGGCCTTTTTTCAGCGTCCGCCTGGCTTGTGATTTAACTAATTCAAGCCCTGGATCAGAAGCAGATATCAGCAAGCTAATAGGAATATTAGCGTGAGTGATGCGAAGCAAATCAGCCGACAGTGGCGAATGTTCATTTAATACACTTTCGCGAAGATGTTTCAATATCACTCGTGCGCGTTCAACAAAACGATCTTTTATAAACTTAACAATGGAGGCAGTGGACGCTTTACCGGTCAAAAATTTTAACCATTTTTTTGGGTCCCGCATGGAACTTGAATAATATTTTGAATCCTGCGCGATTTGAATATCACCGGGAATATCCAACGTCATTCCATCTTGCCAATAAAAAACCAAAGGGTTGATCAGCATCACTTCACGGATAACTGGAGCACCAAGCGATAACCCACCATGAAAAGCGGCGTGCGCACCAGAACAAATTCCACCCACAATAAAATCTTGTGCGAGCCGACAATGTTTTAAGTAATCCATAGCCGTTGCAAGGTTAGCTTGAGTAGTAGTTTGAAACGGATGATTCTCGCGAATAAGATCTGGTTTAAAGCTATCACCAAGGCCTTCAATATCCAGGCGAACACACAGCAAACCAGCTTCTGCAATAGTTCGCGCCACGTGTGTGTAAACCCGATTGGGGCCGACGTGATGCACAGCGCCAGAGTTAAGTAAAATAACTAAAGGGTGTTTTGTATTAACCGTTTTAGGACGAGTTAAAATGGCAAACAAACGATGCTGAAGAGAATCATTTTGCACTGTTGTTGCTGTACTAGTTGCTGCAGTACCAATAGCGTCATACCAAATTCCTTGTTCTTGAATTTCATTTTCTAAATTAATTTCACTCAGCATGGGTAATGGTTGAGAGCTTTCAGAAAAACAACGAGTACCTTGAGCCAACCATGTTGCAGTAGCAGCTATAGCCTGATGCGGTACCAACGTCTGATGTGGAACTGCCAACATGTCCTCATAACCAGGTTGGCATTGAATCTCTACCTGAATACCTTGCACTTGTAACTGATTAGTAAAGTCATTGTTATGATTGCCATCCTCGCGATAAATACACAGAACTCGTGTACTTGGTAGCAAAGGTACATCCATTAAATTAATTGTTTTTAAAGTTTTAGCCGTGGCATGCGACATTAAAAATCCGGCAAATTCAGTGTAATCAGCATCTGTTTCTTCGCTATCAACACCAAACTTTGCGAGCGCCTGAAGCTCACGCAGATAACGCCTGCCCTGCACTATGGGCTCCCACACAATAAGATGATCAGCCTGCAACGTTTGTGCAGCTAAATAAGCGAGTGTGGCGCCGAAGCGCAAACCTGCGAGGCAAAGTTGATGTTCCGGATAAGCCGTGCGCGCTTGTTCAGCAATCGCTGTGATATTGGCTAACCAAATTGGCAAAAGATCATCCGGTAGCTCACGCCCTGGAGAATCGCCCGTACTTGAATAATCAAAACGAATCACCAGGCAACCAATAGCGGCCAGTTGATCAGCCCAATGTTGAAATGAACGATGGCTGTGAGTGTATTCATAACCCATTGGGTAACACAAAATCACTATTGTTTTGCGTGTAATTGTCGCGCAAGAAAAATGTTGCCACGCAAATACAGGAGCAGATTTTGTAGCGAAATAACCAAACTGCCGCGCAACCTGAGGACAGCTCGGAGAAAAAAGATAAGGTAAAGATGAGGGCTGAGTCTCGACAAACGTTTTCGTTGGCGCAGTATGAATTGCGTCAGACAATACTGTAGGTATTGAATTAGGTTCGGGCGTTAGCATCTGATTCGCAAAGATTCCTGTAAATTAATCGCTTCTAAATATCCTTTCAAAGGCGTAGCTTCGGAAATGTTTTGGCTGCGCGCTATTATTTCTATGAATCTATTCGGTGCGAGATGAAAATAGTTATTGGATAATTGAAATCCAGGCAAATCCAACTTTACCCATTGCAAAAAAACCGGGCTCAATACTTTAATCGAGTATTGTCCCGCTGCAATTTCCGTTGCTTCTATATTGATTCCCTGCTGCCGCTGCCGCGATAAAAATTCTCGCTGCGGAAAATAAAAATCTTCACTCACTAACGTTTCAGTTTTTATGTCAAGCAAACGTGCGTGTAGCAACCGATGTTGAATAGGGCCAAATCTATAACTGTGCGGAAGATCGGTAAAGTGCCCAATTAAAGCATCTGCCATTAATGTTTGCTGGCTACGTGCAGGCAAATGAATTGAATGGTTTACCGCAATAGTTTCAGCATCTTGTGCATTGTAACCATGCAGCTCTATGCGCAAATCCAGCCCTTGAGCCGTTTCGTTAATAAGCTCAATCACTAAACCATTTAAACCGCGATCAAGTAAAAATATAGCGCACGGCTGACACGTCCTCTTCCAACTATAATAAGCCGCCTTGGGTTGACCAAGACTGTCTATCAAGCCCCAACCAGCACCCAATTGCAGATCGCGCCAGAACCACATTAGTGCTCCCGCGCAAGGAGTAAATTGGGAACGCCACAGCGCAATTGTCTGCGCCATTATTTCCCCTGTTAGCACTCTCGAGTACTCAAGGTAACGCGGAGTATCGTAAGCACGCAGTGCAACGGGATTAATACCATAAAGTTCAGTTAAATAAAAATCTCGCACATCTTCAAAATCCCAACCAGAACTTGCCATTCTCGGCACACCCTCTTGCCACAAAGGACTGTGCATATAGGGTTGTTTGCCTTGAAATAGTTTATCCAACGTATTGGCTTCTGGAATATTAGAAAATGCCAGGCATTCGGTGGCGAATTTTACCTGCGACAATTCTGCATCCGCCACCGGCTGGCGATAAGCACTAACACCGTAGTAATGGCTAGTCCCCACATTGGGAAGAAAAGGTAAATCACCTTCGCAGGGTGAGGATGGAAAATAAACTATCCCCGAGTGTAATTGCTCACAGCGCTCAGGTAATTGCTGATCAAAAAAAGCATTCCTATAAGCTGATGCTGGTAGGCCTACCATAGCAGCTTGCATATAGACCTCATTGCCACCGCAATAAGCCGCTATGCAGCAATGGGCGGATAAACGGCGCAAGTGGTGTTGTACTTCGGTATCGATAAGCGCGGCAAAATCTTTATCTTGTGTTGGATAATCCATATTGGCAAACATAAAATCTTGCCAAACAAGAATGCCTAATTCATCGCAGAGACTGTAAAAATCATCCGACTCATACGCCATAGTGCCGTTGATGCGCAGCATGTTGACGCCAGCATCCCGCGCCTGCAGCAAACTGTTGCGCAATTGTTCAGCTGAGCTAGATAACGTCACCACATCCTGAGGAGTCCAGCAGGCACCACGGCAAAAAATTTCTTGCCCGTTGATAACAAAAGCTAGTTTCCCGTTATCTCTGCATAGCTCTAACGATTTAAATCCAAGCTTACCCAGTGGAAAGTTGAATGGCTGATTAAGCGTAACTTGCAGCTCGGCTGCCACTAACGGCGAATCACCATGAGTATGCGGCCACCAACGTGGCATATCCGCTAGTGTAGTTGTTATTTCAGCGATCCATTTTCTGGGTTCTTGTTTCCTAGGTACTTGCTGCCTGGATTCCTGCTGCCCGGTCTCTTGACGAAACATTAAAGGCAGCTCTTGATTGCTAATCTTTAAACATCCCGTGGGAATTTGATCTGTTGCTACTTCAAGGATGAAGTTAGCTTTCAACCATGCACCATCAGAAACATTATTGTTACGGCTAAAGCCTGTGCTGATATGACTATCGCGCAAAAAAACCACAGCTTTTTCGTAGCAATGTACCGCCTGCCAAGGGCCTATTACGGGTAAAGGCTGCGTCCAACCGGGCATGCGACCTAACAAACTAGTGCGAAACCAACGCAACTGTTGTTGTTCTACAAGCGGTGTTTTCCAGCTGGGTCGAGGGCGACGCTGACCAAGAGCTTGAGCTAATGAACGGAAACACAAATGCCAACAATTGCGCCCGCTAATAAGCGGTGCCGGTAAACACAGAGGTACAAACATGGATTGACTGGTAGCGAGTAATTGTCCGTTAAGCCAAACTTCGGCGAGTGTCGCCAATCCCGTAAAAATGATTTCCAACGTTGAAGTGTTAACCCTTTCCGGCAAATCACTTTCGGCGGTATACCACCAGTCCGCATCATCTATATTCGATGCATCCAAACCATGAGCAATACAATGTTGTGCGACTGTTCCAGGGACTTGTGTGGGTTGCCAAGCAGAGGTAGCTAAATGCGCAGGCTGATTAACGGCTCCCGCAGCAGTTTTTTGAATGTGCCAACCACTAAGAAGTAATTCTTGATGAATACCGGCCATACGCTGGTATAGTGAGTAATCCTGTGGACTCATAAAATATCTTCAGTTAATTCAGTCGGCCGTAAAAATCCTAGGTGCGTAAGTAGCAGCGCTTCAACACATCCATACCCGTTTGCCAATCTCGCCCCATATCATCAATAGCGGCGCCATCAAGTTCACGCTTACGTGCCATAGCTCTGGCCAATTGAAATTGAAAAGTTTTTGCATTGACAGTAATGCGCCCAAAGGCAGCAATAGCATCTTGTAATCCTTCTTCACCCTGCACCTGCAACCAGCGTAAATAAGTTTCAACCAACTCAAAACAAGCACCGTACTGACGCAAATTAGAAAAAGAATATAAATGAAACGTTTCTATAGGTTGCGCTTGCAGCCAGATAAAATCCTGTGCAAATGCTGTTTTAAAATGGGTAAATGGGTTTTGCTGGGGGATAAGATGCAAATGTTCTTTGAGCAACACCACAGATGCTTTCAGCAGTGCTGCACCTGTAGGAGTTGAATGTAAATGACGCAATTTTACGTACTCAATATACGTAGGTAACATACGCTCATGCACCAAACCATCAACTTGAAAAATCGCGCGATAATCTTCACCGGAAAGCTCGTAATAACCTTGATTGTGAAAATAGCCCATGACTTCTTGTGCACGATCTAGCTTGTTTACCGCTATAGTGGATTTTACATGCGCAAGTTTGTAGGCCATGCCTTGGGTATCGGGCAAATAGTAAGAATCCATTTCCACCAAAACTGGCCGGCCTGCCAAAACTTGCTGCTCAATAAGTTCTGGTAGATTGCGCCACGGATTAAACTCTTGAATCTCCAAGCCATACAATTCGAATAAATCTTTGTGCGGGAATTTAAAAAATCCCCACTGATCTACTTCGTAATCAATCGTCAGAGCAAAAGGCAGCGCTGCCAGAGGTTCAAAACCTAGGCTATGAATCAATTCAACTAATACATCAACATAGCAATTGGTTTCTGCCCAATTCCGATCGCCTTGATGAATCGCATGCCTGATGTAGCTTGCAGGATTAAGCGGCAGAATTTCACTCATCGGCCATCCCTTACCATAATTTGCATGGTGGAATTGTGATTGCGAATGCGGTCGTTATTAACCATCAAGGCAGCACCGTAAGCATCGCGCAGGTGGCGACCAAGACTAATCGGTGAATCATTTTTATAACCCATAATGCCGACAATCATCATCGTTTTCGAAACAATTTCGACTAATAATTCAGAGCTGCACAATTTCAGATTATTCACACCCAGGGCATAAGAAAATTGTTCGAATGCCTCACTATCATTGGTCAATAATTTTTGCTGATAATCATTCAGTGTCATTTGCACATTCGCGCGCATGTTGTAAAGCTGCTCATCTACTTCGGTAAGCCGCAATGCTGAAATAGGTGGCGTAGCAGGATTTTTACGTGCAGCCGCACGAACGGTACCACGAGCAATAGCCACTGCATCTTGCGCTAAGCCAAGCCACAGCGAACCCCAGACCAAATGCGAAACCGGGTGCATAGTGCGCGCTAAAATATCAGCAAAAGGGACTGGTTGAATTTGTTGGACATGACCACTTGACTGAAGATGAAAACCTGAGCTGCAAGTGCCGCGAAAACCCAGCGTATCCCACGTAGAAATGGGGTCAAGTTTCGCAGCACGACGATCCACTAATACTTGTAACTGATCTGACGGCATGGCATCACTATTTTTACGGCACGTCACTAAAATAAAATCAGCTTGCGCACCATAGGAAATAACCGGAGCTTGTTTTTCTAACATAAAACTATCACCCGTAACCTGAACCGCGCATTGGCTACTGCGCAAATCCCCACCAACACCCAACTCAGTAGTGGCCGAAGCAAGTAAATATTGCTCACGCACAAGATCACGTAAAAAATTTTGAAAAAAATCGGAGCCTTCGCAGTGATGCACTATGCAAGCAACCTGAATCTGGTGCATGGCAAAAATCATCGCCGTAGAAGCGCAATAGCCACCGAGAATTTCACAAAGTTTGCAGACTTGAGTGATGCTCAAGCCCATGCCACCCATTGCTTTCGGCACGTACACACTTAACAATTTGCACGATTTAAATGCATCAAAAGCTTCCTTGGGGAAACGAGCATCTCGATCTACATCAATTGCGATTGGGCGAATGAGATCACGACCAAGCTGCTGCACATGCGCAAGCAACATGTCAAATTCCTGTTCGGCATTGATACTCGTATTCATAATCTGTTCCCTACAATTAAAGTTACATAAATTAAGATATTAGCGGTTAAGCAATTCCGTTACTGTTTCTACTAGAGATTCAATGGAGCTAAAGGTTTTGCGATTAAGCTTGGTATCCGGAAACTCAATGTCAAACGCATCTTCAATGGCTAACATAATGTTAACAGTACTTAGCGATGTCAGACCATTATCATAAAGATCGTCGGTCAATGTGAGGGTGTTTACATCGTGCGGAAGTCTTGCGTGTTTGGTCAAAATATCGCGAATGGTACTGGCATACATAACAATGTCTCGAAAAAGGTAAACTTACTTAAGGATGAGCAATTGTTGGTGTATACCGCAATTGCATAAATACTTTATTTTAAAAGAGGTTATGGGAAATTATGCATCTTGCTACCATCTTAAAATCTTAAAACCAGGAAAATCTGAAAACTCGGCAAAATCGCATTCTATCATTAGCAAATACACTTTATTAAGCCTCTAACATAAAAACTCTTTTGCCTTCTACTTATCAATTTATCAACTCGGAAAACCAACTTCATAGCTCACACAATACGAATAGCAACAAAAAAATAGATGCTGCACCTAGATAATGCAATAACGGAACCACTTCTGCGGTCACGTGTCCTAAAACTGCTTCACCCACGACCAGATCAAAAGTGCTGCCATATTTACATACGCATTGACGATATTGATGGGTTTAGATTGACACCAAGCGCCGAGCCACACAGAATCGCCGGCTAAATTGAAACATCAGGAAATTGGCTGAATGAATACTGTTACCATCCCGCGTTTGCTTAAACAAAGTACGTTATTACTCTCATTGATAGGCTTTAGCCTGCTATTAGCCGCCTGCGGCGGTAGTGATAAAAAAAATACTGCTAGCTCATCTAGTAGCCGTAGCAGCTCCAGCGCTCATATTTTTGTACCCACGCCGGTTCATCCTGCAGAGAGCGGCATATGGCCAAAGGTAAATGTATCGGCAAGCCATACTAAAACGCTTACATTTAAATGGACTGACTCTAGCATCCCTAGCGGTACTACCTACTACAAGCTATTCAAAAAAGCTGACAAGACTGACAATAACAGTAGCTTTGTACAGGTTGGCGCTAATCTTAATGGCACGGTTGATCTTGTTAACCACACCATAAGTGTGACTGATGCTGTGAGTGTTCACCTCACTGATTGGCTTAATAGCGTCTATAAAGTACAAGCTTGTAGCGATACTGCCGCTTGCGAAGATTCCTCTGACATAATAATCGATAGCGCCATGCTTGATGCTATTACCTACATTAAAGCCTCCAATGCAGAAGCTGATGACTGGTTTGGTTGGAGTATTGCCATATCGGGCGATGGGAAAACCTTAGCCGTTGGAGCCCCCGCCGAAGACAGCAAATCAAACGTTATCAATGGCGATCAATTAAACGACGAAAGCCCTAACTCTGGTGCTGTGTATATATTTGTTAAAGATGAATCCAATAATTGGCAACAACAAGCTTACTTAAAAGCATCTAATACGGAACAACCTAACGCCAATACTTATCTCACATTGCCTAATGACCGCTTTGGCTATCAAGTTGCACTCAGCGCAGATGGAAGTACTCTGGCAGTAAGCGCCATTTTGGAAGACAGCTTATCAATTGGTATTAAATGCTCTGAAGAGGACCTCGAATATACCACCACAAGCTTATACAGCAGCTCCAGCAGGAGCATTTTAGCGCATCTAACGACCGATAGAGGTGCTATTTACATGTTTAAACGCACCGATAATATCTGGACGAAACAAACCTATATAAAATCATTTAACAGCTCTGATGTACATTTCGGCAGTATTCTGGCGCTGTCTGGTGATGGTAAAGAATTAGCGGTAGGCATCCCCAGCGATTCATTCTATTTTGATAATTTTAAGAATGTTTTTACGTTTCCCCGAAACAGCACAAGCAGTGAATGTTTTGATTTTAATGCCAGTAGAAGCTCATCCAGCAGTAGTTCAAATAGCAGTTCAAATAGCAGTCCAAAAAGTAACTCATCAACCTCTAGCAGCTCCTTGCCCGGCGGCATTAACTCCGGCGCTATTTATCTATATAAGTTAGATGACCTTGGTAATTGGACCGAAGATGCTTTTGTTAAAGCACCCGATGCAACAGCGGCTAGTGATTTTGGGATTAGCGTTGCATTGTCTTTTGATGGCAGCACTTTAGCAGTAGGAGCTGATAGTGAAAATCTTGATAGCAACTCAAACCAAGCAACTGTTACAGCAAGCTCAGCAAGCCCTCGTGTATATTCAGGAGCTACTTACGTATTTACGCACATAGATGGCCAATGGTCATTTCAACAAAAACTAAAAGCTTCACACAACTTATTACATCAACAATTCGGCGTTAGTGTCGCAATTTCTGGCGATGGCAACACTATTGCTGCTGGTGCTACGGGAGACTTTAATGCAGATGGCGGTATCAATCCTATTGCCGACGATATCTTTCTCAATAGTTTGCTAATGGACTTATTGAATGGGAAACTTCTTGAAGTAAATGAAAATAAATTGCAAGTAAGCTCTGGCGCTGTCTTCGTCTTTGCGCGATCCAACAATTCATGGAGTCAAGAAGCATACCTAAAGAGTCAAAACCCACAAGACTCATACAACTTTGGCAATAACCTAGCGCTCTCATTCACTGGAGATATTTTAGCAGTCGGTTCATTTCAGGAGGCCAGCAAAGCCACAGGTATTAATGGCGATATAGTCGATAAATC
>JANYIO010000041.1 GCA_025362015.1 Gammaproteobacteria bacterium | reverse complement strand
CCGCTATAGCTGCAACCGGGGTCGATTACATTTCGTTGGGTGCACTTACTAAGCATTGTAGAGCGGTGGATTTGTCGATGCGGATAATTAGCAATTCATATACTCAAACTAAATAGTCACCTCGGAAAAACCGGTCGCGGTAGGAATGCCGGTCACCCAGCACCCCCCGCACAGTTCCGTACGTAGGCTACTAACCTATACGGCTCCTACTTCGAGTATTTGGCGCGAAAGCGCATTTCAGGATAAGGATGTATCACTTGTACTTTTGGAAGATAGCTTCTCACCCAAGGGCCAAACTTCGCCCAGATAATCCGGTGCCGCTGACTACGCCTGCGTAACATTTTCAGCCATCGGTTAACGACCTCTTGATGGAATAGATTTATTTGCTGAACGTTCCCAGGCACACTGTAATAATTCATGTGTCCGAGTAAGACAGCTCTTATCCATTTGAGCGTTTTACCCAGTGCTTCATGCATTCGCTTGCGCAATTCATCTTGCACCGCTTTTATCTGTTTGATGAGCCTCTTCCTGACAGTTTTGCGCCCCACTTTGAATTCACCATTTTCCCGTATTGTGCAATAGTGCGTGAACCCTAAAAAGTCGAATGTGTCCGGCCTCTTTTGATGTCGCGCTGCACTCTGACTAGCCGCATATCGCCCAAATCGGATGAGCCTTGTCTTATCGGGGTGTACACTCAGGCCAAAATAGTTCAACCTTGGTGCTAACATTGCCAGATAAGCGTTCGCATCCCATTTGTTTTGAAAGCCGAGCACGGCATCATCCGCGTAGCGAATAATGAGAACCTCTCCGTGCGCTTTCTGCTTGCGCCATTGGTGACTCCATAAATCAAACGCGTAATGCAAGTAGATGTTGGCTAACAATGGCGAGATAACTGCCCCTTGTGGCACGCCACGCTCAGCAGGCACTCGCTGCCCTTGGTCATCGACCACACCTACCTTTATCCAACGTTTAATCAGTGTGATGAGGCGCTTATCTTGCACACGATGCCGGATCATGCGAATGAGCCATTCATGTTCTACCGTGTCGAAGAACTTTTGCAGATCCAAATCCAGCACCCAATTCACTTTGCGTTTGCTAATACCGTAGGTCAACGCATCCAATGCATCATGTTGACTTCGGTTTGGCCTGAACCCATAAGAAAACCCCATAAAGTCGACTTCGTAAATTTGATTGAGCAAAGCCACTACCGCGTGTTGCGCGATCTTGTCCTCTAGACTCTGAATACTCAGTGGTCGTTGTGTACCATCCGATTTCGGTATCCATACACGCCGTGCCGGTTTGGGTGTGTAGCGACCACTGTGAATTCTTGCATGCAAATTGACGATCTTATCGTCAAGATTTTCTTGGTAATCCTGCCAACTCACACCATCAACACCGGTTGCTGCTTGTCGCTTGAGCTGGAAATAACTCTGCTTGAGCTGTTCTGGTGTTACATGGTGTAGCAGCGTAGTGAATTGCAGCGCCTTATCGCGTAATGCCTGTTCACGCACACGAGCAAACCCCAACATTGCCATGTTCCCACTCTGAGTTGGGTGACAGTTGAATTCGTTCGTGTTCCTCTTAGTCAAGACCCTTTCCTCCAGCAACTCCGCCGTGCCTAGAGGCACTTTGTTCGCCGCCTTCTTCGGTACTACGATCTTGTCCGACTTCCCGTGGATGACTATGGTTTGTCTTGCTCATTATCTGATTCACAATCCACTCTCAGCTGTTTATTTATCTGAGGCACCTTTAGGGATCTCTCAGGTTCTGCACATTGAATGTACTTGCATGCATAAGGTCTGCGACCCCGCCAAGTAGAATAATGACCTTACCTTAGCGGTCATCATCTTATTGCCTTCCGCTTCGCTTAACAGCGTCGGCACTCGGGATTACATTTCGTGGCTCAATACTTAGCCTGCAAGCACCTCTGCTAACACTTCATCAATGCAGTTACCCGCATCAACGCATAGCTCGAGGCTGAGGCGAGTGGTTAGTTCTTACCTCACAGGGACTTTCACCCTTTATTCAACGCCAGCTTATCCTGACGTACTAAGCGCAGTACTAACTACACTCTATTAATCCGCACATTTTTTTATTAGCGTAGCGCCTCCAATTTTCCTCAGGAGGTTTTATGAAAAAACGCAATGAACAAGAGTGGCGAGATTTATTTGCGCAGCACGCGGTAAGCGGGTTGTCGGCGCAGCAATTTTGCAAGACAAATGACCTGTGTCCAAAACATTTCAGTATGCGAAAAAAACAATTGGGGCTGGGTCAGTCCGCGTTTATGCCCATTGTTCAAGCGAAACATTCGACACCAGCCTCATTGCCACCGAAAAACACCGTTCCTACCCTGGTGTTGCGCCAGGGTTCTTGCGCGTTGTATTTTGAAACAATGCCAGCACCGGATTGGCTTGCGCAGTTCGTGAGAGCGCTGGCATGATTCAGTGGCAGAGCATGGCTATTTACCTGCACCGTACACCCGTGGATTTTCGCAAGTCGATTAATGGTCTGGCGGTGATTGTGCAGGAGGGGATGGCGCTATCGCCTTTTTCGGAATCTCTATTTGTATTTGGCAATCGACACCGCGATAAAATTAAAATTCTGTATTGGGATAAGACGGGGTTTTGCCTTTGGTATAAAAGGCTGGAGAAAGATAAATTCAAATGGCCACGCGCGGGTGATCCCGTGTTGAATTTATCCGGTGAACAATTTTCATGGTTGTTACGCGGGCTGGATATGTCGAAGCTTAAACCGCATCAAGAAAAATATTTTTTGGAAATCAGCTAAATTCATCGAGAATGTTTACGTGGTTTGGTAAAATCCATACATGAAAAATGATGCCAAACTTGATAAAGACATTCATGCGCTGCAAGAAAATTTATCTGCAAAAGATAAAGTGATCGCCGATCAAAAAAATTATATCAAAAGTCTCGAAGACTACATTCGCGCACTCAAACAAAAGCAATTCGGAACATCGAGTGAAAAATTATCGCCTACGCAAGCAGAGTTGTTTGATGAACCAGAAGGTGATGATCAATCTGACATTCATGATGTCACCACCACAATTGAAATTCCAGCGCACGCGCGCAGTACCAAAAGACGCGTATCGATTCCTGCCGATATTCCTCGTGTCGATATTATCCATGATTTGCCTGACGATCAGAAAATCTGCCCTCACGACGGTACCCCATTAAAATGTATTGGCAGCGAAACCCATGAGCAATTGGATATTATTCCCGCAAAAGTTCAAGCGCTACATCATATTCGTTATAAATATGCATGCCCCTGCTGCGAGCAATATCTCATCACTGCCCCCAAGCCTGCGCAACCGATTGAGAAGAGTATTGCCTCGCCAGGATTACTCGCTTACATCGCGACACAAAAATATGTTGATGCGTTGCCGCTGTATCGCCAAACCGAAATATTCAA
>JANYIO010000025.1 GCA_025362015.1 Gammaproteobacteria bacterium | reverse complement strand
GCTAGAGCATATTTGTTAACGCGGAGTTTCATACTGCTTTTCCTCGGGATGTAACTTTAGTATAGAAGTTTTACTCCCGTATGCTATTTAAGAGCTATTAAATATTATGTTTTTGAGCGGTTAGTGTCTTGTTGATTATACTCATCCATTTTTAATCTAGTGCCGAAAGGTGCCTAATGGCTTCCTAGGGCTTTAACCGGTGTTATTTAAGGATAGGCTGGGAAAGGACAGTTGGAAAAGACTGGAGGTAAATAAAAAGTCAGCTGTCTGATGGTGCACGGAGTAATGGGCAGGATAAATGTTAATCAATCAGGTGTTTAGCGCGGTTCTTGGCGAATTTAAAAAGATAATTTTGGGGGATGGAGTTAAGAATAATAATAGTGCAATAAGTAAAATTGGCACATGCCCCATGAGCTCAGTTGGGCCAAGAATTATGCCGCTCAGCGTAAAGAAAAATAGAATTAAAGCAACTCCTATGCGTGAGGCGATATTGGTTATTAATAACAAACCAAAGCATAATTCAGCACACCCGGCACCAAGAACAAAATGCATATCTGTAAATTGTTGGAATCCTAAAACACGTATAAAATTAAAGTATGGGTATTCATGCAGAAAATTTAAAGCAAACCCAGGATATATGAGTTTATCATGAATAGTTAAAACAACTAATTGTAGGCCAAGACCAAAGCGTAAAGTAATGAGCGCTAAATCCTGGCCGCAAATAGCCAATAATTTATCATTAAAAGAGATTCGGAAATGCCGAAGATTATTATTTTTGCTGCTGAACCAAAGTGCAGCGCCGATGGCAGCTAGTTCGGGAACATAATCAATAACGCAGCGTATCGGATAAAAAAATATTAAGCAGATAGCTAGGGCAAAAAATAGATATGAAAATAAGTTTTGGTTAACAATTAATACTATCAATAATATTGCTTGTACTAACATTTCTGTTTGGGTTTGTTCCTGACTAGAAAAGTGTGGTGCAATGAAATGTCCCTGAATTAAATTGCTCAGTAAGTATATTCCGCAGGCTAGTTTTAACGAAGGGAAAATCAAGTCGCCTGAAAAAATGGGCGCATATAAAAGCTTTTCCAGTGTTGGATGATATTTTCGACGTACTTCAGTGAGACTGCAAATTGCCAGAAATAGCACAGCGCCAAATGTAATCAAGCAACTGTAATTATCCCAGGTAAAATGACTATTGTAAAATTCACCTGGTTCGGTGACAAACCATCTTACGTGTGCGAAAGTATTCTTACTGAAGAAGAGAGATATTAATAGCAATAATTTTTCTATACTTTTGTTTTTTCCATGCAACCTTAACATTTTATATATGAGGAGCAGGGCATTAGATACCCTATATTTTAACGTCATTAAAATAATGTAATTCATTAATTAAGGCCGCCTCAATTAAACATGCACTGCGTTGATCGGTGTTGTCTTAACTCATCGCAGGATGAATAAAAATCTCCGTACCACTTTTGTGGTACGGAGCGTTGGTGGTATTAAAAATTTTTCGGCAAAACAATATTAACCTGCACGCTTGTTAAACGTAGGAGCTGGTGCTGAACTAGATGACGAAGAACTTACTGGCGTCGACATAGTTTTTACCGACAGCGTCGGAGCAGCAAATAACGTTGATGTTCTTGCACTTGAAAGGAAACTATTAAAGCCTGCAAGACGCGCGGGTAAAAATACATCGGTTAGTGCAGGCGATAACGGGAATACACCTGCATTCGCAAATTCGCTTACATGAGTAAAGCCCAATGTATTTGGCCAGCTTTGGTTCGGGCCTATAGCATTCGCTGAGGTTAATCCGAAAGTACCAGGTTGGTGACAACCACCACAACTCATCGCTATGGCGCGATTCATTACTTGCGTGTTGGTTAAATTGCTACCTGATGCAGCCAGTTTATTAAGTACAGATTGTTGAAACGCATTTGAATTGGTATTGAAAAATGCAGAACCATAATCAATTTCGCTGGTGTCGCCGCTAGCATGGCTCTGACCATTATTATGAATATCTTTTGCAACTGTTAAAGAGAAACTATTAAAGTCTATTAACAAGCTATTCATGTTGGCAATAAAATCTGCTTGGAACCCTGCTGCGCGCGAATCGGTGCTGTTGCCATTAAATAAAAATGCAACCGGGTTACTTTTTACAGAAGCAGGTTTGATCATGCTTACGCCCTGAGCATCTACACCAATTTTAAATTCTTTTAAATCCCATGAGCCGCCCATAAACATATTGGTGCGAACTTGACCGGTTGCATAATTGCGGATGTCAATTACAGCTCTAACATTTGCTGAGGGAATGCCGGAAAAATAAAAGTTACGTAAGCTTGCGGCTCTTAAGCTTGCATTATTTTCAGCGCTAAGATTTTGCCAAAATTGCGCAATAGGCAAACAACCTGTGGCAACACCCGGATTAGGATTTGGCATTTGCGCTTCAAAAATTATAAAATTACGAGAGCCACCTTGATTCGCATAAATTACTCTGTATTCACCGCAATCATTAAAGGTAGCGGTGTCACGTAAATCAAAACGATTTATTAATGCGATAGGAGTGTAATTACCAACAAAGAAAATTGGGTTATCTGCTTGCGCACCTTCTTGAGGGCGACACTCGTTGGTGAAGCCATTCAGAACTCCAGTGCATTTTTCTCCGCCCACTACATGCCCAGGCGCTGTGTTTTGAGTATCCCACATGCGTGCAAATAATTGTTCAACAGTAGTTTGGTTGCTGGGGTTGAGTGCATTTAATTGATTTACTAATTGTTGAAGTGTGCTACGAAAACTGAAATCGGCTGCTTGCAACGTTGCTGTGTCATGAACCAATAAAGATCTATCAACGTTAATTGCTACAGTACTGCTGGCTACGCTGCTTTTAATGCTGCTAATGACACTACTGCTGGCAACACTACTTCTAATGCTACTGATTACGCTGCTACTCACGACACTACTACTCACGACACTACTTCTGCTGCTGCTAGCTAAAATACGTGTGAAAGTAAATGCGGCAGTGTCTACTGCGCCGGCAGTGGTTTGATGCGTGAACGAGAAATTAATGGTGAGCGCTGCGCCTGCGGTAGTCGTAACTTGCTGTTCAAAGCGTGCGTTAGCAGTGTTGAAAATCATACGAACATTTTGTTGTACCCCACCATTAACTGTGAAGTGGACATCAGCCCATTCAACTACGACGTTATTTGGTTTAAGGAAAATGATAACCGAACTTCCATTATCGACTACGCCGTTTGTAATGCCAATTGCTGCAGTACTCGAGGAGGTAGTCGAAGAAATTGCAGAGCTTTGCGAGCTCGCCAAGCTAGAAGAAATTTTTGAGCTTAGTAAGCTAGAAGAAATTGCTGAACTCGGTGCACTAGAAGAAATTTTCGAACTTATTAAGCTGGAGGAAATGACGGAGCTTTGGATGCTGGAAGACACTAAGCTAGAAGATGTTTTCGAGCTCGAAGAGCCTGGAACTACAGCGCTAAATTGCGCAGTATCAAATCCTACTAAACCATTAATGGAGTAGGTGAATGAATAATTTACAACGGTTCCTGGGCTTGCAGAAATAATTTGTTCAAACCTTCCTGTGGCAGCATTCGCGGTCATACGGACATTTTGTTGTCCTCCCCCCGTGTTGAAATGAACATCTACCCACGTGATTGTTGTGTCGGGCTTAAACCATAAAAAAGTAGAGCCGTTGGACACTATACCTTGGGTAAAGGTGGTTTGAGCTTGCGATGCGGCTGACCAAAAGAAGATACAACTGAATGCCAGGCTAATTACGTATTTCCAGGTAAAAAATATTTTGTAGTTCATGATGAAACTCCACTAATGAATAATATAGATGACCAAAAAAATTAACTTTTAAGGCCAGAAATTTGTACAACAGTCGCGTGGATTTATTAAGTATAAAAATATTCATACTCTAAAAATCATTAAATCTACGCATTTAAAATTTCTAATATTATTATTAATGTTTGTTTTTTTTAGTTTTTTAGTTAAGAAATAATTACATTTATGTCATAAATTCAGCACTATTTTTTCTGCAAAATTTATTAATTTCCATGATGCTTTTTAGTGAATCTCCTAGATTTTCCCCCATTTGTTAGCGATTGTTTAGAAACCGTTGGCTGCTATTCCATGGTGGATTTAAGTGAAAATCGAGTTGTGTTAAGGTTTGGTAGTCAAATATGCATTATTGAATTGGCAGCTGTCTTAATGAATTCCTTTGAGTTTTAAAGGCTGATATCGCAATTTTGAAACCAATGGTATCAAAATTGATCTTATCTGTTACCTTTATGTAACCATTGGTATCATAATACCTGCAAGTGTAAACACAAGTAAAGCAGTTTAAGGAAATTAAATATTGGCGTCTGGAGTTACATATTTATAGGTAGAAATAATTCTCAAGCGTTTCGCTTTCATCCAAAAAAAATTAATTTAATTTTTTTTGGATGAAAGCTGTAATAAATTTATAGTAGTTTTGTTTGCGGGGAGTAAATACAGGATAGTAAATAAAATTAGGTGACGCGGAAAATATCTTGCGTATAGAAAATGTATAATATTTTTTTAATAAAAAATTTATTGAAAATGAAGATAAGAAAAATGTTTGGCGGGTTTTAATTGCGGTTAGCCAAACAACTCCGAACACATTAACATTAGAGGTAAATAAAACAGAGCTCGACATGCGAACTCTGTTTTATAGTGGGTCTATCTTACGGATCTGCTTACTGCGCTGCTTATTGACCTATGGTGTAAGTCACTGCAACGGGTGACCAGGTGTAAATAGATGGGCTATAGCCACCCACATCATCATAAGAAAAACCGTAAGCTAAACCATTCAGCGCATGGTCATGCCAGAACTTAGTAAAGTAATTGGCTGCTTCACCTTCAGGATAGAAGAATGCTGAGTTGTGCCATTTTTCCCCATCCAGATGAGCTACATGGCGATTCAGTGCAGCACATACTTGCGCTTGTAATTGCAGTTGTTTGTCGCGAATTAAACCTGCCGCACCGGTTGAATCGTCGAGTACGCCATTGCCCAACATTGCCATTGACGTTGTTGGTTTACCATTGATGTGATAAGTGCCCACACCGTCAGTAAATACCAGGTTATCGCCTACGACATTGCCGGTAAATGTTGGCCAACCGTTATGAAGATTCAATACTAAAGATTGATGGCGATATTGTTCCCATACTTGATCAATGTAACCTTGCAGGTAATTTGCATTAGGGCCACCAGTTTGAAAAGTAGCGTGTGCCGGTGCAGTAATGCGATAGGGTGCATTGGGTGCTTGCGCTAAACCATTAAAAGGCAACGGAGTTTCGTTAATGAAACGTGCGAACAATTGATCGCGGGTTTCAGTTAAGGGTTCACCAACTGTTTGGTTGAAGCCATCTAAGCCGGTAACGTTTAGCTTCACGGGGAAGCCAAAAGTATCCACGCGAGTGGTATTGATAAAAATACCTTGTAACGATTTATCTTTACCTAAGATCGCGAATTCACCGAAGTCAAATACTACATCGATATTGGCATCATCCGGGTTTTCAATATTCGCACCGGCATAACCAATCTTGCCGTTAATATCCGTGTTCACCCAAATGTACATAGGGCTGCCAACGCTCATCAAGATCCGTGCGGAGTTAATCGCGGGGATAGTTATGCTTTTGGTTTCTGCTAAAGAGTGGAAATAATTGGCATAATTTTTACCATTTTTAGGCACCACATTGTCGCCCACGCTCATAGGAATCAGCGCACCATTGGTACCGATATGAACAAACTGGTCTGTGTTCCAATCTTTACCAATAATGGCCCAGTAAACCTGACTGTCTGGATATTTGCCATGAGTTCCGTTTACAACGTTAAAAGTCGTTAGCCCGTTCCATTCGCTGTGTGCGTTACTGGTAATGGTATAACTTACTTCTGCCACACTTGATGTGGTCCAGCCAGCTTTTACGGCAATTGCTCTGATGTTGGTGATATTTGAAGGTGATTTGGATGCATCTATTTTTGCTTCAATGGGTGTGCCGTAGACAGGCGAATCAGCTGTTGGGGTTGAGCCATCCAGTGTGTAGTGGATAAATGCGCCCTCTTTATCAGATGCTACTGAAATACGAATAGCCGTGTTATAGGTACCTGAAGTATGCGAAAAAGTTGGGGCGTGCAGGGTGCCCGGCACTTCTTTTATTGAATAGGCACCGGTTACCATCGATGATTCGTCGGCATTTGCTGCAACGGTAATCGCGTTAATGATAACGGCATCGCTTACATGAACTTTACCGCCCTCAGTATAAATTGGAGACAATGCTGTCGCAGCTGATCCATCCAGCGTGTAATGAATAACACCACCAATTTCAGCGGTGCTAATCGTTACATCTTGGGCAGTAAAGAAGCTTCCTGGGAGCGGTGAAAACAGAGGTTTGGAAACAGGGCTAATGCCGCTACAGAATATATAAGTAGAAACGGGTGAATCTTGCATGAGGCCATTAACATCTTTATAGGTGAAGCTATAGTTCAAGCTAGCGCCACAGGTAACAGGGCTAATTTTAGTTTCCCAACGACCCAAGCCGGTGTTTAGGGTCATTTGTGGGTTGATTTGGCCTGCTTGTCCGCTAATGCTGTAGTGAAGTATCACAGGGTTTGCTTGTGCTGCAGAAGTTTTGAACCAAGCAGTCGCAGTAGCGCCAAGTTCGGCTACGCCTTTTTGGAAACAATTAGTACTACAGGCGCTACTTGCAACAGAAGACTTTATAGAGCTTGCGACTGACGATGGAGTTGAGCTTTTTATGGAAGATATTGCGCTAGTTGCTGACGAATTAATTGAGCTCGCAACAGACGATTTGATTGAGCTTGAGGAATTAAACGTGCGCACGTAATTAAATACCGCTGAGTCAAATGCCCCTACTGGCGACATATAAGTAAATGAGTAAGAGACTTTTGCACGAACCAACAAATACGTCGCAAAAAATCATTCCTGTGAGAAAATAACGCATCGCAGATGAGGAAAAGATCATGGCCTGGAAAAACACAAAACAGCGCAGCTTAGCGGATGCACTCGCCACCGAACA
>JANYIO010000291.1 GCA_025362015.1 Gammaproteobacteria bacterium | reverse complement strand
CATCCATATTGATCAGCCACACGCCTCAGTGATAAACACTTCAACACCTGAACGTCAAAGTGGAGACTCTTGTTCATGACGTATCTTTCGTACGAAAATCCATTGTGTTCATTTACAAATAACTCAAACAAAACTAAGGTACGCATACCACTAGAGAGAGCTGCAATACATCATGGTGATTATTTATCTTGTTTACTGGATCGATAGTTTTCATTAAAAAAAGTTCATTTTAAACGACTTTTTATTCTCTTATGTGATGTTAATTTAATTTTAAATAACTAAAATACGATTTCTGTGGATCGTACGATCCAGAAAATTGAATAGAAATTAATCAATGAAGACACCAACAGAAGAATCATACCGTCCCTTCGAAGAAGCCTACAGTTTCTTCAATCAGCGTTTATTTGGTGGCGAATTACCTGACTGCTTGATCACTTTTCAACGGCAAAAACGAATCATGGGATATGTGTCGCTCGAGCGATGGGTAAATAATAAACAGGAGTATAAACACGAGTTGGCGATAAACCCAGAGTATTTTGCCAATTATCCGCTCATTGAAATATGCCAAACACTTTGCCATGAAATGGTTCACGTCTGGCAAGCAAAGTTTGGTACACCAGGTCGTCGTAGTTATCACAATCTGGAGTGGGCCAATAAAATGATTGCTATCGGACTGATGCCGTCGACAACGGGTGAACCGGGTGGCGACATCATTGGAGAGCATGTTGCAGATTATATTCTTTTTGATGGCGCATTTAAGGGGGCATTCGACGAGCTAACCGCAACAGGATTTCAACTGACCTGGATGGATCGTTATCCTGTCGTTCGTCAACAAACTCAAATTATTTCTTATACACGTCTTGGAAAGCCCGTACAGCTCGACTCTTCGCTTTCACCTAATAAAACAATGGAAGTAAGAAGTAGCCAAATGGGTATTGCCGTACAAACAGCATATCCATTGCCCTACAGCTTTGAAGAGCTTGATGCAGCATTCACCGCAACACTCTCACCACAATTACCGCCTGCATTACAAATGGTACCTACTACCAAACCGCGTAACACGGCCAACAAACATAAATATCGCTGCCCTATGTGCCATCTTCAACTATGGGGAAAGCCTGAACTGTATGTAATTTGTGGTGAGTGCAATAGAACGCTGCTTGAAATTGAATGAGTTATTCATTGGAATCTCTGCGTACCAATTGTTGAATCAATTCTTCAATATCAAGGTGTTGCCCATCGAATGAAAACGAGTAACTACCATTAAAGTTGATGTGTGACCATGCCACAGGTGAGTGATGCCTGAACGGCTCAATTTTTTCTATTTGATTCGTTTTCTCATAATTGTCCAACATATGCGACATAAGAAAAGAATTGAAGTAGATAACACAGTTGGCGATCAAACGTGAACATTCATACCATAATTTTATTTCTGTATCGGACTTCCCACGAAATTTACCTCCATTTACACCTTCAATTCGACGTTGTAATTGATGATACGATTCAACCCTATTCAATGATCGGGTTATATTGCGTTCAAAGGTTTCATTATTCATAAGATCAAGCATATAGATGCACTTAATAAGTCTATCGTATTCAAGTAAGCCCTTAATGCTTTTCATTTTGTTTTTGCGATTTGCGAGTTTTCTGACAATAGTGGCTTGTGATGCGTCTTTAGAATGAAGCGTCATTAATATTTGTTGAATTGTTTCCCATCCATCAACAATTAATTTCTCATTAATAGGATTGCGCAGTTTGACTATCAGCTCATCGCCATCTTCAGTGCAGGTAAATAGATCGTGTAACACCTTGCTGACGTTTGCATATCTTGGGGCAAGCAGCCATCCCGACAAATCCAACAGCGCATAATTGACACGGTTGGTTCCATGGTTATCTGTAGAAATAATGTCAGGTTTAATCTCAGAGGTATTGTTGTAAAGTACATCAAATAAATAATGTGATTCATGCCCAGTCTGCTCCATTATTTTGGCAAAGGCAGGGACGTGATTGGCATTGAGTGTGACGGCAGAAAGCCCTTTCCCTCTGCCAAAATATTTAGAGGAAAATCGAGTATTAATAGTATTGAAACGGCTTTCTAAACGTTGCCCGTCGTAACTCGCATGCAAGGCATATTCTTGAATGTTGTAATATTTAAAAATACTCAACTTAGCAATTGCATTACTGATAGCATCATTCGCCTTTCCAATCGTTTCAAGTCGTAAAAAATTTTTCTCTGTTTTTATCAATTCATCGTATGGAATATTGCACAGTGAAGACATGTGGTGGACGCCATACCGCGTTCCGTTCGCCACCACACACGCAATGACAGCATTTAGATCGGCACATTGATTTTTATGTTTTATGTGAACTAATTCAGAAGAGAAATTCGTTTGGCGCTCACAGAGTTCAATAACATCGCCAATATGCGTTTGACTAAGGGTATGAAAAAAGCTATTTGTATTTTGGTTTGCAGTTGATTTAGGCCTTCGTTTTACAGTCCACTTTACTGTATCATTTTTATTAGAAAAAATAACAGATGGGTTTTCGCTATCAGTTAAGCGCTGACTAGCCTGTTGAGTTTTTTCTTTCAGTATTGCCATTTTTTCTTTAAGAAGAGCCTCAGGTGAAGTTTTTAAGGACGGTAGATTGGTGATGTTAATAAGATCAGGGACTTTACTCTTCTCTACGAAGTCATCGTCCAAAGATCTAAAGGATTGACTGTCCACAACATTAAATTGGTAACCATGTACTTTACCTGCCGTTTTGATATACAACAGCATTTCAGCGCGGGCGTAGTTTACTGTAGAAGTGCCGTCACTTTGATTGGATATTATGTAAGACTTATATGCTCGCGCTAAACGTTTATCAAATGAACTCATTTTTCCATGTTCACGCAGCTCATTTTGAGTCATTAAGATTTGCTCAAATAACACATCTTGCTCAGCAGGAGATGCATATAAATCCAAACATAAGAATATTTTTCGCAAGGATTTTATAATTTTATTATGATTTTTTTCATAGTATTCCCATTGATATTTTTTTGTGTCTGATTCTATTTCGTTAAAATGGTTAATAATTAAAGAGATTTTATCCTTCGGAAGAATGGCGTAACCTTGGTTACGAATATCAGCAAGCGTAGTATCAGGCTTCAATTTATCATTGGTGTATACGTCTAATAGTGATCCTGTCTTTTTAAAGTTTTTAGCAAAGTCGGTCATATCATCAAAAAATTGTTCTTTAGCCTTCGCGCTTGCCTCGCCAACAATTTGGTTTGTGTGGTATATAAAGGCATGTACCAAAATATCTGTCATCTGCCTGTATCGCTGATAAATATAACAGGTCATGTAGAGAGTAAATGTTCCTTTAGACAGCTCCCGTAGTCGTGCAATTGAACAATGACCCACCATTGACGCAAAATACTCAATATTCTGCGTTGAAATACCTATCGCCGATATAGCATTTTTAATCGTGGGGAAAATCACCTTCAGTTGTTCATAAATTTTTATTTCATGGGAGATCTCGGTATATTTAAATGTTTTTGGCAGCTTTTTTATCTGAGTAATTAGCGGTTTACTTTCTTCTGCAGACGCCATATCTCTGAGGATTTTACATGTATCATTATTGATAGCTTGAAGAAGAGAGCTTTTCAACTTGTCATGCTCTAAATGAATCCCTTTAGCGATGACTTTTTGCAGAGTGGAGTATGCCGGAATAATAATTTTATTATCCGAAAGGTAGCCAATGCAACGATCAAAGATTTCCTTTGGATATGTTATCTCTTGAGAAACCTGGCTGATAAAATTGCACAGTTTATGCTTTTTTTCATCGTAAAAAGAATGGCCGGTTATTGCAAAAATCGCTGAATAAATTCTTGTTTTTTGAGAACTATCCAGCGGTGTGCGTGGAAGCTTCATGTGGAGAGTATCTTTTTTTCTGATGAAGTCTAGATCGGCTTTGATTTTATCGACATCAAGCGTCATGACAACAGGCTTGAACTTAAGGTACCCCAACAGAAGCACTCTATAAGCCCTATAAAGGGGATCTATACGGTCGGTGCATAGGTCTTTCTCTAAATCATCAAGACTGAAATAATATGCACGTTGCTCTTCAGTGAAATGAGGGATTGAGTAAAGCTCATCAATTTCAGATTCTGTAAGCACCTCTAATCTATTGTCGTTGTTAGGCATCTGCACACCACCTTTTGCTCAAAAGTGGGCGATTTTAACAGCCGATTATTTATACGATGGTACTCAAAGCACAAAACGGAAAGGTATTGTTATATTAGAAGTGCACTACACGTTTTGCGTAGGATTCGACGTCATTTAGGGGCCGACTTTTCGCTAGAACCCTCATGGGGTAAGGCTTAGAGAGGAGTTATGCAGGATTTGGCGGAACCTCTCTAGACCCCCATAAAATAAAAACAGTGCAGCAATACTCAACGGGCTATAACCCAATTGATGAAAATGCAAAACCACGAGCATGCGCAGTGCGCCATCAGTCAACGTAAACGCCCAATAATTTCCCGTGACAATAAGATATTGTTTTATTTCTGCTGATAATCCTGCCACGGTTTTTCTCATAGAATGTTTCTCAATTAATCTACAAGGCCAACTAATTTTGCTAATTCAACCGTGCGATTGGCGTAACCCCATTCGTTGTCGTACCAGGCGTAGATTTTTACTTGAGTACCGTTCGTAACCATGGTCGAGAGTGCATCAACAATAGATGAGCGCGGGTCGCCACAATAATCTGTCGACACTAATGGCCTCTCTTCATAACCCAATATATTTTTTAATTCATTTTCACTGGCGGCCTTAAGAAAGGCATTAACTTCTGTAGCAGTCGTAGCACGCTCTACTTCAAAAACACAATCAGTGAGAGACGCATTCGCGAGTGGTACACGTACCGCATGACCATTTAAACGGCCACGCAATTCAGGAAAAATTTCTGCAATCGCAGTTGCAGAACCTGTAGTCGTCGGAATTAAATTCATGCCTGATGCGCGTGCACGACGCAAATCTTTATGCGGTTGATCGAGAATACTTTGCGTATTCGTTAAATTATGAATAGTGGTAATGGAACCGTGACGAATGCCGAGTTTTTCATGAATAACTTTTACCACAGGAGCCAGACAATTTGTGGTGCAAGATGCAGCTGTCACTATGCGATGCATTGCAGGATTAAATAAGTGTTGGTTTACGCCCATCACCACATTTAACGCGCCCGCTTCTTTTACCGGAGCACTCACTACCACACGTTTTACACCTTGATCGAGGTAAGCCTGCAAAATTGCTACCGTTTTCATTTTGCCGCTGGCTTCAATAACAATATCGCAACCAGACCAATCGGTATCGGCAATTGCTTTATTGGTTGTCACGCGAATAGGCTTACCATTAATAATCAGTTGCTCACCTTCAGCGCTAACATCTTCTGGCCAAATACCTTGTACTGAATCGAATTTTAATAAGTGCGCATAGGTAGCCGCGTCTGCAGCGGGATCATTAATCTGTACAAATTCAAATTCCGGCCAATGCCATGCAGCACGCAACGCCAAGCGACCTATGCGACCAAAACCGTTAACACCAATTTTAATCTTTTTCATGTGCACATCCTAAAATTCTCAATCAACAATGTATTTTCAACAACAGGCATTTTTCCGTTCCGGACGATCGCCCATACGACATAAATTTTTAAGATTATTGGCGACGAAAGTTTTATTTGCTTCTGCTGTTTTCGCCAAAACTGTTTTGACCCATTCAGGCAGATCCGGATTGAGTCGATAATAAATCCACTGCCCTTGACGGCGATCCAACAACACCTGATCTTGACGCAACAATGCCAAATGACGGGATATCTTAGGCTGGGTTTCATCCAAAGCAGCCATTAATTCACACACACATAACTCACCTTCCAACTGAATCATAATCAATGATTTCAATCGCGTTTCATCGGCAAGGCATTTGTAAAAAGCAACAGGGTCAATCATTTTGTAATTGTTCCTTTCGGTTTGTGCAGGCGTAATTTTACCCAGCTCTTATTTCGTAAAGAGAGCTAATATAGAAGTGTTGTCGAGTTTGAGTTAGGAGCTAGATATTCGAAAATTAGTATATATGTTTTTTCGAATATGTAAACAGGTGAATAATCTCAACAGTAACCGGAATAAAATTTCTAAGAGGGAATGGAAGTCTGCGTAAGGGGGGGGGCTTAAAACTGTCCTACGAAGGCAACAACTGCCATAACTTTTGGGGACTTATTAAGTATTTACGCTGGTTTAAAAGCAATATGAATTGCTACTACACCAAACGATAGGCGCTGAAAGCTTATATTTTTAAAACCTAACTGAGCCAATTCTTTAGCTAAGCTTTCTGCATCAGGAAAAGATTGGACACCTTGTAAAAGATATTTATATGCCGATGCGTCACCACTTGTTGCTAGCCAGCCAATTACAGGCATTACCAACGACATGTAAAGTAGATATGCTTTGTGGATAAAATTAACGGGAATATTTGATGCTTCAAGCAATACGAGTTTCCCCTCAGGCTTTAGAACACGATAAGCCTCTAACAACGCTAACTTTCTATCGCATATTTTTAAACCTAAGGACATGGAATATAATCCAACCGAGCTATTTGCAATTTGATGCATAACACAAGCATCTATTTTTTTAATTTCTAATTCAGGAATGTTGTTTGGCAAACGAGTTTTTGCTATAGCTAACATTTTTTCGCTAATGTCTGAAGCGATAACTTTTTGATGCGGCTGAACACATGATTTTTGTAAAACCCGAAGTACAATGTCACCAGTTCCGGATGCAACATCTAAAAATGTATTCCATTCTGAAGTAGCAATAATTGTTGCTACACGAGATTTCCAAACCCGATGAAGCCCAAAACTAAATAGATCACACAGCAAATCGTATTTAGAAGCTATTCTTCCAAAAACATCATCTTCTGTAGTTTCAAAACCCGCAGCATTTTCTAACATGATATTTTCTATTCCATTATTAGTGCCTAGCAGCTCATTCAACAGAGAGACGCTTCACAGCACCGGTTGCTCTCTCAATACGCAAAAGACAAAACCGAAAATTACGACGGTAAAAACTCAATTGGATAAGTGATCGTTATTGGTTTTGCACCACCCGCTTTGAACTTAAATAGTTTGATACGGCTGATCAGTTTTGCTTCCAATGCAGGATTATTTAACTCACTGGAAATAATTTTTACTTCAATTACATCACCTTCAGGAGAGATAATCAGCTGCAATACAATCTTTCCTTGTAGCCCAGGAGTGGTACGTCTTTCTCTTTCATAGAGTGAATAGAGGCCACCTTTATTTTTATCAAAAACAATCGTGACATCTTCTCCGGCACTACCGGCGCCTGCATGATTTTTAGCAGTATTTGAACTATTTGCTTTGTCTTTATTAGAATCGGCTAACAGATCACCGGTAACTTTTTCAGAATTTCTTAATTCAAGTGCAGTTCCACCTACCCTGCCCGTTGTGTACTGACCAGAATCAACATTACCACCTGATTGCGCGACTCCCGCTGTAATGGCATTCATATCATGGCCCGCAGCTACAGCCGAATCGTTTGTACCTGAAAGATTAGAAGATAATCTTTTATTAACTTTATTTTGCGCATCGTTGGTATCGATTAAGTCATTTAGCTCATTTGCCAGTGCCAACAAACCACTTTTTTCTGCCACTTTACGCGCTTGCTTTTGCGAATCTGTTAAAGGTTTACGATCAGCTTCATTAACAGGCACATGCTCTACAACGGGTTCTGGTATCACAACTCGAGCAGGTTCTTCTTTTGGTTTAGGTAAAGGTTTTATTTCTGGCTTTGGAGGCTGAACCATGGGTTTTTCTTTATGCGAAATAAACTCAGCAATGCGATCTGGCACGGCTGAACGCGCACGGTTATTTTGTGCAGGCACGTCTGTAAACGAAATAGCGATCAAGGCAATGGTGGCCAATAAAAAAACGACAGTAACTATCTTATGAAAGTCACGGTAATTTTCTTGCGCAGGCTGCCAACCTAAAGCGAGACTTTTATAGGTTATTGCTGTCATTCCATACCCATAATTATTGCATTACACACAAACATCGAACCTGCCCCACTAGCTTTTTGCTTTTGATTTTTGATTTGCTGAAAATGCGATTTTGGTAAATTTTGCTTGCTGACAAGTAGTCAGAACTTTTCTAATTAAAACATAGGAAATATTTTCATCACCCATGATAGTTATTTTTCTATCTGCAGGCGTTTCAGGCGTTTGTATTTGCGTTTTGTTAGCGGCCAAATACGCCAATTCATCTTTTAGTTTTGGAATAATTTCATTCGCGCTGTTTAATACTTCATCCACACTTGCAACGTGCACACCCTGAATCAAAATATCCGTACGGGTTATTTCAATAAGTAAAGTGTCTTCTGGTGTCAGCTTGGAAATTGAAGTAGGAAGTTTTAGACTTTTTTGGCTCGGCAAATGTTGAGTGCTGGATGAATTCACCAATAAAAAGAATACCAGAATGGTAAGAATATCAATTAAAGCAACCAGGTTTAATCCCGGTGTTTTTGCTTTTCTGTGATTGCGCTCCATTCGGCGCGCGCGACGAGACTGAATCATGGTTGAACCCCTTGACCATTTTGTTCGGAGCTATTCAGGTCTGGAGCAGCCTCTCTATTTACTTCTGCAGCTGGCTGAAGCTCAGCCGCATCACCGATTGAAATGTTAGGAAACAATTGAACAGTTTCAACAGTTGCATTATTGACTACATCTGTAGTGCGCACATGGTCCATAACATCAATCATGGTTTTATAATTGATACCGGGCTCTAGCAATAGGGTAATATCTTGTTCGTCAGGAAAACGGTATTTAATTTCTAACAATACTTTATTAAATATTTTCCAGTCAGGTTTATTGGGATCACGTTCTATCTGGCGAATTAAACCCAAATTTACATCCTGAATATCAAATGATTTTTCACGCACAACCAATTGCAAAGCGAGCTTTATTTCTTCTTGTTGTTCTTTTTTTGCATTAAGCGCAGGCAAGTTAAGTTCAACTACCGTCATCTGTGAAAACACAGCGGTAATCAAAAGAAAACATATCAGCGAAACCATCAAATCCATGAACGCCGTTATATTTAGTTCAACGACCTCATGCAGGCGTTTTTTGCGACCTAATTTCATCTATTTACTCGTCAACCATTAGGTTGGAACATTTAACAGCAGCCATTTCAATGGTATCTATAAGCTTACTGGTTTTGGTCGCAAGAAATGAATGTATTAACAACAATGGAATTGCAGCACCTAAACCTAAAGCCGTCGCATTCATTGCTATTGAAATACTGGCGGATAATAGTTCAGCTTTTTCTGATGGATCAGCGTTCGCTACTGCACCAAATGCTTGAATAAGGCCGGATACAGTTCCGAATAATCCCAGCAATGTTGCTACGTTAGCCAGGGTTGCCAAATAATGTGTACGCGCTTCAATTTCCGGTGTGACTTCCATAACACCTTCTTCCATAGCAGCTTCAATTCGCTCGCGCTTTGCATTAGGTTTATAGCGTGCAAATCCGTAATTTAACACGCGCGCTAAAGGCGTATCAGAATTGGCAATTGATTGTTGTGCACGCGCAAAATCGTTAGCCTTAAGCATGGGGTTAATTTGTTTCCATGTCTTATGGGTAATATTAGTCGTTTTAACGAGATAAAAAAAACGCTCTAATGAAATCGCTATACCCAATGCTATCACCATAATAATGGGATACATGAAGAAGCCGCCAGTCTTGAAAAAAATTATCAGGTTCATACTTTTACCTTTAATACCTAGTTGCAATGCTAATTTTTATTACACGAACACATCTCGCCCCCGATCGAAGGCCATTATACACGTGGATTTGTATTATCTTGTTGAATGCTTTTCGATCCATTCATCTCCATATCCATGTCATTGATAATTTTAGTTCTTTGTGACCGATATTCTCCCACAGATATATTCCGTTTGTAATATTCTTGAAATAGATTTTTTATCAATTGTGTATATTTTGTTTCCACATTCCACTCCAGCGTAACGAGCAATTTTTAATACTAGTCAGACATTGACTACTAATCAGTGACTTCACGCACTACTCGGAAACCTGTGACATTATCCGGGCGCCCATCATGGGCCACTTTATTATTAATATTACATTCTTCAAAGGTTGTCTCATAGGATCCACCTACGGCTGACGTGCTGCCATCGCGCTCCGCCACCCATTCACGAGCATTTCCGACATAATTGATAAGCCCCCAATCATTTTGCTGACCAATGGATACTTTAATTAATGAATTACCTTTTTGAATGCCGCGCGAATTTAATGTGCAGTTACGATTTTGATCGATACGACCACTGGTTGCTTTAGCTGCATATTGCCATTCTTGTAATGTTGGCAGTTTATATCTTCGCCCTGATTTTTCACTTAACCATTTTACATAAGCATTAGCAACGGCAATAGAAATATTTGTGGCAGGCAAACTACCATCATCATTCACTTTTGCATCACAACTTTTTGCCTGTTGACAAAATTCGTTTAGTTCTTCAATGGATACTTCATATTTGCCGATGGCAAAAGCTTTTATAGCACCACTAGCCGGCACCACAACCATTGCTGGCACTTTACTAACACCGCTCATTTTATCTTTACAACTTGCCCCTGCCCCTCTAGCACCCAAGCCTGCGATTGACGAACTACAAGGATCTTTTTGTACAATTTTAATGGCCGCTATAACAGCATTGCCATTAAATAAACGCAAAGCATAGGTTTTGGATGCCATAGCTCTTTCAGGAAATGAAGCCCCAATATACTCAATACATTTGGCCAGGGATGTTGTAATTCTTGGCTCCTCTTTTAAATAGAGCGCAGCATTTAATGATTTTAATTTGGTGATCGCGATATCAAAATCTTTCATGTCAATATTGCTTTGACACTCCAATTGTTTATCGACATTACCAAGCGCAACTTGAAAGATCGAATTTTTTTGCGCTACACTTTCAGTTTCTTTTTCTATTTGTTGACGTTCTTGCACGACTACTTTTTGTTGTTGCTGTTGTAGTAGTAATTGCGCTTGCCGCTCTGACTCCAAACGTTTTTGCGTCTCTATACCATTGGCAATTAAAACTTCAAACGCCTTAAGTTGATCTGTTTGCGTAGCATAACGATGGGCATTTTGTGTTAAGACTTGCGCCCGACTATAATCTTTTTCTGCTAATGCACGCTCAATTTCTTTAATGTAACGATTGTAAATAGCCGCTTCTTGTTGAGTTAACCACGCTTTATCGACACCTTTAAATTGCCGCAGCTCTTGTACTTGGGCCCACAACTGATCTTCAATAGTAGAAGTAAATTCAGCGGTTGCTAATAAATCGGTTAAGGCTTTCATTTTCTGTTCAAGACGAAGTTGTTGCTCTATCTGACTTCTTACTTCATCTTCAGATAGTACCACTTGCTCTGCCGGCTTGAATTTAAAGTAGGCGCCAACCGCTAAACTAGCCATCAATAAAACGACGATAAAAATTTTTCCGGTATGAGTCACTTTCTGGGTAAATTCACGCCAAAAAACATCGACAGATTCGGTACGATTTACTCGATTGAATGCGAGTGCATGCTCAATAGCTTGCCACTGTGTTTTTTTCAAACCAGGAATTTTTTTAGGTTTAAGTTTTTGCCGTTTTGCTTCGTCGGCATGAACTCGATTGAATGGGTGAGCACCCGCAAAAAGTTCATAGGCTATGCAGCCTAATGCATATATGTCATCTCTGACATCCGGAGTTAACCCTTCCAACATTTCCAGGCTTGCATAAGCCGGCGTTAAAGCTCCAAGTTTGCCCGCATCAAATACTGTCTTATCGTCTAAACTTTCTTCCCGATGATCTGCTTTGGCAACGGCGCGCGCGATACCAAAATCAAAAACTTTAGCAATGCCGCGATTGTTTACGAAAATATTACCGGGTTTAAAATCTGAGTGGATAATGTTTTGCCCGTGAGCGTAAGTTAAAGCAGCACAAATACCTTCGAGAATTTTAAATACGTCATCAGTCGGTAAACCTACACTGCGATATTGACTGATTAATTTATCAAGTGGTTTGCCTTCCATGTATTCCATGGTCATAAAAACCGTATCACCATCACGATCGAAATCATGTACGTTTACGATATTGGGATGGGCAATTTTTTGGCTTTTACGTGACTCGCGCTGCAATGCAATAAATGCTTCAGGGTGTGATTTAAATTCATCGCTAAGTACTTTAATCGCTACATAAGGTTCGCGATCCTGGGCCTCGACTTTAAGTAAATCTTTGGCTTTATAAACAACCCCCATGCCGCCGGTGCCTAGAATTTCTTCACAGATAAAACGTTTTTTCAGAACGACATAAGCATGCGCAGAATGACTATCGCGAGCGTATATCTCTTCCGAACTATCGCGTTGGCCACGAGATATTTTAGTTGTATCTGAAGGGGTAGTTCGCGCAGATACTTTCGCCGCAGCAAATTGTGTTTTATCACTGCCGGCTGCAGGTGATGCGGTGGAAGATCTGTCTTTTACGATGACCCGGGTTTTATCCGAAGGTGGTACTGCCGCCTGATTAGCAGTTACAGAACTTTCTCCTGCCTTTTTAAGTGGCTGAGCAATGCGGGTTCGATCATCAACACTACTGGCCTTATCAATCGACGTTTTGATATGAGTCTTATCATTGTCATCCGAGCTTTTCATATATAGTTCACTACTGTTTTCATCTATCCCTGCACCATATTGGTAGAATTTATTTTGCCAGCACTACCCTGAACAATAATCACAGAAACATTATCTGGAGCGCCATTTGCAATTGATTTATTCACTAACTGCGTAACCATAGCTTCCAGATCACGAATTGCCAGAGCTTCTAGCAGCTCCTCATTACTAACCGAATTATATAAACCATCACTACAGAGTAAAAAGATATCGCCAATTTGCGTAGTGAAAATATTAATATCCACGTACAGGGATTCTTCAACACCGACTGCACGAGTGATAACATTTTTATGTGGATAATTTTCAGCAGCTTCTTTGCTTAACAGCCCCAGCTCAATCATTTCTTCGAGCTGACTATGATCGCGAGATATTTGCACCAGCTGTTGATTGCGAAAACGATAGAGCCGTGAATCACCAACCCACAAACACACACCGATACGCTCTTTAATAATCAATGCCACCAACGTGCTACCCATAGTGCCTGCGTCAAACATAACTTGCGCATACTCGAGCATTTTTTCATTGATATCGAGCAAGGCATCTTCCACTGCATCGACATAATCACTCAACATCGGCTGCGGAATCACTTCATCCAATGCAGTAATAATTTTGCTGCTAGCAATATCGCCCACCAAGTGGCCACCCATGCCATCGGCAACAGCCCATAAGCCAATTTCAGGTTTTGCTAAAATAGCATCCTCGTTAACTTCTCTGACAACTCCCACATCAGTTCGAGCAAAACTATTCCATTCAATGGGGCGCCTGAAGGTTTTATCTATCATTCAACATTTCCGTTAATGGGCACAATATATTGCATGGTTATTGTTGCATCGCATTTAAATAACAGGGCTCGTTCCAACCCCAAAGATCCCACTGGCCGTCCAACATAGCAGCCAAGCCTTGCATCTGCGGCAAGCCACGACAATAAAATAAACAGGGTTCAACTTGCTGTGAACCCTGAGTGCTCCAAACGCTGTAACTCGACAAGCTTTCTTTTAATGATGTATTCAGTAAATAGGGGAACACTGAATTCGGTGATTGCTCCTCAAAATCAAATTTAATAACCGTACCCGACTTATTATTGTGCGATCCATTTGAAGCATAAATTAATGTTTGGGTCAGTGGGCGTTGATTTATTTCTTCAGCTAACTCATCGATTGCAATTTGTCCCTCTAAAGCCTTTAACGCCAACGACTCTAATGTTTCGAACCAATGTGTTTGCGCAATAACTTCTAATGGATTTAATGCTGCTGAAGAACAGGTTACGATTGAGAACGGAAAATAACGGCCTACTCTATCGACACTTGGCAACACAATGCCAGCCCACACATTCTGATCAATAACACCCTCAGAAAATGCAAAGCGCCATATCGGGCTGGTTAAGTAAACATCCAGCCAGGCCTCGCCAAGTTGTTCTTGTGAACAACTGACAAACCCCTGCAACCAGGAGTCCCACGCATTAATAAAGCTAGTCGGCAAATTGCGATAAATAAAATCGCCATGTGCTGGCAGCTTGCCGTATAGACCTACCGATTTTGAGATGTTCACTTAAAGTGACTCCGGGCATCTGAAAGAACTTAATAAATCATTTTTGAAAGGATTGTTGATACTACTCGCTTTCCCTTCGTAAATTATTTTGTGTGCTGTTTTGCTCTCGCCACCCACATTAAAGGTGATCAAATAGTTGTTAGTTTGACCTGTTGCTTTTATATCGGCGTCATCCATCAAATGGAACCAGGCCCAGGCACCGGAATAAATTTTGTCATATGACGAATCATGCAAATCCTCGAAAATGATGCGAATTCTTTTTGAATCTTTATCGCCTTGCCAGGTTAATGGATTCCAAAATTTCGGCCCGTGACTGTAAGTAACTTTTTGATCGCCCAAATCCAGAGTAAAGCGCGCATCCGTTTCACTCATGCTTACGGGACGAAGTTCTAAACTAATACTCGGAATTTCGGATTTCTCACGGAAATACGTATTGCGAATATTAATCGCTTTTTGGATTTCATTAATGGCGGCAGAAGAAAACCCTGTGTTTTGACTACTACTTAAATTTCCACGGGCATCAAGAAATGACTGCAAGTATTCTTTAACAAATAAATCCATTGTCCCCTGAGGTTTAAAAAACGTTGTAAAGTCAGATAAAGCCACTTCATCAGTTGATGCACGATTCAGCGGATAACGACCCGCCAGCGCCTGCTTGAACGGAGTACAAACCTGTGCGCGCCATGCAGCATTAACAAATTGATGGCCTGATTGACCCAATGATTGAGATGCTTGATCCGCAAGGGAAACCAACCAGCGCTGAATTGGCTCGGGCGTGGTTTTGGCGTAGCTGCGCAAAGCAGTTATAGGATCAGCAGCACCGCTCTCGGCACGAGCCTTGGCAATTTCAAAAGATTTTTTTGCCGGATCCGGAGCCATGCTAATTTCTTGTACATATTCTTTTAGTAGCGTCAGTTTTTGCACAACACCACTAATCGGTGCCGGTGCGCGAGCCGAGTCAGCCAAAAGAATATTTAATTCATGGAAACGTTTATCAACCGGAGTGCCTTCAACTGTGCTGGCTAAATAATTTACGGCTTGTTCACCTGCAACACTTTTTACTTTGTCAGCAAGCGCATCAAGCACCGGCGGCGTTAATTGAGTGTTGGTTTTGCCAACTTGCAAAACCGATAGGATCGGTGAATAAACTGGATCTACCAAATTATTTAGCACATCTGCGAGTTCGCGCATGCTGGAAAAGTTGGTCACATCCAAAGAATTATAAACATCAGACCAGATTCTATTGTAGTCAGCAAAATAATATGCTTTTACTTCTTCGCTCACTTCTTTCGGGTCTTGAATATTAAATTCAATATTTTTATCATTGCCATCCGACATCATCCAACGTTCATTGGTGAGCGCGGCTATAAGTGGTGAGCTGGGAGAAAGATCAACATTTTTATATCCCTGTATTGTGTAAAGTACGGGAATCATTAGTGCCCTGCGAGTACGCTCTTCCATTTTAAACGTTGAGCGCACAGATTCGCTGTAAAAATTGAGCATATCTACGGCTTTATTATACTCAGAGCTGGACTTAATCCGACTATATACACGTTGTGCCGCAGGAATACGCAAGAGCGTAGCACGTGTTTGTGCCACCACTTGTTCATTCAACTTGGAGGGCTGCAGCTCACGTTTAAATAGCGCATTAAAATGTTGTTGTACTTCCTCGCGCAATTGTGGGTTTTCGCGAAAAGATTTATTCCAGGAAGTCTCAAACCAGGTTTGCACAACAGCCTTGTCCATATGATCAAGTTTGTTAAACATCATATAAACTTGAAACGTATTATAAAGATCGCCTTGTGAATCACCTTGCTGTAACGATGCTTCTAATGTTTCCAGCAATTTTGGTAAAAAAACAGTTTTTAATTTTGCGTCATAGGCGCGATTAGCTTCTATATCAACACGGCTATCGTAAAGCCCCATTCCCGATAACCACGGATGACTTCCCTCACTATATACAGTGCTTGCTTTAGCGAGTGCGTTTAGGCCAGGCAGAACCGTTTTTATATCACTACTCCAACGCACCAAACGTTTTTCTTCATCTTTATATTGCGTCAGGTAGGATTGTACTTCGGCGATATAAAGTTTGTTGCGCGCGACGCTGCCGCTCCACACCAGAATAACAATTAACGTAATGAGCGCTAAGCCGATGTAAGTTGCACCTTGAGTCCAGCGAATTATTTTTTCATAGCGCATATTCACGCCAACGAGCTCTGCTTCTGGAAAAATAACATCGCGGAACAATCGTGACATGAAAAAACTTTTACCGCGTTGCGAAGCTTGTTGCGCCACTTCTCGAGAAAATCCGAAGTTGGCAGCAACTGAAGTCATCAAGCGATCAATAGGGGTTCCATCCTGCGTACCGCTGGAAAAATAAATTCCGCGCAAATAGGGCTGAAACTGGAAGCGATTTTGCACAAAAGCTTGTCTGACAAAAGACTCGACAATTGCTTTAAGATTTTCCATTTGTTGCGGAAATCCTTGAATCGCAGCACAGCGCTTAACATCTCGCTCACCGTGCATGCGCCAAAGTACTCTGTCGTATAAACGACGGGTCAAATGGCCCAATTCATCTTGTAAAAAATCAAAGTCAGGGCTTTGTGAATGTTTGGGCGCATTGGGTAATGAAATACCCCATACTTGCTCCCGTTCGTCTTTGCCTAAATCCTCAAAAAATTCACTAAACCCGGAAACCAAATCAGATTTAGTAAATAATAAATAAATAGGAAAACGTATCTCTAATTTGCTCATCAATTCATCAAGACGCATACGAATGGTCTTGGCATGCTGAATACGCTCTTCTTCAGATTGAAGCAATAGATCGTGCAAACTTATCGCTACGATTGCACCGTTAATAGGGCGGCGGCGGCGATTACGTTTTAATAAATTTAAAAAACCTTCCCACGCAGAACTATCTACAACACGATGACTATCCTGCGTTGTGTAACGCCCTGCAGTATCAATAAGCACTGCATCATTGGTAAACCACCAATCACAATTTCTGGTGCCGCCAACCCCTTGCAATGAGCCTTTGCCAAATTGTTCAGCCAACGGAAAATCTAAACCAGAATTTACCAATGCAGTTGTTTTACCAGAACCTGGAGGACCAACGATAATGTACCAAGGTAATTCATATAGCGCTTTATTTTTACCCTTACCTTTAAACTTAAGTTTTTTGAGAGTATCCAGCGCTTGCGTAAAACGTTGATTGATCTGAGCAATTTCTTCAGAGGCTTGATCTGACATTACGCCTTGTTGCGCATTTGTATTAACGTTGTTTTGTTGGAGATCACCCACCAAAGATTCATTGCTTTTATTGTTGCGCATTTGAATGCGTAAGTTATTTAAACCCCATAAAATAATGACCACCATAATGGTAATCAGCCGAGCAACTGCACCGCCCAGGGGAGCCGTATTGGCATCGCCAAATTTAAACAATGGCCCCGCAAACCAAATGAGTAAAGAAATTAATAGCAAACCAATAATGGAAATAACTACTGGATGAGTAAAAAAACGTCCAACTTTTTTCATAAACAATTATTCTCTTGTGTGCCCCGTAGCAGTGTTATAAAACTGCCCGCTAATAGTGCTATGCGCAAAAAGCTACAATTATTTTTGGTCAGGTTTAGTTTCGGAGATAGTCATTAGCTCTTCCGCAACAGGTGTGGCCGAAGCATAAAGCCAATACCTAAACCCGGAATAACTAAAAAATAAAATCGCCACTGCCAAACTGATCACTACCCATAAAGGTATGTATTCAGTGATAGGGTTGCGGGTGTTGCCTAGACCCATCCAGCGCGGTGAAAGTGCGCGCTCATATTCACCGCGATTGCGACGAATAATAGCAAATAGTTCTTCACGCAATTGCTCCAGCGCATCGCGACCGCGATTCATTAAACGGTACTTACCTTCAAAGCCGAGATTCAGGCAAATATAAAACAGCTCGAGAATGTCGAGATTTTCAGCGGGCGACTGACGCATGCGATCGCAAATTAAAAAAGATTTTTCACCGCCAGAAGTTTCACCGTGAAAAACACTGAGCAAGGTGCGTTGACCCCAAGCACTTTCACTACCCCAGGGAGTATTTAATACTGCCTCATCCAACACTGAACACAACAAATAGCGCGCAGACAAAACAATCTCAGGTTTAATTCCTTGCTCACGTGCGCGTGTTTCAAACGTTTTTATTTCATTAATCAAACGTTGATAGAGGCCACCCACATCCGCATGACTCACTGCACTGCGTGTTTTTTCAAATACTGCAATCAATGTTGAAGCCGTATTGACCAACGGATTTAATCCGGTGTCAGTGCGAAAATAACTAGCGCTAGCATCTACAGCGGGAGCCCTTGCTGCACTAGATGTGCGTCCGGGCTGAGGTGCATTGCTGCTAGAGCGCGGTGGCATTTGCTGCTGCGCAGCGCTGCGACCACCAGGTGTAGGGTGCAAGGATGTGCGATCACCACCAGGGGTGGGTTGTTTGAAAACTGTCTTATCCGAATCATCAGACATGGTGCGCGCCTCCAACTGAATTTTTTATATCACCACATAAAAGTGGGTTATATATTTGCAGCAGTAAAAACTGTACTGCCACTGCAAACAAAATATTTCCAAAAAAAGAATTACTGGCTAACAGAATTACTGACGAACAGCCCAAAATTCCATTTCAATACCGGGGAAATCTCCACCTAAATGCAACGCAAAACCACCAGATTGCTGTAGTTCTTTCCAAAATTCGCTATGGCGATCCAGTTCAAAATAAGTATAACCGGCACGAAAGGGAATTTGTCGCGGTGCAACAGGTAAAGGCTTGATGGCAATGCCCGGCATAGCCGCATTAACTAATTGCCTAATACGTTCTACTGAACCAATTTTTATTTGTGCGGGAAGTCGGCTGCGAATTACATCGTCGCTAACATCAGCACGCACTGCAAGTACAAACATAGCTGTTGTTAATAAAGATCTGTCGCTGATTTCAGAAACACGAATACCGTATTTTTTCTCAACTAAATTTAATGCTACCGCAGTTTGTTCATACACCATGGACAAATATTCACGCAATGCATTGGTTAATGGCGTGAAAGTTTGTTGCAGGTTGTCGTGTAAATAAGGTGGGAATGTCGGTGGGCGTTTATTTTTAGTGACAAATGTCGACAGCTCGCCCGCCATTTTCAGAGCTTCAGAATAGAGCTCTAATGGATGTAATCCTTTTACCGATGTTAGATGCTGAACATAAGGTTCTAGCCTGTTCACCAGTTGCAGCAACATATAGTCAGCAATTTCTGCAGTACCACCACGACGAGTATCTGCCAAGCGCCCCGCAATTGATTCGCCGCGATGACGCAATAAACCAACCAATTCGGCAATAAAACCAGACAACCGAGGAATCGCCTTACAATCAAGACTTGTTGCAAGATATTGTTCATCTAACAAAATATCTTTATCTTCTCGTGCTTCTGAAATACGGATTAAACCAATGCAGGCATACCCACTTAAATCGTCTGTCTCCAGCAACAAGCGCAAGCGCAACTTGGCAATATCAAGTGCTTGTGTATCACCGCCTTCTATAGTGACATCACGCACTTGAACTTCAGATGAATAATAACGGGCAAGCCCTTGAGAGTTTTCTTTGGGTAATACATCTATCGCACCGGGTCGTCTAACCGGCACACCTAAATAAACCACTGTATTGTGTGTACCGGCAGGTACTTCAATAACCGGTGGTGTATCGTCTATATTAGGGAAGTTAAATGGAGTTCCATCTGGCAGTACGCCACGTGCTCGCAACAACGATATTTTGCCTAGCTTTAACAGCTGTTGATCAACCTCAAACTCATGCACACCCCAACCGTAGGCTCCATATGCAGCACATTTGCTATCGATGTAGCGCTCTATGTATCTGTCTTGCTGTTGAAAATGTTGCGGATTGAGAAACATTCCCTCAGACCAAACTACTCTGCTATCTAGTGACATTTTAATCTCGCTATACTTTTAAGCTGGCATTTATTCACTAGCTTAACGGGAAGTTTTATTCTTACTTTTCACTTTTATTTTTTACTCTTTATTTTTTTAGTCTTTACTTTTTTACTACGGATATGTCAGTACCAGAAATTTTTACCGTAATTTCATTTTTCATAACATTATGCTGCGTTATAGGAAAAGTTAGCTTATATGCAGCGCCACGATACTGTGAAAATTCAACATATAGCGCAACGTAGCCAGCCCCGTTTTTTAACACCAACGCATCGGTACGCGTTGTCCCGGGAGATAAAGGCTTTAAAGTTTGTTTATTAACAAAATCTTCACCCAAAATTTCTTTGTCGCGTTCATACAAATCAATAAAGTCAGCTTTATTGAAAACCGTAGGTGACTTCAATTCATAGAGGCGCACAAAAACAGGTGAAGGACGTTTTTTGTCATCAGGATTTATGTTTGCATCTACAATAAAATTTAATTTCAAATCAGTATCAAGATTGAGCGCACCACCCACTCTATTTTTAGATGAACTGCATCCTCCAATTAGCACAAGTGCAGCAAACAATACACAATAAATAACACGCAAACGGGGCATGAAAATGAACATATCGATATTAAACCTCTGTTAGAAATTAATTATTTATTTTTTTTCCGCGCAGCAGCAAGCTTACGTAACTGATCTTCGTATGCATTAACAAAATCACTGCCAAATAAATGCTGAAATGATGACTCCATATTATCTAAAAAACTTAAATAATAATCTTTGTAATTATTCCAATACTTGGCTTTTTGCATTCCAGGAATTACAGCACTCTTGCCATGCTTATTAAAATTCTTTTCAAGGTTATCCGGATTAAACCGTTCGACCATTCTCTCAAATCCAAAACGAATACCTGCAATCATAGCCACTTGATGCTCACCGATCTCTTGAAATCCCTCGCGAAACGCATCGACAGGTTTTTTATAGGCATTGGTTTTTTTGATAAACATAGTTTCCAACGCTTCATCGACACCAACAGAAAACTTTAACGGATTATTTTCTACCGGTTGAATCGTAGTGACATTCATCCGAAATTCGTTTTTGATACTAGTACGCGAGCGTAACACTTGCATCATGCCCTCGACAATCTCACGCATAAGTTCGCCAACGACATCACTGATTTCATCAACTTGATCAGCGGTAAACTTTGTTGCATCTAGCCCCATAGCAGTAATTAAGCGATTATTTGCTACACCTGAGGTAGCCACAGCAACATTAACTACTGGAGTTTGGACTGGGGCTGCCGGTAGTACCGTAGCCGGCTGGGTTATAAATGGCTGGACTATAACTTGTTGGGCTGGTTGTTGAGCTATAAATTGCTGGGCTAGAACTGGCGCTGGTTTTGGCACTTGAATTGGAGTTTGCGGTTTTTTAATTGGCAACTCGTTCATAGGTGTCAAAGGAGCATGGAGAAATGGATCTGCCTTCGCCGAATTAGCATTAGAAAATGCATTGCGTTCTCTTGGTGAAGATGATGGTGCAGGCGATTCATCCATAAAATCCCCACCCCAGTCTTCAGGAATTAAATTTTCCTGAGATGCTGTTGGCCAGGAAATAGCTTGATCCAGGCTAGGAGAATGATCCGTTTGGCCGTTGCCCAAAAACATATTATTGCCTGGCGCAGCATTGCTACTTGGGTCAAACAAATTGCTGCCACCAAAAATATCCTTGTTACCATTAGATGATTTGTGTGCATGATCCAGCGCTAACAATGGATCAACACTTTGACTATTTGGACCCATTGAAAAATCTTCTGGTAAAAAGCCCTTCCCAGAAAATGGATCCGCAAATGATGAATCTAATAATTCACGGCTACTGAATATATCATCAGCACCAGCCGAGCTTGGCAAGCTTTGCTGTGACGCAAAAGGTGAACTACCCGTAAAACTCTGATCAGCAACTACTTTTATTGAAAAGCGATATTCCCCTACTTCAAAAAAATCGCCATCATTCAACGGAGCTTTTGTGCCTTTCCCTAAAGGCTCTAAAGAGTTATTGAAAAATGTGCCATTAGTGCTTAAATCAAGAAGATAATAAGTACTAGCATCAAACAGCACTTCACAATGACAAGAAGATAAAAACTTATCAGGATCAGGTAACACCCAGGCATTACTATCTGCGCGTCCTAAGGTTCCGCCTTGCTTGTTAAATGTATGAGTTGTTTTAGATACAGAAACTTTCGCGGGTGTTTTTACTAATGTAATCTGCAAGGCCATTCGTTTATCATCCTAAACCGGTCTGGTCCATCTACGTTAAAAATAAGTTAGAAAATTTGATTTCAATAAATTGCGATTATTCAATAACTGATAAAAATCGCATATAGTAGACCCCACTATCGGCAGGCCCAAAATAGTATCACGCAAAGAAACGCATATACTACATCCCAAGAGCAAATTAAAGACCTGCATTGACTATTAATTTTCAATGTTAATTGCTAATTTATGATGCTTGTTGCATTAGTTGTGCTAGCTTACCCCATAGGCAACAAATAATAAATCGCGCAGTCCTTGGGTTGCGAAAAAATAGACAAGTATTTTAATTTCAAAATTCTTACAAAATCATAGGGTTATACTGACTACCACATTATTAAAAAGCATGCACCACATGCATAAATAGGAATTAGAATTAATGGCTTCACCTGACATTATTGACCTCAACAAGCTTTTAGCTCCTATAACAGAAGATTCGCCCGCCGGTAGCGATGTCCGTCAAGACACGTCACCGCTCTCCAAATATCAAGCCATTAAAACTGCGCGCTCCGCCGCCCGCGCTGCAGAACGGAAAGGTATGCATGATGGCGACCTAACAGAAGCTGATGAATACTGGCGAAAAATTATTGGCTTAGCGCCCGATATTTTAACCACACAAAGCAAAGACTTGGAGGTTGCCAGCTGGCTCACAGAAGCACTTATTCGTCGCAATGGCTTTGAAGGATTAAGAGATGCATTCAAACTAATTCATGGGTTAATAGAAAACTTTTGGGACACTTTGTACCCACTGCCTGATGATGATGGCATGGAAACTCGAACCGCACCATTGGCAGGGCTCAATGGTGAAGATGGTGAAGGAGTTTTGATTGCCCCGATTAGAAAAGTACCCATCACCGAAGGTCATACTTCATACAGCCTCTGGCAGTATCAACAGGCACTGGACGTTAATCGCTCAGCGAGTGACGATATTCGCGCGAATAAAGCTGAGAAATTGGGCTTTACCATCGAAGATATTGAAAAAGCAGTTAACGAATCAAGCAGTGAATTTTACGTGAATTTATTGGACGACATCACTGCAGCAATTGATGCCTATAAAAGTATTACCACTCTGTTGGAACAACGCTGTAGCTCAAGCGAAGTTCCGCCTACGCGGAAGATTATCGGAATTCTAGAAGAATGCCGTGGCGCAATTAACCACATCGGCAAGCATAAATTACCCGTTCCTGTTGTTGAAGTAGCACCCGAGCAAGAAAATAGTACTACACAAGGCGCGCCATCCGCAAAAACCGTTGGTGTGGCGGGTGTTATTGCCACTCGCGAGGCTGCATTTGCACAATTATTGGAAATTGCAAAGTTTTTCCGTAAAACAGAACCACACTCCCCAATTTCATATGTGATTGAAAAAGCAGTAAAATGGGGTAATATGCCACTCAATGAACTCATTATTGAGTTAATTCCAGACTCTTCATCTCGCGAACGATTCAGTGCTCTTACTGGCGTAAAAAATGAAGATTAACTTAACAACCTAGCCAAGAGGATTAGGGATCATGTCCGATAGTATTCACGACAAACTTAAACGTGTTAGAAAACCACGAGTTCATATCACTTATGATCTCGAAACAAATGGCGCTCTAGTTGAAAAAGAAATCCCTTTTGTGATGGGTGTTATGGGCGATTACTCAGGTGATAACACCGAAGGTAAAAAGTCTCTCAAAGATCGTAAGTTTTCGCAAATAGACCGCGATAACTTCAACGATATTATGGGAAAAGTTAACCCTCAGCTGAAAATGAAAGTAGAAAACGTGCTGGAAGGTGACAGCAGTGAAGTGTCTGTAAACCTCGACTTTAAAAATATAGAAGATTTTGAACCGCACAAAATAGTAGAACAAATTGCACCGCTCAAAAAACTCATGGAAACGCGCAATAAACTGAGAGACCTGCTTACGAAAGCAGATCGTTCAGAAGATTTGGAAGCTATTCTTGAAGACATATTGAGCAATACTGCAGCACTGTCGACACTTTCCAGCGAGCTCGGCCTCAGTGCTGGCGACAACAAAGGTGATAAAGATGGCGAATAACGAGCAACAACAAGAATCCCAAACAGCAACTGCGGAAGCTGGCGAGCTTAGTTTTCTTGAACAAGCAATTAGTGCGACCAAGCAAACCGCACGCGACGAGACTGAAGATTTATTAAGAACTCTCACCAGTGAAGCAATGAAAGGCACTGTTAAGTGGGATAAAAATCTTTCGATCACAATCAACTCCGCTATAGCAGCTATTGATAAGGCTATGTCTCAACAATTAGCTGCAGTTATGCACCATGAAAAATTCCAAAAACTGGAAGGTTCGTGGCGCGGCTTAAATCATTTGGTAATGAATTCTGAAACTAGCACTCAGCTTAAAATTCGCATGCTGAATATTGGCAAAAAAGAACTCAGTAGAGATTTGGAAAAAGCCGTTGAATTCGATCAGAGCCAAATTTTTAAGAAAATTTATGAAAGTGAATTTGGTATTGCTGGCGGTCAACCTTACGCAGCGATAGTGGGCGATTATGAATTCACATCGCACCCGGATGACATATCGTTACTGTCTAAAATGTCTAACGTTGCGGCCGCAGGGTTTTGCCCTTTCCTCTCTGCTGCAGCTCCGCAAATGTTTGGCTTTGATAGCTTTACCGAACTTTCCAAACCACGCGATTTAGAAAAAATCTTTGATTCAGCTGAATATATTCAATGGCGCAGCTTCCGCGATAGCGATGATTCTCGCTTCGTTACCTTGGCAATGCCGCGAGTTTTGGCACGCTTACCCTACGGCCAAGCCACCAAACCCGTAGATGCTTTCAATTATGAAGAAGTTCAATCAGCTGATGATGGCCGCCATTTGGCAACCGATCACGATGACTACTGCTGGATGAATGCTGCTTATGCTTTAGGCACAACATTAACACAAGCGTTTGCCGAATACGGCTGGTGTACCAGCATTCGCGGCGCTGAAGGTGGTGGTAAAGTTGAAGGCTTGCCTAGTCACACATTTGTTAGTGATGATGGCGACACCGATCAAAAATGCCCAACTGAAATTGGTATTACTGATCGTCGTGAAGCTGAGTTGAGCAAGCTTGGATTCCTGCCTTTGTGTCACTATAAAAATACTGATTTCGCCGTTTTCTTTGGTGCTCAAACCACACAAAAACCCAAGAAATTTGACGACCCTGATGCAACTGCAAACGCTGCAATTTCTGCTCGCTTACCGTACATCATGTCTACCGCACGTATCGCACATTTCCTCAAAGTAATGGCGCGCGATAAGATCGGTTCCTTTATGGAAGCATCTGAAGCGGAAGAGTGGTTGAACCGTTGGATCAGCCAATATGTAAATGGTAGCCCCGGTGCAAGTGCTGAAATGAAAGCACGTTATCCGCTGGCTGAAGCACGCGTTGAAGTTAAAGAAGTTCCGGGTCAACCGGGAGTTTATAACGCAGTTTGTTGGATGCGTCCCTGGTTGCAAATGGAAGAACTGACAGCTTCATTGCGTCTTGTGGCAAATATCCCTAAAGCTGGTTAATGACATCCACAAAGATCAATTGTTACCTGAATTGATCGTCACTCAAAGAGGGGGATACGCCCCCTCTTTTTGTTAATTAAATGGAATATTTTGTGTCAGCACTTAATGATTCGCTATCGAGCAAAATTCCGATATCTGCCGAACCCACAATCCTAGACGCACTCTATTCTCAGCAAGCTTATCTCACTAATTTGAATAGCTTTCTCGCCGAAACTAATCTGCGAAAATCCTTAAGTTATTGGATTTCTGAATTTGAAAGTTCGCGAAAATTTAAAACACCTGATGACATCGCAATCGCAATATATCGTTCCATTTCAATTATTGATAATTTAATTAACGATCAATTAAATTGCATTATCCATCATAAACATTTTCAAAAACTCGAAGCCTCATGGCGCGGCCTTTGGCATTTGGTTACCCAAGCTGACGATAGTAGAAATATAAAAATTCGTTATTTAGATATTAGCTGGGCTGAAGTGGTTAAAGATATTGAACGCGCTTTGGATTTCGATCAAAGCCAACTGTTTCACAAAATATACAGCGAAGAATATGGCACACCAGGTGGTGAACCTTATGGGGTTATTATCGGTGATTATGAAATCAGCCATAAACGATCTGCAGATCATCCCTATGACGATGTCGCAACAATCAGTGGCATTGCAGAAATTGCAGCCGCTTCTTTTGCGCCATTTATTACCTCTGCATCCAGTGAACTATTTGGTTTGGATGATTTTTCCACATTGGGTATGCCACTTAATTTACAAACCATTTTTACCCAGGATGAATATATTCAATGGCGTGCTTTACGCAACAAAAGTGACACACGCTTTGTTGGCTTAACTATGCCACGCACCTTGATGCGAACACCTTATTGCACCCAACCTGGTAGCTACAAAGGCGTTTTTTTCTACGAAAAAAATGAAGATAAAAATAATAGTGGTTACTTGTGGGGTAATGCTTGTTATGCGTTTGCCGGTATTTTAATTCGTGAGTTTGCAAACGTAGGTTGGTTTGGTCACATTCGCGGTGTTCCGCGCGACCAGATTGGCGGAGGAATTTTAGCTAATTTACCTATGGCTATCTTTGAGACAGATTCAAAAAAAATCGCGCATAAACCTTTAACTGATGTGTTAATTACGGACACGCTCGAAAGAGAGTTAAGCGATTTAGGATTCATCCCCCTGTGTCAATGTTATGACAGCCCTTTCGGGGCATTTTATAGTAACCAATCATTACAGCACCCTAATAAAAATGGTGTACGCAATGCAGAAATAAATGCAAAACTTTCGTCTATGTTGCAACATGTGTTGTGTGCATCACGTGTTGCCCACTACATTAAAGTCATGATTAGGGATAAAATCGGGTCATTTATTACAGCCGATGAATGTGAGAATTTTTTAACGAAATGGTTGTTTAAATACACTACCGGCCGCGATGATCTCGAGTGGGATGAACAGGCCAGATATCCATTGCGCGAAGCACGGGTTAAAGTCACTGAACACCCGGATAAACCAGGGCAATACTTATGCGTTATTCATTTAGTACCTCACTATCAACTCGATAACATGGTTTCAGAGTTAGAGTTAGTGACTGAATTGATTCAACCCAGTAAGGGGTAAAGCAATATGAGAATGGATAAAAAGAAAGAATTTCGCCCCTCAATTCTTGATCGACTTCTTGATGAAGCTCCACATATTCAAGTAGAGGCAGATAAAAATCGTCATCAACAAATGCGAGAGTTGCGCAATAGTGTTAAACGCGATTTACAAAATTTATTAAATACTCGCTACCGAATGCCCGCACCACCGGAAGAGTTCAAACATCTTGAACTGTCCCTGCTTAATTACGGGCTACCCGATTTGGCGACAATCAATATCGCTGACATTGAAAAGAAGAAAAATTTTACGCGCTTATTAGAAAAAATTTTACGCAATTATGAACCGCGTTTTAAAACGGTGAAAGTAACGCATCAGGACAGCAAAGACATTACCGATAGAACGCTAAAATTCAGAATCGATGCAACACTCTACGCCGACCCCGCACCTGAAATGGTCGTGTTTGATTCAGTGTTGGATCCGGTATCAAGAACTGTGAATGTGGAAGAATCAAAACATGGCTGATGAGTTACTCCCCTACTACGAAAAAGAGTTAGCATTTATTCGCCAAATGGGTACCGAGTTTGCCAAAGAACATCCAAAAATTGCTGGACGTTTAGGTGTTAGCTCTGAAGCCATCGAAGACCCTCATGTCTCGCGTTTAATTGAAAGCTTTGCGTATCTTAATGCACGTATTCAACACAAATTAGATGATGATTTTCCAGAGCTTAGCGATGCGTTATTGGGCGTTTTGTTTCCGCATTATCAACGCCCTATTCCGTCCATGACCATAGTGCAATTTATGGCGGATAAAGAGCAACTGGAAGCAAGTTATTTTTTACCAAAAAATACCCTCCTTGAAACAGAACAATTTCAAGGTGAAAACTGCCGCTTCTCCACAGTGTATCCCACTGAGTTAATGCCCTTCTCGGTGGTTGACGCGGGGCTTGTCGGGCGACCTTTTGCTACTCCAGGATCAGCCTCAATTCGTGGCGCTGGTGCGGTGCTACGCATTCAATTAAAAACATTTACCGATGCTATTAGTATTGCCGAATTAAAACCAGATCGTTTGCGTTTTTATTTAAAAGGCCAACCACAGCATATAAATCCACTATATGAAATGCTATTAAACGAATGCCAAAATGTGGTTATGACGACCAGCGAAGCAGACATTGCACCTATTTTTTTAGGCAAGAATGTAATTAAAGCTGTAGGCTTTGGCAGCGAGGAAGGATTATTCCCCTATCCACCATCTTCCTTTATCGGCTATCGTTTATTAACAGAATTTTTTGTCTTTCCTGAAAAATATATGTTTATCGATATTGAAGGTTTAGCTGCTTTCATTCCTCACAATGCCACAACAGAATTAAATCTTTATATTTATTTAAATAATTCGGATGTAGAGCTGGAACACAATATTTCTGCCGATACATTCGTGATGGGGTGTACACCCGTCATTAATTTATTCGAGCATAAAGCTGATCCTATAAAAATTGACCATACGCGACTTGAATATCAAATTATTGCCGATGCTCGACGTCCACTAGGCTATGAAGTTTATTCCGTCGACAAAGTATTAGCTTCCACCGCAGAAGGAGATAAAAAAGAATATTTACCTTTTTATGGTTTAAAGCATGAACATCAAGATAATGAGAATCATGCGTACTGGCATGCTTCGCGTCGCCATTCGAAATTAAGTCATATCGACCGCGATGAAGGCACCAATATTTTTCTAACCTTGGTGGATTTACAATTCAACCCTAACATTCCTGATGATCGCACACTCGTCATCGACACCACTTGCAGTAATCGAGATTTGCCGTCCAAGCTACCTTTTAATATGGAACAACCTAAGTTGCAATGCGTGAATGGTGCGCCACCTTGTGAAAGAATTCGCTGCCTAACACAACCAACCGCCACCATCAGGCCACCGTTGCGTGACGGCGCACGTTGGCGTTTGTTATCTCATCTAAATCTTAATCACTTATCAATTACTGGCAGCAACAATGCAACAGAATCAATGAAAGAAATTTTGCGATTGTATGATTTCAAAGAATCATCCGCAACACGTGCACTGGTAGCGTCAATCGCATCACTCAACGCTCGCCCGGTCAGCGCACCGCTCAATATAGATGGGCACGCAACACTGTGTCGCGGTATAGAAGTTGAAGTAGTCATTGATGATTCACAATTCACGGGTAGCAGCAGTTATCTTTTTGCATCGGTACTGGAACATTTTTTCGGGCTTTATTGCTCCATCAATTCATTCACCAGAGTTTTGGTTAAACGTAAAAATAAAGAAGGTTACTTAAAGAAATGTCCTCCCCGAGCAGGCGAAAAAGTTCTTCTGTAGTAGAACAGTTACTGGATTCACCACATGCCTATTCATTTTTTCAGGCGGTGCGAATTCTAGAGCGAGCTACCTTATTAAAACCCCAAAATTCAATTCTGGGTGAACGTTCGCTGCGCGCAAGAAACCCTATTGCCGGTTTTGTACCACCAACATCAGAAACAATTCGCATAGCAACGCACCAATCTTTTAAGTTTCCGAATGCAGAACTCTTTTCCATAGAGCGCAATACAGGTACAGGCCAAGTACCACCCTGGTTAATGCACATTAATTTTTTTGGCTTAACTGGCTGCATGGGCGTTATGCCCTATCATTACACTGAACTTATTTTGCAACGACTAAAGCAAAAAGATGAATCTCTCGTTCATTTTTTGGATCTATTTAACCATCGCATGGCGTCATTTTTTTATCAGGCCTCAACTAAGTATCAGCTGCCGATAGAATACGAACGGAAAAAGTTAAATCTCAATGCCAAGAAAAATCGCGATCCTCAAACGCAACTTTTGCTTTCATTGATTGGCCTCGGCACCAAAGGATTAAACGATCGCTTACAAATTAAAGATGAATCATTATTATTTTATAGTGGCTTATTAACCCAGCAAGTGCGAACCACCAATGGGCTTAAGCAAATTTTACAAGATTATTTTGCTATCCCCGTGAAGATTCAAGAATTTGTCGGGCAATGGCAAGAACTCATTCCAGATATTCGTACACGCATGGCATCAAGAAGCCAGCCAAAAGGGCAAAATGCTCGCCTCGGACAATCTACGATGCTCGGCCACAAAGGCTGGTTTGCGCAGGGTAAAATTCGTATTTCTCTAGGCCCACTAAATCGTGAACAATTCTACAAATTCGCTCCAGGTACCAAAGCATTACGCGCATTAAATGATATGGTGCGCATGTATGTTGGTATTGAACATGATTACGATTTCATCATCGAAGTTAAGCGCAAAGATATCCCTAAACAAATCATGTTAAACAAAGATACAAAGCCGATCATGGGGTGGAATACCTGGCTATCAAGTCCGGATAAAACCAATTATGACAATAATGAAACGCTAAAAATTACGGTGTCGGCGAATCGTTTAAAATAAACAATGGGTGTTTTTTGGATAAGTGTTAAATTTATACAGAGTTAGTTTACGAATGAAAATGGCTTTAGATATTTTAACCCTGGTGGTTATTTTTTATTGGTTTGCGATGTGTATGATGTCACCCATGGCACTGGCAGCACATGGCGCCTACGAAAAAGAAATCATTAAATTTGGGTTAATTTTGTCTTACCCTATCGTTATATTTTCTATCTATTATTATTTTAATGCTAATTTTTTCTCTTACCCTGCTAAAACTGCTTTGTTATGGAGCTCGGTTGTTGCTGGAACACCTGTTTCATTTATTTTACTGTACGCAGTAAAAAGCTTGCTTCAATCAAAATATGTAGATGCTGTTTTGTTTGCATCGCTGGAGGGAGTATTGACCTTCGAAGGAAAACCAGCTGCTGGAGCTAAAATAACAAGATGGGTTAGACTGCGAGAAGACGAGCCAACGGAAGATAATGTTTTTACGAATGACAAGGGTGAGTTCAACTTTCCAATAATGAGGAGAAGGATTCGCATCAGCCCAATTGCCATATATTCTATTTTTAAATTTATAAGAGTTGATTATGAGAAGCAAGAGTTTCTTATCAGGAGTAAAGATGAAGACACTTATACTATGAATACGGATACAAATGTAAAGCCTTTAAAATTAAAATGTGAGCTTACTAATGAACACAA
>JANYIO010000250.1 GCA_025362015.1 Gammaproteobacteria bacterium | reverse complement strand
CAAAAAGCGAAAGTGGCTGGTTACACGATCACATGCACCGAAATCCATCAGGAGAATACGCCTATTCGCCGAATGCGCGCTTACGACAGTAGTTTTTTGCACTAAGCACTATTCATTAGTTAATTTTTACAACTAGAACCGCGCAATCGTTTCACACTCATACCCGTTGGGAAAACTATTCCCAACGGGAGTGGCTTATCTCAACGGGTTTTCTTTTTTAAAAACTCAGTGGGATAACATTATGCAAACACTTATCGTATCCGTTACTTACGAAAAATTTCTACCACTTGATTTTGACGATGGCGAAGCATCCGATACTGGTTTTTTAGTGAAGGATGAAGAAGTCAGTTTTGAAGACATTGCTCACTTTGCTGGCCGCTACGGTTTTAATGCAGCAAGTTCGAGTGAAGTTGATCGCAACACATGGCTTAACTCAACAGATTCGGATCAAGATCGAGAATACTTTGAACAAGGCATAGAGAAATTCTATTCGCTTCATATTCAACAAGTGGATGGTAAGCAGCCTTCAGCAGAACAAATTCGCACTATTGCGAATGTCATTTTTTCTAAGGCCGCCGCACCACTTTCATTGCAAGCGTGCAATTAATTTATTGCGCTCGCAGCAGCTAAAGATTTTTTCTTTAGCTGCTTTTTTTTGAGGCAATTAACCATGCTCTACGATAGAGATTTTCTTGAGCAAGTAGCAATGGCAGCAGTCAGTGTCGAAGACCATCAATGGTAAATTGATGCTCCAAAAGCTCGGTTATTGTTGATATTTACATACATTGTAAAATCGTAGCAATTTCTCCACACTATTGCATACGATTTACTCAGGCTTGCACACCGACTTAACCCTCTTATCACATAGAACTTCCGATATTAAAAATAGAATTTACCCCCTGTTATTGGACACCATTTCAACACCTACAAACCCATCGCATTTCTGATAAGTTCATTGATAAGTGCATTACCATATTGTCGCTTAATTGTTACCACGTAAAAGTTTTCATACACATTTGGGAGTGTTAAATAACTGACTAATTTGCCTTGCTTAAGCTCATCTTTAACAACAACTTCTGGCATAACAGCAATGGCTCCAGTATCGCGAGCAAGCAACCGCAGCATCGCCATGTCATCTGCTTCGGCGATAATATCTGGCTGAAATTGATGCAAAGAACAAAAACTATCGAAGCCCGCACGAATTGGGCTTTCACTCACCGGCAAAACCCAGCGTTGCAATTTGTATTCATCGGAAAATGTATCACTCAAATCTAAGTGTGGCGGGCCAATAATAGCGATAGGTTGCCGCGCTAATAACTGGCATTGCCACAATTGCTTTTCAGTACCATGCACTTCAATATTTGTTAAGACCAAATCAAATTGATGATTAGCGAGTGAGTTGAGTAGGTTCGTTTGACCGCGTGCGTTGAGCACATATTTTGTTTTATCTTTTTGCAGTAACGGCTCAATAAAACTCTCAATAAAATTACGCGACATGGTTGAAAGCATACCGATTTTTATTGTGACGGATTCTGGCTTTAATCCCTGTATTAAAAGCGACTCCAATTCCTCTCCCTTTTTAAAAATATCATCGGCATAAGAAAAAGTTTGTCTTCCTATCTCGGTAAGAATTAATTTGCGGCCTTCACGCAGAAACAGAGCCACACCCATAGTGCTCTCCAGCTGCATAATTTGGGACGATAAAGCCGATTGCGATACATGCAAATTGGCCGCCGCTTTGGTGAGGTTGCCCTCTTTGGCGACCTGCCAAAAGTAGCCGAGATGGTGGTAATTGAGCCTGCCCATAATTCTCCAAAACAGAACGTTATATTAATAATAATCTATTTTACTTATGTTTTGGCGCACTAGACAATAGTTTTCATCACAACATGAGGAATAAGTGATGGATATTGCAAACCTTTTTAGTTTATTTGTCCCCGTTTTGATTGGCTTAGCTTTTATTGGGTTTCCTTTGATCGGCGCAAGCCTAAGCCAAACAACGCGGGCTTGGCAGCTCGCTGAAATCTTCAGCGCAAGCAGCCTTTTGATCGCCTTATTCATTTGGGTTGCAACGGTTTTTCTGGGCGTGACTTTAGACCCGACGAGCTGGCTGGCAATAACCCCCTTACGCGCCACACTATTATTATTGGTCAGTTTTATTGCTTACATTGTGCTGCGTTATGCCCGCACAAATTTTAGCGCAGATGCCGATAGTGCCCGTTTTTTACCTTGGCTTACGCTCACCATTTTTGCTGTAACGCTAACCGTGTTGAGCAATCATTTAGTCGTCTTTTGGTTTGCATGGGCATCGATCAGCCTGAGCATGCATAAATTATTGGTTTTTTATCCGTCAAGATATCGCGCCGTATTAGCCGCACACAAAAAATTTATTTTTGCGCGCGCGGCCGAACTCTGTTTAGCAGCAGCATTTTTTCTTCTTTACGATTATCACCACAGTTATTTAATTTCTGAAATTTTACAGCAATATCCCACAGCGGATATTGCATGGCAGCAACAAGTGGCTGCAATTCTTTTAGGCATTGTCGCGTTAATTAAATGCGCGCAACTGCCACTGCACGGCTGGTTAATTCAAGTGGTGGAATCACCAACACCTGTTTCTGCATTGCTGCACGCAGGCGTGATTAATCTTGGTGGATTTTTAATGTTGTTATTTGCACCATTGTTTAGCCAAGTCACATCCGCGCAATGGGTTGTGTTAATTGTCGCCGGGCTGACAGCTGCTTTTGCAGCATTAGTAATGATGACTCGCATCAGCATAAAAGTAAGGCTTGCATGGTCTACCACGGCGCAAATGGGTTTGATGTTAGTTGAATGTGCATTAGGGCTTTATGAATTGGCACTGCTGCATTTGGTGGCGCACTCTTGTTACAAAGCCCACGCATTTTTAACGGCGGGCAGCGCGGTGAGTGATGCCATACAACATCAATTCGCGGGCAAATCTCAACCAAGCCTAGGGGCATGGTTAGCGGCGGCGGGAATATCTATTGTGATTATCGCAAGCGTAAATACCGTGTTAGACACTAACCCGACTTTTAGCCCATGGATTTTGATCGCCATTGCGCTCACAGTTTCACTCGCCATTCGCTTGAATCAATCGGTTTCATTCGCGCTGCTAAAAGGCGTTGTGGATGCATTGATATTGACCGCACTTTATCTGCTACTGAAATTCAGCGCTGGATTGCTGCTACCACACATAATGCATTCATACAGTTGGCAAGCAGACGCATTTATCGGCGCGCTTTTTATGGGTGTACTCGCGGTGTATTTATTCTTGGAATATCAGCCGCAACATAACGTTTCACGAAAATTATTTATCGCGCTTAACGCTGGGTTTTATTTAGATGAATGGTCTACACGATTCACATTAAGAGTGTGGCCAATTCGTTTACCTAAACAAGTGTAAACAACGCATTGGCTCTTAAATAACCCTTTGATTGCAATCCTGAATAGGAAAAGATAATGAATACACACACTTTGTCGACACCGCAATTTGAAAAGCAATGCGAGTGGATTGAACGCGCCGTAAATCATGCGTGCGAAAAAATAGCACCGGTTTGGCCGTTGGATAAATCAATCGCGGTAAACCCGTGGTGGTCAATGCGCAACGAAACTATGCCGCAGGTAGCTGCAAAACTTCAAAACCTTGGCAAGGTAAGCATGCTGATGGATAAATCCTATTATCGCAGCCTGTGGAATTCGCAAATAACGGCAGCACATCTTGCAGCAGCACTCACCACATTAAATGTTAATGCTGAGCAGAATTCATTATTAGCGTATTTGGAATCAAATGGAAAAAATGTAAGTTGGCAACATCTTGGCGACCTATTGGATCAACAAGTTTGCCACTCACACAAAATACCGTGGCGCGATGAAATCGTGCAACAGATCAGCCAATTTACCGCGCTGTATTTTCAATACCCAGAACGTATGCATTCAAACGATGATGCACACAATGGTTTTTATTCCATGTGGTTAGACGTTCTAAGGCAAGATAAAGGCATTGAAATTTTAATGGCTGAATCAGGTTTACATTCTCAATTTGAAGCCTTGCCAAATACAATCACGGCGCTATTCCATGCAGCAAAAGAAACGCTAGGTGCGGAAGTTGGTGAAACAGGCTTTACTCACTATTGTCATGCGTTGTTATTGGATATAAACGGTTGGGCATCTTGGATGGCCAACCAAGCCTGGCAAGCTGCATTTGCACAAGAATCTAACAACTTACTACAGCAGTTATTAGCGGTGCGGTTGGGGTGGGATATTGTTTTATGGCGTCACACCGCAGAAAAATCATCGGAGAAATTTGCATTCATTCGTAACGCATTTAGTCAGCAACTTAACAGCACTCAAGCCATGCAAGAATCCATTATGGCGCAACAACATTTTGGCTGGGTGTGGCAAACCGCGTTGGAATTAAGTTATCAACAGCCATTACAAAATAAATTGTTGAATCAACTCACCAACAAAAAAATGGGAGACAAGTATTTTAGGCCAGAAGCACATGCAATTTTTTGCATTGATGTTCGCTCGGAACCTATAAGACGCGCATTAGAAGCACAAAGCGCCAGCATAAAAACCAGTGGCTTCGCCGGTTTTTTTGGTTTACCGATAGACTATGCCATTGAAGGTGGTGAATTTGTTAGACCGCAATTACCCGGCTTGTTAAAAGCATCCATGCGCGCAACACAGATCAATAAGCTCGCCACTCAAAATGGTTTGCTGTTTAAAACAGTTGCCACTAAAAAAAGTTCAGATGCATCGCCTTCAGCCTTCGGTGTTATTGAAGCTAAAGGCATATTGAAAGCGGCGAGTTTATTAAAGAGCAGTTTTTTCCCATCACGGCCTAAAGCAGGCGTTGAATCTTTAATGACGAATAGCCCTTGGACATTAACGACTAATAACAAGCCCCTGGATGACGCTGAGTTGGCAAATCTTGCCGCAGGTGTCATGGGCGCGATGAACCTAACTGATAATTTTGCCAAGCGCATTTTATTGGTTGGCCATGCGAGTAGCGCCACCAATAACCCGCACTCAGCAGGATTAGATTGTGGCGCCTGTGGAGGGCAATCGGGCGAGGTGAATGTAAAAGTGCTTGCGCAAATATTAAATAGTGAAGGGGTTCGTAACGCATTAAAAATTCATGTTATTGATATTCCAGCGGATACAAAGTTTATCGCTTGCATACACAACACCACCACCGATGATTTACAGTATTTTGATGATACCAACACCTTTGCAAATGAATCTTGGAAAGCATGGCTAATTGCTGCAACCGAATCGGCGCAACAAAAACGCTCAGCCAGCGTTGGCATTTCTACTTTACAAAATGCATCGCAGCTAAAAAATAAATTTGAACAAAAATCAAATGACTGGGCGCAACTTCGCCCCGAATGGGCACTTGCTAATAATGCGGCGTTTATCGTTGCACCGAGAGAACTCACCGTCAATATTGATTTAGAGGGTCGCAGTTTCTTACACGATTATGATTGGAAAAAAGATACGAATTTTTCAGTATTAGAGCTGATTATAACCGCGCCCATGGTCGTTACGAACTGGATTAATCTTCAGTATTATGCTTCGGTTACCGACAATCAAAAATACGGTAGCGGCAACAAATTACTGCACAATGTTGTAGGTGGAAACATGGGTGTATTTGAAGG
>JANYIO010000199.1 GCA_025362015.1 Gammaproteobacteria bacterium | reverse complement strand
GGGTGCCCCCTCGACCAGTAAATGGCCGTCAGCCAAAAGTGCGATTAGTAAACGCTCAATTAAATGTTCCTGGCCAATAATTTGTTCGTTAAGCCACAGTTTCAATGCCTGAATTTGTTGGAATGTGCTCATAAATAACGTTGCCTTTTTATCATTAAACATAAAGCCATTTTTATTAATGTAGGTGCTGTCAAAATTAGATGGTGTCTGGATTAGATACTATCTAAATTAGTACAGCAGTCAGCTGCTGTAACCCAAGCGGCGAATAGACATTGCTATCTTGAGGCAGTTCCTTGGTATTTCAACTATTTTTAATAGCTCAACATTCAAATTCTTTTGTTTGTGATCAAATTAAGCTCATTTTATGAGCTAGCATTAATCTAATCTTTGTCCCAGTAAATATAACAGCGACATAGAGTAAATATAACAGCCGACCTAAGACCTGACATTAAGAACCGACATAAAGAGGAATTTTCTAGTGAAAAATCCATTAGTTCTAACGCACGAATTGACTGCCTTTCTCGATGAGCTACGACACTTTGCCGGTGAAAAATTAACCGCAGAGGAATTGTCGGGATTTATGCATTTTGCGGAACATTATTTTTCACGTTACCCCATGGAAGATCTTGTTGGGCGGCATTTAACGGATATGTTTGGCAGTGTTTATCAGTGGTGGCACTATCTCTATAAATTTGATGGCGGACAACCTAAGTTATTGTTATTCAACCCCAGGCTAGATGTGGATGGCTGGGTTTGCCCACACACTGTCTTGGTGGTATTACAAAAAGATATGCCTTTTCTTGTCGATTCGATTCGTATTGAATTAAATCGCCGCAATATCGCTATCCACACCATTAAAAGCACCGTGTTAGTTATTCAGCGTGATGCAAAAAATAATTTAATTAAATTGCTTGATGTCTGCGAAGAAGAAAAAAATACGCGCAAAGAAGCATTAGTTTATTTAGAAATTAATTTATTGACGCAAGAGGATGAGTTAAAAAGTATTGTACAAAGTTTGTTGTCAGTATTAGCGGAACTGGTAACTGCGGTGCGTGATTTTCGACCTATGCTGCAAGCAGTTCGGGTGGCTGAAGAAAATTTAAACTATGCAAAAGAATCAGTTGCGGTTGCCAATATTGCCGAAAGTCAGGAATTTTTAGCCTGGCTCTGTGATAACAATTTTACTTTTTTAGGTTATTGCGAATACGATTTTGGCGAGCGGGACGGTAAAAAATTCCTGCGTGAAAACGCTGAAAAACGTCTTGGAATATTTGCTCATAAGGGTGGCGAGGAAAATTATTCAGAAACTGCTGATTTACATACAGGCATGGCGCGTTTTCATCTGGCTCCTCAAGCGTTAACCTTTTCAAAATCATCTGTGCGTTCACGTATTCATCGGCAAGCCTACTCTGATTATATTGTCATTAAACGGTTTGATAGCAAAGGTGAGGTGATTGGTGAGGCTCGCTTCTTGGGTCTGTATACGTCAAACGTTTATACCATGAGTCCTAGTAAAATACCTTTAGTGCGCCATAAAGTCAGTAAGGTCTTTGATCGTTCGGGATTGAGCCCGAGCAGCCATGATGGGAAAAGTCTGCTACAGATTTTAGAAACGTTTCCCCGCGATGAATTGTTTTTAAGTAATAGTTCGGAACTTTATGACACAGTATCTGGCGTGGCGAAAATTAACGAACGCTATCAAGTACGGTTGTTTATGCGCCGAGACCCATTTGGAAAATTTTTGAGTTGTTTAATCTATATTCCGCGCGATGTTTTTACCACACAAATTCGCCTGCGTATTCAAGATCTCATTGGTCAGACTATTCGCACGAATGAATGTGAATTCACTACTTATTTTTCAGAGTCAATTTTGGCGCGAGTGTACCTGGTATTTAAGGTAGATCAACGTTTGCCGCTGGAATACGATCAGGAAAAATTGCAAAGTCGCATTCGTGAAATTACGCGTTCATGGGAAGATCATTTGCAAGCATCACTGATTGAATCTTTTGGCGAAGAAAAAGCCATGCGGGTGCTGGCAGAATATCGGAATGCTTTTTCATCGTCCTATAAAGAGCATTTTGAAGCGCGCACGGCAGTACACGACATAAGTTCAATTGCAGAATTGAAAACGACGAATGATATTGCAATGAGCTTCTACCAACCAGTGGGTGCAGAACAGCATGTTGTGAGATTTAAAATTTTTCGTAAAACATCGACCATTGAGTTGTCGGATATCATTCCCGTATTGGAACATTTAGGGCTGAGGGTCTTGTCAGAAAATCCATACGCCATTCACACCCAAAGCGGCGGTGTGATTTGGTTGCATGATTTTCAACTAAGTTATAATTTACCTTACGCTTTAAATGTGCTTCAAGTCAAACCACTATTTCAAGAAGCATTTTCGGCGATATGGCACAAAAAAACAGATAATGATGCCTTTAATCGGCTGGTATTAAGCGCGGAATTAAATTGGCGTGAAGTGTTTGTCCTGCGTGCTTATGCAAGCTATATGCGACAAACACTATTTAATTTTAGCGAGCAGTATATTGCCAGTACATTGGTTAATAATCGGGATATAACGCGGCAGTTAATCGCGTTGTTCAAACAAAAATTTAATCCAGCACTTTTCGTTAGCATCGAACAAAAAGATACAGAATTAAATATACTGCGCGAACAAATCATTGTTAATCTTAACGCCGTGCAAAATTTAAATGAAGATAGAATTTTGCGCCGCTTCCTGGTGCTCATTGATGGCAGCCTACGCACTAACTATTTTCAACACGGCGAGGGTGGTACTGTAAAAAATTATTTATCAGTGAAACTTAGCCCGCGTACGATTCCTGATATTCCCGAGCCGCGCCCACTCTATGAAATATTTGTTTATTCTTTGCGTGTTGAGGGCGTTCATTTGCGTGGCGGAAAAGTTGCGCGCGGTGGTTTACGGTGGTCAGATCGGATGCAAGATTATCGTACGGAAGTATTAGGGCTAGTAAAGGCGCAGCAAGTTAAAAATGCGGTGATTGTACCTAATGGAGCCAAGGGCGGCTTTGTATGCAAACAGCCGCCGCAGGAGGGCGGGCGTGAGGCGATTCAACAAGAGGGTATTGAGTGCTACAAAATTTTTATTCGCGGCTTGCTAGATTTAACGGACAATTTAATAGAGGGAAAACTTGTTGCACCTGCCAACGTGGTGCGTTACGACGAAGATGATCCCTATTTGGTTGTTGCCGCTGACAAAGGCACAGCAACTTTTTCTGATATTGCCAACAATATTTCTGCTGAATATAAACATTGGTTGGGCGATGCTTTTGCGTCCGGCGGTAGTCAGGGGTACGATCATAAAGGCATGGGAATTACTGCACGCGGCGCCTGGATTTCGGTGATGCGTCATTTTAAAGAAAAAAATATTAATATTCAGGAACAAGATTTTACGGTCATTGGTATTGGCGATATGGCCGGCGATGTATTTGGCAATGGGATGTTATTGTCGCAACACATTTGTTTAGTGGCTGCATTTAATCACGCCCATATTTTTATTGACCCTACGCCAAATTCTGCGATTAGTTTTATCGAGCGACAACGCTTGTTTACAACACCTAAAACCGGCTGGGGTGATTATGACCCAACACTCATCAGTGTTGGCGGTGGAATTTTCAATCGCGATGCAAAAGCTATTCTCATCACACCTGAAATGAAACAACGCTTTGATATTCGTGAAAATTCCTTAACACCTGCCGAATTAATTCACTGCTTATTAAAAGCGCCAGTCGATTTAATTTGGAACGGCGGCATTGGTACCTATGTAAAATCCAATAGTGAAACTCATGCAGATGTTGGCGACAAAGCGAATGATGGCGTGCGTATTCACGGCGAGCAACTGCGTTGTAAGGTGTTTGGCGAGGGTGGAAATCTTGGCATGACTCAGCGTGGCCGTGTTGAGTATTGTTTGGTGGGTGGTGCTTGTAATACTGATTTTATTGATAATGCCGGTGGGGTAGATTGCAGCGATCATGAAGTTAACGTAAAAATTCTGCTCAATGAAATTGTGAGTAGTGGCGATTTAACGGCAAAACAACGCAATAAATTATTGCTTGAAATGACCGATAATGTTGCACAGTTAGTGTTGAAAAATACCTATCGCCAAACTCAGGCAATTAGCATTGCTGAAACCGAATCGTTTTCACGCAGCGCTGAATATCGGCGCTTTATGAGTGGGTTGGAAAATCAAAAACGGTTGAGTCGTAGATTGGAATTTTTGCCAGCAGACGATGTTTTGTTGGAACGTCAAACTCATAATAAGGGGTTAACTCGCCCTGAATTAGCGATATTAATATCCTATGCCAAAGCAGTTTTAAAAGAAGATTTAGCAATCACTGATATTGCTGATGATAATTATATGGCGGCGTCTATTGAGGGTGCATTCCCACAAAAAATTACGCAGTTATATTCACAACCACTTTATCACCATCGCTTACGCCGTGAAATTGTTGCTACCCAAATTGCAAATGATATGGTTAACAATATGGGTATTAGTTTTGCGCAGCGCTTGATTGAATCCACCGGAGTTAAAGTGGTTGATGTTGCTAAAGCCTATGTTGTGGCACGCGATGTTTACAAAATGGAAAATTTCATTCAGGTATTACAATCACTGGATTATAAAATTCCAGCCAAACTGCAAATTGAACTGATGATTAGTATGATCCGCCGTGTTCGCCGTGCAACACGTTGGTTTTTGCGCAATCGTCGTAGCATTATTGAGCCTGCGAATGAAGTTGCTTTTTTTGTACCCGCGGTGGCGAAAATTACTGAACAATTGCCGCAATTGCTTAAAGGCGATTCGCTTGAATCCTGGAACGCAAGTTCTGAATATTTACGACAAAATGCAGTGCCGGATAATATTATCTTGCTGGCTACTGAAACGTCCTATTTGTATTCTGGCTTAAGTGTGGCTGAAGCAGCAAGACGTAGTGAGAAACCACTTGATCTGGTAACAACATTGTATTTTTTATTGGGAGATTATTTAAGTTTGCCTTGGTTTGCTGAACAAGTTTCTAATTTGCATGTAGAAACATTTTGGCAGGCGATGGCGCGCGAAACTTATATGGATGATTTGGAATCACAATTGCGCTCGCTCACTATTTCGCTAGTCAATTTTGTTAGTGAAACAGTTTCGGTTGAGACTGTTATTCAACAGTGGAGTGCGCAGCAGGCATTACTCATTCAGCGTTGGAAGCTCATGGTGAATGAGCTGCAGGCCAGTAGTGGAACAGATTTTGCGGTATTTTCTGTCGCCTTGCGCGATTTGTTGGATTTGGCGCAAGCTACGCAACATTGCGAGAGCCTATTTGTTAAGCACGCAGATTAAATTTTATTGATCTCATTATCAATTCGTTAATTTAGGAAACCAAGCATTGCGTTCGATAGTTGTGCAACTAAGCATTAGCGCGGACGAGTTCCAGCGTTTATATGAAGGCACCGTGAAAGAAGTTATTGCGCGCAGCATTGATGGACGCCGTGTGCGCTTTCCCGCGAATATTTTGCGCCCATTTGTTACCCGTGTAGGTATTCTTGGCACCTTTCACATCCAGTTTAGTGACGAAAATCGCTTTCAAAGCATAGAAAAAATCGACTAAACAGCATATTTCCAGTATTCTGCGCGCATTATTTTTCAGGGTGAATAGCGCCCTAAATTATTCAATACGAGCATACGTTATGTACTTATTCTTCCGCAATTTACTTTTTAAGTTAGATGCTGAAACCTCACATGAATTTAGTTTGGATTTAATGGGCGCGGCTGAACGTTTACAACTCTTAAATTTATTTTTACCCAATATTCCTGAAAACCCGGTTGAAGTTATGGGAATTACTTTTCCCAATGCCGTGGGTTTAGCCGCTGGGTTGGATAAAAATGGTGATTATTTTAATGCCTTGGGTGCAATGGGATTTGGTTTTGTTGAAATTGGAACTGTCACTCCCAAGCCGCAAAAGGGTAATCCACAACCGCGATTATTTCGTATTCCTGAAGCGCAGGCTATTATTAATCGTATGGGTTTTAATAATAAAGGCGTTGATCATCTTGTCGAGCAAGTAACGCGTCGTCGTTATCAAGGTGTTTTGGGAATTAATATTGGCAAAAATGCCAAGACTCCGGTTGAAAATGCTGCGGATGATTATGTGATTGGGCTGCGCAAAGTTTACGCCCACGCAGATTATATTACGGTAAATGTGTCATCGCCTAACACGCAAGGTTTGCGCGATTTACAATTTGGTGATTCGTTAAATCGTTTGCTTGAAATATTGAAAAATGAACAGCTGAAATTACAGCAAGAGCAGGGACGCTATGTACCTGTTGCGGTAAAAATTGCACCCGACATGGATAGTTTTGCCATTCAACAAGTTGCGGCGACTTTGCTTGCTCAGGGTATGGATGGCGTAATTGCCACCAACACGACCATTAGCAGAGAAGGGGTTGAACAATATCCGAATGGTAATGAAACTGGTGGTTTGAGCGGTTTGCCAGTGCAAGATAAAAGTACTCAAGTGATAAAAGCGCTGTATGCGGAGTTGGGTGATAAATTACCCATTATTGGCGTGGGTGGTATTTTGGACGGTGAAAGTGCCGCAGAAAAAATATGCGCCGGTGCCAAATTAGTACAAATTTATAGCGGGTTTATTTATCGTGGGCCAGCGTTAATTAGTGAAGCGGCTTCAGCAGTTGCATTGTTGAAAAAATAGATTTTATGATTTCCATTTTCTTAATTAAAAGTTTTGTTAATTAAGAATTTGGCGGATTCAACCGCGAAGTGCATAACTCAACCCGTATAGGAAAAGAGATCAGCTGCCTGTAAGCTCGTCGCTTTTTCTCCGGCAAGAGATATGAGATGAGAACTTACAAGCAACT
>JANYIO010000198.1 GCA_025362015.1 Gammaproteobacteria bacterium | reverse complement strand
AGCTTCCATGCGCTGTAGATTTTCTGTTTTACTTAAGGGTGTTTCAATTGTTTCCGGCAAAGTTAAAGTGCTTGGCGCAGGTAAAATTTCACCATTCATCACGCGTTCACATAACTTTTTATAATGGCGCTCAAAAATTGGGAAAGCGATTTTTTCCATATTATTTGCAAGAAAAAACCAATCACTCGCGCAACCTGCGTGATAAACCGCTGCATGGCTCCAGACATAAGTTGCTTTCGGGCTAGGTGCGCGACAAGCTTCGACATAGGCTTTGTGTGCGTCAATTAAACCATACTTCTCTGGATCGCCTTGGCACGCGCGAATCATACGATGCAGTGTGGGCAAATAATCCGACTCTTCAATAACTTTTTTTGCACCGCGTAAAATTGTTTCGGGTGCGTAACCAGATAAAGATTCCAGCCATAAACGTTGCACCTGATTATTCGTTTCAATATCTTTAAAAGCACTGTAATACTGATTGTGATAATTGATACGAAATAGCGCAAACACCTGAGTAATCGCATCTATATGCGCATTACTAGGAATCGTTTTTTGTTGTTCGCTAGCGCGCCCAGCTTCTATCGTTGAGTTGTTCGGCGAGGCTGCGATCTCTTGTGCGACCTGTTGGATTAGCGAGTTGCTGTCCTGCATGGTGATTACCTTGCTGCGATGTTAATGTTAGCGATGTTGAAAGCGTGAGGGCATGTTGTTTCGCCCAATGAAATTTTACGTGCTGCAAAAATTTAGTATTCCAGGAAGCGTAAACCTGATTGCTATCGCGCCAAAATAATAAAAATTCAGCAACCTGGCGTTTCGCAAACTCCATATCGATATTCGCCAGCCGCAGGACATCGAACAAATCATTGCTCGGCTGCCAATTGTCAGGAATACGGCGCGGCTCAGTATCGTGTTCCAATGCAGAACTGTAACGCACCCACTGACGCTTTACATGCTGAATAAATTTGCTGTTCCAGGTGCGCCCTACTTCACCGCGCTCTTGCCAATAAAGCATAAATTCGGGAATGGCATCTTCCACAAAAGCGAGACTAATATTCGCGTGCTTAACCAATACTTCCAATGCATCCTGGCTTGGTCTCCATTCACTGTACATAGCAATTTCTTGATCGCGTTTTATAAAATCTGTTTCAATATTACGTTGCTGCTTTGCCGTTTGTGTTTCGTGATTGCGCCACTTGTGCAGCAAATCTTTTAAAAATTTAGCGCCCCACGAATGACTGGTTTCACCGCGCTCGCGCCAGTAGGTAATAAACTCCGGAAGCTGCAAGCGCACAAAATCCTCGGGAATATTATATTGCGCAATTTGTCGCATTAACTCTCGGTCTGGTTGCCAGGTGGGTGAAATTAAATTCGCGCCAACTCCCATATTGACGATTGGCAGCGGGCTATTGTTTGCAGCAGCAATGGGCTGTGTTTCATTAAAGGCTAGCGTCAAACGCCGGCTTTCAACATAGGGCGCAGAATCCAACAGAATGATGCCCTTGTCGCACAAATTTTTGCAGATACGTTGAATATCGTACTCAGTCCAAAACGGCATAGCCTGGCTAATCAACGCATCATCAATATCCAGCCACTTCATGCCCTTAAGCGCAAGTAAAGGCCGATAAGCTGCAATATCGCTCAACAATGAAAGCATGCATGCCTCTTCAAGACCGATGGTGGCGGCCAGCGAAGGTGAAACTAACAGCGGCTTTTCAGGAATTAGGGATGAGCTCATGAATGTACAAGTTTATGAGGGGCGCAATTGGCCAACAGACAAAGGTGGAATTGTAGGGATATGCGCGAACCTGCGCTAGGGGTTTAGGGTTAAGGAGCCATAGAAGATCTAATTTATTCATGCATCAACCGTTACAACTTGATACAACTTGCCGTTGACTGTTACAGCCTTGGCATAAGCTTCCGCGTAAACTGCTGCCGATTCAACTCTAACAGCGCCTTTTACTCCAAAGGAATATATCTATGCGCCGCCATAAACTACCACAACTCAGCTTGCTTGCTTTACTCATAGCAACA
>JANYIO010000188.1 GCA_025362015.1 Gammaproteobacteria bacterium | reverse complement strand
CCGAATGCCTCTACGCGAGTGATCTCCTGACCTTTTGCGTTATAGGTGAATGTGGTTTTGATTCCTTTCCAATCGGTTTTACTCGCGACTCGACCTTCGGGGTTATAGGTATAGTCCTGGTTAGCTCCCACACAATTTGTTGTAGGCTGGCCTTCGACTTTAACCACACGACGAGCACCCAAAATATCTGCAAAACGATAAATGGTTTGTTTATGTAAAGCGTTAGTGACGGTTGTACTACCATCTGAATTAAACGCCAGAGAAGTGTGTTCTGCACCACCGGCATGTTCACTTGAAATTGCACGACCATTGGTGTCGTAAGTCCATGTGGCGAAGCGTACGCCAAGTTCATTCGTGATACCGGTGAGCGATTTTTTGAATACAGGATCTTCATAATGATATTGTTTCAGTGTCGCATCTGGATATTGTACGCCGGTTAAGTTTCCCAATATGTCATAAGTGTATGTGATAGTGGATTGCTGCGAATCGATAGTTTGGACCAAATCATTATTCACAAATTTATAGGAAAAAATGGTGGCATTATTCCACTGAATATTGACGAATTTCGGGCCAAGGGAATTGAGAAAAGCGTCGCTATACACCAAGTCTATTGATCCATATTCTGGGGTTGTTACTTTTACCAGCTTTCCTTCAGCATCAAATATTTTAGTCGAGCTGCCCGCAAGGTGAAGTATCCAGCGTTCAATACCGAACACTAAAGAATACTCAATCGTTTCTTTACCACCGTTTTTGTTTTCCCATACAACACCATCATCACTGCGAAAATAAATATCCGATGCTTCAGGATTAAAAATTTTAATGAACTTATAGCTTGTACCAGAACTAGCAAGATACATTGATATGACTTTCAATTTATCAGTATAGATAAATCGCCAATTACCACCATACTGCAAGTTTTCTGCGTCGACTATCGCGGAATTATTATGAGAGTTAAAATATCTTTTCAGGTATAAATATTTATTATTCGTTAGCAAATATTTGTTATCAGTTGCATCCTGAACTTTAGAGCCACTTCCTATTTCTATCGGGTTTCCTGCTTTACAAGTATTTGGATCGTCTTTCCGGACACAGGTCTTAACTGTATCATCGTATGTCTCTCCCAAGGGGCAATCGGTAGACCAAATCTTGGCACCAAAAAAAAATTGAGTAGCAGCCAAGACACATTTACCTTGAGTCGAGGTATTCATTGTAATCCCTACTAACGGACCATACAGCTGGGTATTGGTTTTATTCCCAAATGGGGATATAACCATTCCATTTGCAACCATGTCACAATACTCCGCTATAGAACCTGCTCTTTCAGTAGCGCACCCACTCCACCCGCATCCACCGTCAACCCCCCAAACTTGCGAAAAAGCAAAACTTGGTTTTAATAAAAAAATAAAAGAAAATAAAAACAGCAATTGTTTGAATTTTATAATGCTCAATATTTTATTATCCATATGATAATCATCCTGTAAAATAATACTGTGTTTTCACGATTAAAGTTAATGTTACGTAAGTAAGAGGCCCTTAACTGTTCAAGTTGAGCTTGGTTTGATAAGACATTTTCATTCGATTATTTTGCAGATAGTGACTTGCATGAAGTTCTAAGCTCGGTACGAACCCGAGAGATGCTAGTGTTACAACGATAAGTTTCATGGCTCCATCCCTAGTTTGGAGTAGAAGTGATTAGCTGCTAATGTAAGTTAGCTTTAATATATTAATTTCATTTAAGTGTGTGTCTTTGTGCGCCAATGTTGAGCCTAATGATAACAACTTACTAGCCGACAAACGCTGATTTAGACGTGCGAGATCTCGCACATCCTTCCAAGATGACTTTTAAATAGCTAACGCCCTCTAAACCTCTTCTGACATCATTATGTAAATGTTTAATGTAGAAGCGATTTGGTACTATTAATTTTTTTGCAATGCCAATTTTACAATTCGCCAAAGTTCACCTGTGTTCGTCAATGCTGGGTAACGACGTAGTATTGAATCTTCTGCCAGCGAGCACATGCATAGCATATCTTCGTCGGTATCACCGATACAAAATTCGATCTCAGCAAGAGATTCCGTCACTACAACTCCATCCTTTGCGACGTATATGCGTACTATTAAATTTGTATCTTGATTCCTGTAAAAATCTAGCTCGACCTGCATAACATATTCGCTGACTGCTCTCACTGTGGGCGCAGGGGCATTCGGTCTTAGGCCAAACCATTTGAAGCATAACGCTGTTTGAGCGGCGGCAGCTGTTATCCCTAATTGTGAAGACACTTTTATGAGGTCCTGTAAACGCGGTAGAATTCTGTACTTTGTAGCCAAAATACTTTCAATTGTACTTGCCACGAAGAGCCATGCCTGTACATCTGGGGAGGAAGAATTCATTTGTCTCTCCATCGTTATTTCAGTTGACGTGGTGTGATTCAACAATTTAACGCACTGGATGATCGACTGTTTTTTTTAGGTGCAAACCCACCCAAAGCGATATCAATTTAGGAGCAACAGTCGGATGTACGTATAGAGAAAATTATGACAAGCAGAGTCACAATTAAGCAGATTGTAAGGAAATATCAGGTTGCAATGACGCAGATCAGCAGAAAAATATAGTTTCAACGATGATCGCCATATTCTAATACATTTTATTATTGTATGAATCTAACTTACTAATGTCTAGTAGCAAATTTCGTTGTAATTGACAGGAACCTAAGTAAAATATTGGTAACACAAGCCCAAGAAAAATTTGTTAACGCCACAAAAGTTTATTGGACATTTCCATTTGCAGGTAGTCAATGACTGAAAAAGAGCTGTTAGAAACATTACGCTCCGAAAATATTCGCCTAATCAATTTGCTTGAGCATCATGGCATTGAGTGGCGCCTGCCAAAAAAATTTGAAGTTGAGCCTGAACCAATTCGCTTTGTTGAAGCAGAATCTTCACCGATTAGTACTACTGAAAAGATATTCATCTTTCGCAAATTATTTCGCGGTCGTACAGATGCTTATCCCATCCGATGGGAAAGTAAAACAACAGGAAAATCTGGTTATGCTCCTGCTTGTGAAAATGAGTGGGTTCCTAGAGTGTGCGAAAAGCCACGCATCAAATGTTCTGATTGCAACAATCGTAAATTAGCACCTCTAACCGATGCAGTGGTTTACGATCATCTTGCAGGTAAACAAACTATTGGTGTATTTCCTTTATTGAGTGATGACTCATGTTACTTTCTTGCGGTCGATTTTGATGAGGAAGACTGGAAAGAAGACGCCCGCGCTTTTATGCAGTCATGCACAGAATTAAATATTCCTGCTGCACTCGAAATTTCACGTTCTGGTAATGGTGCTCATGTATGGATTTTCTTTGCAGATCGAGTATCTGCCCGTGATGCCCGTCGCTTGGGAACGGCGATTATTAGTCATACCTGCACACGTACACGGCAATTAAAACTAAATTCATATGACAGGCTATTTCCAAATCAAGACACCATGCCCAAAGGCGGCTTTGGTAATTTGATTGCATTACCTTTACAGAAAAAACCACGGGAAGACGGCCGTAGTGTTTTTGTTGATGAGAATTTCAATCCTCATCAAGATCAGTGGTTATTTTTGGCTTCAATAAAGCCCATGTCACCCTATGATAATGAACCTGTTATTTTTACTGCTACTGGGAATGCACATCCGTTGGATGTTACCTTTATTGATGAAGAGGATCAGAAAGAACCTTGGAAGCGAGAAAAAAATCAAAGTAATAAAATTTCTGGCGTCATGCCAAAATCGCTAAAACTGACGCTGGCCAATTTGATCTATATTGAAAAGCAAGCTTTACCCCAGTCATTGACCAACAGAATTATTCGCTTAGCAGCATTTCAAAATCCAGAATTCTACAAAGCACAGGCAATGCGTTTGCCCGTATGGGATAAACCGAGGGTTATTGGCTGTGCAGAAAATTATCCACTGCACATTGCACTACCCCGAGGTTGTTTAGGCGCAGTTGAAAACCTTCTCAGTGAAAACAATATTCGATGTGAACTTCAAGATGAACGATATTCAGGTGAACTGATCAATACTCCGTTTTCGGGGATCCTGCGCGCAGATCAAGAGGCTGCTATTTCTGCCATGTTGCAACACGATGTAGGCGTGCTCTGCGCACCCACTGCATTTGGGAAAACAGTTACTGCTGCTGCAATTATTGCTCAGCGTGGCGTTAATACATTGATTCTTGTGCACAGAACCGAGTTACTAAAACAGTGGCAAGCGCGTTTGCAATCCTTTCTTACGGTTGAAAAAGGAATTGTTGGCGTTATAGGTGGAGGCAAAAATAAACCTACGGGTAAAATAGACATTGCAGTTATGCAGTCCATTTCTCGTCAAGGTGAAATTAATTCTATTGTAGAAAAATACGGCCAAGTTATCGTCGATGAATGCCATCATATTGGTGCTATTTCTTTTGATGCGATATTAAAACAAGTAAAGGCAAAATATGTTCTAGGTTTAACCGCCACACCGATTCGGCGTGATGGGCAACAACCCATTATCTTTATGCAATGCGGCCCTATTCGCCATACTGCTACTAAATCAGAAAATGCACCGAATGATTTAGAGGTAATTCCAATATCCTCACCCGGCAGCATTGAGTTGCCGCAAGATGCAGGTATTCAAGATGTATTTCGCCATCTCGCCAATGATGTTGAGCGGACAGGAAAAATTGTTTCTGAAATTCTTAGTGCATTTAATCTAGGACGAAAGGTGTTGGTGTTAACAGAAAGAACCGAACACTTAGATTTTATTTCTGCTGCGCTGACCGAAAGAGTGCCCGCGTTCTTTGTGCTTCATGGTCGTATGTCCAAAAAACAACGCGCAACGACTATTTCAGAACTAGAGGCTTTGCCACAGAACGAGCCGCGTATTTTACTGGCGACGGGAAAGTTAGTCGGCGAAGGTTTCGATCATCCACCGCTGAATACTCTGGTACTCGCTATGCCGGTTTCATGGAAAGGTACCTTGCAACAATATGCAGGA
>JANYIO010000185.1 GCA_025362015.1 Gammaproteobacteria bacterium | reverse complement strand
ATTTCGCGTACATATAAAATTCAACATTAAACTTTAACGAGAAAGTTAAATTAACCTTTAACTTAAGGATTCTTGCATGAAAAATTTCTTGATATTAATTCCCTGCATCGCACTCACCGCATGTGTGTATCAGCAAGGAACCAGTCAGCATCACCAGGGTACTAGTGTCAGTCAGCAGCAAATAGCCTTGATTCAATCTGGCAAAACCACTAAACAATGGGTGCTAACAAATCTGGGTATACCAGATCGTACTCAATCTGAAAAAGATAACCTGGAAGTGTTTGAATACATTAGTGATCGCACTGAGAAATCAAATAAAACGTTGTTGTTTGTATTTAATATAGATGCAGAAAAAGAAATTTCACACCAGGTTACCCGTGTTGTGATGCGCGACGATGTGGTTGAGAGCGTTGGCACTAGCGATTTTTAATCTGGTCTATGACGGATTGGGAATGCCAATATTCGTAGTGAATTTGAAATAAACATTTGATATCAAGAGTATATGACATGATAAAGTTTTTAATTAAAAGTGTGACGGTAATTTGTATTGGTTTTGAGCTGGCTGTTTGTGCGCCACTAGTGTTGGCAAGTCCGGCACTAGAGGCGTTTAACAGCGATCATTTTGCTGAAGCTAAAAATTTATTTGCACAACAGTTGCAGCAGCCAGAGAATAAAAAATCAGCCTTATATTATTTGGCCTCTGTTGAGCAAAGTTTAGGTAATTTTGATAAGGCGCTAGCTTTAACGAACGAAGCTTTAGCGATAGAACCGAAACTGGCGGAAGAGTATTTGTTATTGGGTAAGATTTATGGTGCCAAAGCACAATCTGCTTCAATATTTACAGCATTGGGTTTAGCAAAGCAATGCTTAAGCAGTTTCGAGAAAGGTTATAACATTGATCCTAATAATATCAATGTATTAGAAGCGCTGATTGACTATAATCTTTACGCTCCATCTATTGCCGGGGGGTCTAAAGATCAGCACGATAAATATTTAACAGAACTTAAAAAAATATCTCCTGATTTATTTTCAATAAAAGAAATTGAAATGTATGTTCAGCAAAAAGAGCAAGAAAAATCTTTGCACCTCGCTAAAGATTTGTATACAAAAAAACCATCGGATATGAAAGTAAGGTTTTCCCTTGGGCATTATTTTAAAGAAAGTAAGTCGTATGCCGAGGCCGAAGATCTGTATGAACAGCTGATTGCAGTTCCCATAACACCAGGTATGGCGCGCGATGATCGTTGGCTTATTACAGATTCCTATTTACAGTTGGGCGAAGTTTTTTTATTGACAAATAAGAACCTGGGTCGTGGTATTTCCCTGGTTGAAGATTTTCAACATAAAAATTTGGATCCTAGGCATATACATTATTTTTGGTCTTTTTGGAGTTTGGCAAAGCTGGAAAAAGAAAATGGTAATATAGAGCAATATAGAAATATTGTCGCAAAAATTAATTCCATGAATTACAAGAGTGATAAATATTTTGCCAAAGAATTTGAAGCGGCAACTAAAAGTTAATATTATTCATTAGGTTCAATCATGCAAGTTAAAAATAGAGTAGGAATGAATATGAAAAGCACGAACAACGCTAACTATGAAGACTTCAAGATAAATGTAAAGATAAAAATATCTGCTTTATGGATTTCACTAATGTTTTGCTATGTTTATGGCGACATTTTTGGTTTTTTTGTACCAGGTAGAATTAATGATATTCAAGCAGGAATAATGGGGCTCGGTGCTATTACGCAAGGTGTCTTATTGGGGACTTCTGTTGTATTAGCGATTCCTAGCCTTATGGTATTTCTATCTCTTATGCTTACACCAAAAGTTAATCGCTGGGTAAATATTATATTAGGTGCTGTATTTATTCTTGGTCCCGCCCTTACAATGCAGGGTTCTTGGGTATTTTATAAATTTTATTCGGTTGTAGAAATAGTAATTTCTGGTTTAATTGTCTGGTTTGCTTGGAATTGGCCTTCGCAGACGGCGACTAGCGATTAATTAAGGCGTATATGGAAAACATGTGCGGCAATATATTTTCAGTCGGGTGCAGTATTTAATATTTGTTGCATGTCTGACGATGACACTATAAATTCATCCGCACATATCGTTCTCTTCGCCGCATTAAAGGAAAGTTTGATGAAACTAAGTAGATCTCTTACGTTAATCGCGCTGGCATTGTCCGGCTTATTAATATCCTCCTGCCAGCACCATATTGCCAAACCTGTTGTTGCGAATTCAGCAGTGCCAGTCAACGTGGTTATCCACAAAAGCCCCAATGATGATCGCACTTACGCGGCTATAACGTTGCCCAACCAATTACAGGTGGTGTTGGTATCTGACCCGAGTTTGGAAAACGCGGCGGCTTCTTTGGCGGTGGGTGTGGGTAGTGCTTTTGATCCGGACTCGCAACCTGGTCTGGCACATTACCTTGAGCACATGTTGTTCTTGGGTACACAAAAATATCCTATTCCCGATAGTTTTTTTGAGTTTGTTCAAGCCAATGCCGGCATGAGCAACGCTTTTACCGCCTTTGATAAAACTAATTTTCATTTTCAAGTTAATGCAGCAAAGTTCGATGAAGCGCTTGATCGTTTCAGTGATTATTTTAAAGCGCCCACCCTTGACGCACATTACGCTGACAAAGAGCGCAATGCAGTCAGCAGCGAATGGTCGATGGACCGCAGCCAGGACAACTGGATTTTGCACGTTTTGGATGGCGAAACTGCTAACCCTGCAAGTCCGCATGCACGCTTTAGCATTGGCAATTTAGAAACCCTGGCGGACAAAAAGAACTCGATCTTGCAAGATGAAGTAAAAGCGTTTTATAACCGTTACTATTCTGCGAATAATATGCGTTTGACCTTGGTGGGAAATCAACCGATTGTTGCATTAAAGGCGCTGGCAGAAAAATATTTTTCCGGCATTGTCAATAAAAATATTGTGCTGCCAAAAGTTACTGCGCCTGGCCTAACGCAGGCCGAAATGGGCAAAAATATTTATTATAAATCGCAGAAAGATATTAAAAAAATATACGTCGATTTCCCGATTAAAAATAATAAAAATGAATGGCGGCTTAAACCCAATGAATTTGTTAACAATCTCATTACCTCTGAAGAAGAAGGAACTTTATGCGAGCAATTGCGCGATCAAGGTTTGGCTAATAATGTTACGGCTTATGTGAACCCCGATGAGTATGGCGCCGATGGCTATTTACGGATTGAAGCTGATTTAACCGATCTCGGCTTAAAAAATCCAGATCGTGTTATCGCTTCCGTGTTTGCCTATGTTGAGTTAATTAAAAAAGAAGGTGTTAACGAACTCTATTTCCGTGAACTAAAGGCGATGAAAGCGAAAGATTTCGAAAATGCTTCAAAACCTGATCCCTTTAAGCAGGCTATTAGCATAACCATGGATCAATTTGATTTGCCGGTCGAAAATTTATTGAATGCAGATTTTGTGTATGAGAGTTTTGATGCGCAAGCCGTTAATAATGTGTTGGTACAATTACAGCCCGCGAACGCCCGCATTTGGTATATCAGTAAAGATCAAGCTGCCGATAAGGCCATCCCTTATTTTGAAGGAAAGTATACAATTCGCGATATCAATGCAGAAGAGCAGGCGCGTTGGTCAACTATGGCCAAAAAATTAACGTTTAATTTGCCGCCACAAAATACACTCTTTACCGATAAGCCTGCAGAGATTGTCGACAATCAATATCTGAAGCCGCAGCAAGTCGTCAACGAAAAAGGTATTGAAGCATTTCTGGCGCAGCCGGAATTTTATCGTGAAGATAAAGGTGTGTTAGCAGTAGAATTGAACGTTAACTTTGCCAAAAAATCTGCGAAAAATGTCGTGCTCTCTAATGTGTTGAGTGATATCTACAAAACTAAAAACACCACCATTATTGATCGTGCGGAGCGTGCGTCTCTCGGCATAGCAATTACCCCAAGTGCAACTAATTCGCAGGCAATAACTATCACCGGCTATACCACCAAGCATGAAGAATTACTGGATCAGTTGTTGAGTAGTTTTGTATATTTAAACATTACGAATAAAGATTTTGCTGAAGCTTTAGATAGATATAAACAGGCCAAGCAAAACACCCAAAAAGCACCGCCCTTTAAGCAAGCTTTTGGTCATACCATGCGCTTGTTGGGTGACGCACCCTGGACGGATCCAGAACTGTTGGCGGCAGCTAAAAAGGTCAGCTTGAGCGACATTATTGAATATCATCGTGCAGTTAAAGCGGATGTCTTCATCCGGTTATTTGCGTTTGGTAATTACGATGAAGCCAAGGTGAAACGCATATCCGCTGTAGCACATAAACAATTGCCGGGTAAGCGCTTACCTGCACAGCGCGCCATCGCAAAATTTATAACCCCGAAAGTAAATAAAAATATCATGTTCAAAGATGTTGTTGAGCAAACTGATAGTGCGCTGGTGGATGTTTATTTAGGTGATAAAAAATCTGACGATGAGAAAGCCGCTTTGGTGGTGTTGAACTCTATTTATCAAAATAGTTTTTTCAGTCAATTGCGAACCAATGAGCAAATCGGCTATGTGGTGGGCAGCTCGGCGATTCCTGTTGACGATTATCCGGGCTTTGTCATGTACGTGCAGAGCACCAATACCGATTTAGTCGGTATAAAAGCGCGTATGGATAAATTTCGCACGGAATTTATACCTCAACTCAAAGCTATAGACCCAGCCCTGATTGAGCAATTTAAGAGAGCTGAAGTGGCAAGTGTGCTGCAAAAACCTACGGATTTTTACGCGGAAGCTAAACGATACCCTGGAGATTTTTGGGCTGCACATTACAATTTTGATGCGCGTTGGCGCTACCTGGCGGCTTTGGAAAAGGTAGACAAAGAAAACTTAATTGCGCTTTACCAAAAAATGCTATTGGATAAGAAAAGCATGAATATATTGATACAACTTAAAGGCACAGCTCATGCAGACAAACCTTTTGTCGCGGTAGAGCCATAACTTTAATAGCCGCCCTGTGCTTTATTCTGCAGGCTATCAAGCGTAAACTAACCCTCATTAAAAGCGTTCCTTAGCCGGAACGCTTTTTTCATTTTTACAGCGTGAGGGGTGTGCACTATGAGCAATGAAGATGACAAGGTGTTTTGGGATTTGGCGGATGCTTTCATTCAAAAAGCCAATGATGCCTGCGAAGATGCTGATCCTGGTATTGTCAGTGCCGCGTTATTAAATGCGGCTGCGCGCTTTAATGCCTTTGTCGTGGCCACTTCATCTATTGATCGCAAAGAATATATCGATGAAATAGAAAGCTCGGAAAAATATCTAACTAATCGTTACCGTGAAATTCTGCGCGAAAATCTTGAAGACTATCGCGAAAATTATAAAATCTATGTTCGCCCCGATGAACCAGACGCAGAATAACCAGATACAGAATAATAAACGGGTTGCCATTATCGGTGGCGGCCCAGCAGGGTTAATGGCTGCAGAAGTTATTGCGCAAGCAGGTTTTAACGTTAGTATTTACGATGCTATGCCCTCGGTTGGGCGAAAATTTTTGTTGGCGGGAGTGGGCGGTATGAATATTACCCACTCTGAGCCGCACGAAAAATTACTGGGGCGTTATGCACAAGCGTCGCCGTCTTTAAAGCCTTATCTTGATATCTTTTCTGCACATGAATTGTGTGAATGGATTCACGGGCTAGGTATCGAAACCTTCGTTGGCTCCTCTGGCCGAGTATTTCCAACCGATATGAAAGCTGCACCTTTATTGCGTGCATGGTTGCATCGCTTGCGTGAACTCAGCGTAAAAATTTATCCGCGTCATCGTTGGCTGGGCTGGGCTGACGTTACACAAGAGTGTGATGCGCAAAAATTTGAAAACAACTTATTACGATTCAATGTAAATATTAATGACATAACTGCAGAAAAAAATATTCATGCAGATGCAGTTGTTCTGGCACTTGGTGGTGCCAGTTGGCAGCGTCTAGGTTCTGATGGCGCCTGGGTAAATTTACTGCGCGCTAAAACAATTGGTGTTGCGGAATTATTGCCGAGCAATTGTGGGTTTGAAACAGCCTGGAGTCAGCACTTTCTGGAAGAATTCGCTGGTGTACCTTTACAAACAGTCGGGCTCAGTATGGTTAGTTTGACAGGTGAAAAAATTTCTGTACGCGGTGAAGCAATGATTGCTAAATCAGGTATTGAGGGTACTAGTGTCTACGCACTATCTGCACCCATGCGCGATTTGATTCTGGCGCAAGGTCGTGCAAATTTAACAATAGATGTATTACCCGATTTCGATCTCAATAAAATAATTGCACAATTAAGTAAGCCGCGCGGCAAAAACTCCAGCAGTAATTTTTTGCGCAAACAATTAAATCTATCGCCCCTTAAACTTGCGCTCTTACGTGAATTAACTCCTGCTACTATTTGGCAAGACTCGCTTGCGCTTGCGCAAGCTATTAAGTCATTAACGTTGACGCTTACCGGTTTTCGCCCAATAGATGAGGCGATTAGCACCGCCGGTGGAATTCCATTTTGTGAATTAAATTCGCAGCTAATGTTAAAAAAATTACCCGGTGTTTTTTGTGCAGGTGAAATGCTGGATTGGGAAGCTCCAACGGGCGGCTATTTATTAACAGCTTGTTTCGCTACAGGACGTGCAGCAGGCTTGGGGGCTGTTGACTTTTTAAATAGCCCCACGAAAATGTTTGGTGCATGAATTCTGTTATTTCCTCTGAGACCGTCATCAGCAGGGACGACCTACATGGATGTGGGAAGTTTCCCGAAGCGCCGGGAGCGCGAAGGGATGCTGGTGACGAGCCTACATGGATGTATCTACGGCGTGTCTCAGAGGAAATGACAGAGTTCATACTTGCGCCCACTAAATAAATTTTAGAAGCCTAATCTAATGAAAAAACTACTCATTATCGGTTACGTCTGGCCAGAACCAAAATCTTCTGCAGCAGGCAGCCGCATGCTGGAACTAATTCAATTATTTCTGGCTAGTTCCTATCAAGTTATTTTTGCTTCAGCGGCGGCATTGTCAGAGCATCGCACAGACTTATTAAGTTTGGGCGTGCTAGAAAAATCCATCGAACTCAATAGTTCCAGTTTTAATGATTTTTTAGCAGAGCTAAAGCCGGATGTGGTTTTATTTGATCGTTTTTTTACAGAAGAACAATTTGCCTGGCGCGTTGAGCAAGTCTGGCCTCAGGCGTTACGAATATTAGATACAGAAGATTTACACAGCCTGCGTCATGCGCGGCATCAATTATTAAAAAAGATACAAACAAATACTGCAAACGAAACTGAGCGCCAAAGTGTTGCTCCGGTATTGGCAGCTAGTGCCGAGCTTTATACCTGCATGGTCGAAGACGATGTGACTCAGCGTGAAATTGCAGCTATTTATCGTTGTGATTTAACGCTAATGATTTCGCGGTTTGAAATAAACTTACTCACCGAATATTTCTCAGTGCCTAAACAGCTATTGCATTACTGTCCATTTTTAACAGTGAATACTGTAGAGCCATCTACTTTACCTTTATTTTCCGAACGGCAACATTTTATTTCAATCGGAAATTTTCGCCATGAGCCAAATTGGGATGCGGTGCTCTATTTAAAGCACGCTATCTGGCCATTAATTCGTGCGCAGCTTCCTCAGGCTGAGTTACATATTTATGGTGCTTACCCTCCCCCTAAAGCCACGCAAATGCATAATCCGAAACACGGTTTTTTAGTTAAAGGTTGGGCAGGTGATGCGTTGCAAGTAATGCAAGATGCTCGTGTTTGTCTGGCGCCCCTGCGTTTTGGCGCGGGAATAAAAGGCAAGCTAATGGATGCAATGCGCACTGCTACGCCGAGTGTGACTACCGAAATTGGTGCAGAAGCAATGAGCGGCGGTTTGCCGTGGGGTGGGGCAGTTGAAAATTCTGCAGTAGCTATTGCAGATGCTGCTGTACAACTCCATGCCGATGAAGTGTTTTGGCAAAAAGCGCAGCAACAAGGGCGAGAAATTTTAACTCAATATTTCTCACAAGAAAATTACGCCAGCTTATTGATGGCAAGAATTAAAAGTTTACAAAACAATCTAATAGAAGAGCGTCAACAAAATTTTGTTGGCGTTATGTTGCGCCATCACTTACATAAAAGTACGCAATATATGTCGCAGTGGATTGAAGCAAAAAATAAATAATAAAATGAGTTTTTATTTTTGACTTAATGTCAAAACTTTTTCAAGCCATTCACGACGGTCGCGAGCAATTAACGGGAGCGCCATTGCATGTTCCGCATCATAAATAACAAAGCGAGAATTTTGTGGTGCAACCTTATGCATTTCTTCTGCATCTTTCAGTGAAATATACTTATCATCACTCCCATATTGTAACAATACACGGCTCTTCGCTTTTGCTAACATAGTCACTGGTTGTATACGTTTAAATGAGGCGACAAATTTTAATCGCTCATGATCGTCTGGCGTGCCTGAGTGTGAACCATACAAATACCAGTTAGTAATTTGCGGGCACCCGGCAATTAATGCAAACGCTTTAACTTTTGTGTCTATGCCAGAAATAATTGCGCCAAATGCTGCGCCATAATCATGGCCTACATAGGCGATGCGTTTTTTATCGACCTCAGGCAGTGAACGCACTATGGCAATGGCACGCAATAAATCTTGCGTTTGGTTAATTGTGTTGTCGTAATCATCTTGCCAACGACGCTGTTGGTAATCTCCGCCAGGTACCGACCAAAAAGTAGATACCAGTAGTGAAACAGCGCCCTTGTGTGCCATGCGTTTTGCTTCGTCTAGAAATTCCGTGCGGTTGGAGTTGGCTGCATTGGGTTCATACCAATGAACATAAACGATTGCAGCTTGCTTGCCGGGCTTGCGAATAAGTGGGCCTACTAACAATGCACTAACGTTGTTGCCATGGCAGCCCTGGAAGCTAATGTCTTCTATTCTCACACCGTCGCGTGACACTGGTATGCGCGAAGTTATTGCCAGCGGTGGACATTTTTTTAACGACCAGTCTGGTGCTGTAGTTGGATTGGTATTTATTGTTGTAACAGGATGGGTAGCAGCAACTGCCAAGTTAGTTGCTACTACAAACAGTAAAAATAAAATAAACTTTGGCATAAAATTCACTCCTACCTGTGGTCATTGTTATTGAATACTGCATAGCCGATATTAAATGCGATGGAGCTGTTATTGAAGGTGGAGCAAATATTAAACGCAATATTTATGGTTCGCGACAGCCCTGTACCATGTCCAACTCTGCTTTATATTCTTTTGTTGTTACATTGAGCAAGCCCAGTGTGGTGTGAAAGAGATTGTCTTGTGAGTATTCATTGTTAGTTAACCCGCGTAAACAGTCAAAATTAATTTTACTATTTTGCGTAAAGCTTTCTGAAAACCAAAAGAAAAACGGGATATGTTTTTGTTCGTAGGGTGCAATTAAATAAGGCATTCCATGCAGATAGAGATTTTTTTCACCAAGCGATTCACCATGATCAGATAAATAAATCAGTGCAGTATTGTATTGGGTGCTTTGTGTTTTTAGCCATTCAATGGTGCTATTTAAAAAGTAATCTGTGTAATGAATAGTGTTGTCAAATGCGTTATTGATTTCTTCTTTCGTGCAGTCCTGCAATTTGTTGACACGGCACACAGGCTTAAACACTTCCATATTACTTGGATAGCGGCGGTAATATTCCGGGCCATGGCTACCATTTTGATGCATGACAATGACTTTGTTGCCGGGCATGTTAGTCACTTGTTTATCTAACTCGTGCAACAGAATATTGTCGAAGCATTCATGCTCATTGCATAATTCCGGTACTTTTAAATTTGACATGTCTTCATAGGTGACGCGTGCACAGGTACCTTTGCAACCTGAGTTATTGTCGCGCCATAGTACCGAGTAGCCGCTATGTTTTAACACATCCAATAAGCCTTCTTGCGATTTGGCTTTTTTATCTGAATATTTGTTGCGGCCCAAGGTAGAAAACATGCAGGGTACTGATACTGCAGTTTCGGTGCCGCATGAAGTAACCTGGCTGTAGTTAATAATATTTTGTTGAGCTAACAGGGGATTTGTAGGCTTGTCATAACCATTAAGAGAGAAATGATCTGCACGTGCAGTTTCACCAATCACTAGAACAAATAATGTCGGTTTGGTGAAGGATTTGCCGAGCGCATTGAGTGTTGCATCTTCGCCTACGGTGGAAACAGTAATAAATTTATTGCTGCTTGAGAGATAGGCAATTGTGGCGTAGATAAAGTTAACAGGATTTATCATTTCGCGAATATTTTTATTGTTGCGAAAGAAGGACGCGTAATCGGCAGAAAAACTCATGATGAGAATAGCAACGGTTAGAAGTGCAATTCCCCACAACTTCAATAAGCGAATAGCCTCTTGTTTTAAAGTGCCAAATTGTAGTTTTACGCGGCTGACCCAAATGCTCGGAATGAGCCCTAGAATAAATACATAAATAACCAGCGTGCTATTAAATAGACCGCTAGCTTCTTTGGCATCAGTCTCGAATGTATTTTGAATCATGGTCTTGTGAATCACAATCCCATAGGTGTTCATGAAATAAGCTGCGCTTGCCGCCGAAAGTAAAATAAAAATAATAAATGGTTTGGCGACGCGGGGTAACACTACCAGAGACAATACTAAGTTAATTCCTATACCGGCAATCAGAATAACGCTTGCAGCAAATAAAATGTTTTTTATACTGGTAAATTCAATCACTTGTATCAGCGCGTGAAAAAATGCAGCGTTATAAAAAATCAAAAATAAGCAGGTTAGTACGAGCGTAAATTTCGTGCTGTTCATGGTGTATGAAAAAAATTTAGGTTTATGTTCAAAACTGGGAAAGTTCGGATTTGATTTTTTGCGTGAAAAAAAAGTCATGGTTGCCTCGTAATAATCCGTTTAGTTTTTGATCTTATAATTGGCGAGCATTAGTTTATAAACCAGCAAGGAGAAAAACCAGCAGATGCCGAGCGTCCATAGATCGTGCGAAATAAAATGTGCGCCGCGTAGCTGTTGCGATATACCAAAAATCAAACCGACACTCAATGCAAAGGCTAAGCCTGCCCAACGCCAGCGGGATTGTAAATGTACGCCGAGAAAATACAATGCAACCCATGCATAGCCACCACTAGCGTGCCCTGCCGGGAAACAATCGGCACCGCTGCCGTGTAATAGCTCATGAAACACAGTCGCATATTCAGTTTTGCCGCCATAGCGTGAAAAATCCCATGCACAAGAAGCATGGTTTAATGATTTTAAAAGGCCGATAAGAGCGCTACTGCCGCCCGCTGCGCAGAGCAAATAGACAAGCTCGCGTCGCCAGAGTTGCAGCTTCTGCGTTACATAGCTTTGCAGTAGAGCAACCAATAGCAGCAAGGCGATTAACAGTGAAAGGTGTTTGCCGACTTTGTGGATCAGCGTGCTGGTGAGCCAGGCCTCTTTAAGCGTCCAACTCCCGCCCTCCCACGCATACAAGTAATCGGCAACGAGTAGGTCAATTCCAGTCAGTTCCACCAGCAGTGCGAGCAAGATAAAAGCTGCGAGTGGATAATAAAAATGGTTGCGCCAAAATAGCTGTTGCGAATGTGTAGCCATGGGTATGCTTCTGCGATGATCAAAAGTGTGGAATTCTACCAGTCTTGTGGGGCCTAAGCTATTTTATCGTCGAGTGTAATGCAGTGATATCGAGGTGAAATTCAGTGTGGTTTTAGCGCTAGGTTTACTGTAAATATTTCAGTCTTCATCGCTATTGTCTGTGGTTAGGGTAAAAACGCGGCGCGATGAATTATGCATCTCATCAAAACCTTTTTTAAAGCCTGGGATACTGAAGAACAACTGATCAAAACTGCCGTCATTAATTGCCAGCAATAAACCACGTTCAATTCTGTTAGCAAGCGCAGTATTTTTTTTATTGACGAAAAAATAAATGGGTGCAGGGTAGTGCAGCATCAGCGAATTTTCAATGCTAAAGTGCTTATCTTTATTGGCTTGTTGTTCGTTCCAGATTTCGTAAAGCCCGCGTGGAAAATAATCAAAACGTTTAGCTGCAAGCATAATAAAGAGCAATTCATAATGGGCTGCTGTGACGACTGTTAAGCCATTGCTTTCTAAAATGGGTGTGTCTGGCCAAATGGTACCTGATCCTGCCGTGAGTTTACTCAGATCTTGCAGCGTAGTGATTGAATTAAATTTTTCTTGATCTTCTTTTCTGATTAAAAAAATACGATAACTATTGAGCCCGCGTAAGAGTGATATTTTTATCGGCAGCAACTCTTGTTCGCGCTTTTTGTCATTCATGGTCCAGATAACATCGATGGCGCCATTTTCTCGCGCTAATTCACTTAAAAAACGTTTATGTGAAAAGTGTTGACTGTGTTGTTCTATAACAAAAGGGCCATCGGTTGCAGCATTTTTTTCTAAGGCAAGTTGCAATAATTGCAAAAAAAAAGTTTCGTGTACGTGGGCAGACTTTTCCAGTGGCGGCGTAGTGATATGTAAGCCAGGTTTTGGCAGAGTATTTTTAGTTAGTTCTACGGGGCGAACATTAGGCGCTGAATCCGGGGTTGCGCCACTTTCTGCATTGGCGTGATTTAAGGTGCCGCCAAGCAATAGAAAAGTAAAGGCAATGAGGGTTTTTTTTATGCTAACGCTATTCATACCCACGTTATCTTGGATCAAACCGTTAAAATCGTTGGTGGAATGGATCATGTGTTCAGTACTTTTCGGCAATAATAGCCGCTAAGCATAGTTAAGCTCTACTAACATATCGAGTTTTACAGTATTAATTCTGTTGCGCGGTGGGTAATTGTCGTCAGATCCAGTAGAATGCGCGCTTTTTAAACTGATTAGGTAACTCCGTGATTTCTACTGCTAACATCACCATGCAATTTGGCGCCAAGCCACTGTTCGAAAACGTCTCCGTGAAGTTCAATAATGGCAACCGTTATGGATTAATCGGCGCCAATGGCTGCGGTAAATCTACCTTCATGAAAATTTTGGGGGGTGATTTAGAGCAATCTGCCGGGCAAGTGATGCTCGAGCCCAATGTGCGCTTGGGGAAGCTGAAACAAGATCAATTCGCCTATGAAGACTTTACGGTATTGGATACCGTCATCATGGGACACACCGAACTGTGGCGCATTAAAGAAGAGCGTGACCGAATCTATAACTTACCGGATATGAGTGAAGCTGACGGCATGGCCGTTGCCGAACTGGAAGTACATTTCGCAGAAATGGACGGTTACACAGCTGAGTCGCGCGCTGGTGAGTTGTTGCTAGGTCTGGATATCCCCATCGAACAACACACTGGCTTGATGAGCGCAATTGCTCCCGGTTTTAAGTTGCGGGTATTGCTCGCACAAGCATTGTTTTCTGATCCGGAAGTATTGCTGCTCGACGAACCTACTAACAACCTCGACATCAACACTATTCGCTGGCTTGAAGGTGTACTTACTGCGCGCACTAGCACCATTATTATTATCTCGCATGACCGCCACTTTCTTAACAGCGTGTGTACTCACATGGCTGATTTGGATTACGGTGAGTTGCGTGTTTACCCTGGTAATTATGACGATTACATGATGGCTTCGACTCAAGTGCGTGAAAAATTATTGTCTGAAAATGCTAAAAAGAAAGCGCAAATTGTTGAATTGCAATCTTTCGTTAGTCGCTTCTCTGCTAACGCGTCTAAAGCCAAGCAAGCTACTTCACGCGCCAAGCAGATTGATAAAATTCAATTGGATGATGTGAAGCCGTCAAGCCGCGTTAGCCCTTACATTCGTTTTAACCAAAATAAAAAATTACATCGTCAAGCCGTTACGCTTGAAGGCGTCAGCAAAGGTTTTGATCGCACATTATTTAGCGATTTAAATATGCAAGTTGATGCCGGTGAACGAATTGCAATCATCGGCCCAAACGGTGCAGGTAAAACCACATTGCTGCGTTGTTTGTTTGGTGATGTGACTGCTGATGCTGGCACTATCAAATGGGCAGAGCAAGCGGAGATAGGTTATTTTGGTCAGGATCATACGGATGATTTTGCTGACGATAGTAATTTATTTGATTGGATGAAACAGTGGACAAAAGGCGACGAGCAATTGGTTCGCGGTGCACTTGGCCGTATGTTATTTTCTAATGACGAAGTCAAAAAATCAGTGAAAGTTATTTCTGGTGGTGAGCA
>JANYIO010000153.1 GCA_025362015.1 Gammaproteobacteria bacterium | reverse complement strand
AAAAACAAAAAATAAAAAGCAAAAGGGCGCTTGGTTAACCAAGCGCCCTTTTGCTTTTCTCAATTTCGTTTAAAGACGGACTTCAATACCTTGTGCATGCATAAATGCCTTGGCTTGCGGCACTGTGTATTCACGAAAGTGAAAAATACTTGCCGCCAACACAGCATCAGCTCTACCTTGTGTCACACCATCGCATAAATGTTGTAAGTTACCAACACCGCCAGAAGCGATAACCGGCACCGGTACTGCATCACTAATTGCGCGTGTTACACCGAGATCGTAACCTTGCTTAGTGCCATCGCCATCCATACTAGTCAGTAGAATTTCCCCGGCACCATATTCCGCCATGCGGATTGCCCATTCCACAGCATCAATACCCGTTGGCTTGCGACCACCATGAGTGAAAATTTCCCAGCGCGGAATTTCACCGGCCAAACTCACGCGCTTAGCATCAATCGCCACCACAATACACTGCGCACCAAAACGATCAGAGGCGGCTTTGACAAAATCCGGGTTAAATACCGCCGCTGAATTGATGCCAACTTTATCTGCACCTGCATTCAGCATCCGACGAATATCTTCCACAGTGCGAATACCACCGCCAACAGTCAGCGGGATAAACACTTCACTCGCGATTTTCTCAACGGTATGTACTGTGGTATCCCGACCCTCGTGGCTCGCAGTAATATCGAGAAAAGTAATCTCGTCTGCGCCCTCCAGGTTATAACGCTTGGCAATTTCTACCGGATCACCCGCATCGCGAATATCCAGAAATTGCACGCCTTTTACAACGCGACCGTTATCGACATCGAGACAGGGAATAATTCGTTTTGCGAGTGCCATAGATTTTCCAAAATTAAATTGCTTCACACATTTTAATGAGCATCACAATAAGCCTGCGCTTCCGCCATAGTCAAAGTGCCTTCATAAATTGCGCGACCAGTAATTGCGCCGCAGATGCCTTTATGTGCTTCAGCTTTTAACGCAATAATGTCGTCCATATTCGTTACGCCGCCGGAGGCAATAATCGGAATACTAGAGGCCTGCGCCATAGCAACTGTGGCTTGAACATTCACACCTTGCATCATGCCGTCCCGGGCAATATCGGTATACACAATGCTGCTCACACCATCTTGCTCAAAACGCTTTGCTAATTCACTTGCTTGAATATTAGAAACTTCCGCCCAGCCATCAGTTGCAACCCAGCCGTCTTTTGCATCCAGCCCGACAATAATATGACCGGGAAATTGCTTACACATATCGGTTACAAACTGCGGCTCTTTAACAGCCTTGGTACCAACAATGAGATATTGCACACCTGCTTTCAGATAATACTCAATAGTTTCTGCGCTGCGAATACCGCCGCCGATTTGGATCGGCAAATTGGGGTAAGCCTTGGCGATAGAGGTCACTACTTCGCCATTGATAGGCTTACCTTCAAAGGCACCGTTAAGATCAACCAAATGCAAGCGGCGGCAACCTTGCTGCACCCACTGTGCAGCCATAGCAACGGGGTCATCGGAAAACACAGTCGAATCGTTCATTAAACCTTGGCGCAAACGTACACACTGGCCGTCTTTTAAATCAATGGCGGGGATAATTAACATCAAACAATCTCTTAGTAAAACGGGCTTATTAATTTAAATCTGGCGAGCGAAGCCTATAAAAAGCGTCTCACCTATTCTGCGATGTCAGCGATGGAAAAGTCATGCCTTGCCATCCCAATGTAAAAAATTCTTTAGCAACTGTAGCCCAGCGGTATGGCTTTTTTCAGGATGAAATTGCACAGCGAAAAGATTGTCTTGCGCGAGCGCTGCGTGAAACAGCAAACCATAATCACACGTTGCAGCTACTAGCGCTTGATCTTCTGCCCGCACATAAAAACTATGTACAAAGTAAAAACGGCTGCCTTGTGGGATATCTGCCCACAAACGGTGGTCGTTGTGGTTGACCTGATTCCAGCCCATATGCGGCACTTTGAGAGGATTGTTCATTGCGTCTTTATGATGCTCACCAAAGAAGCGTACGTTTCCAGGCAAGATACCAATGCAATCAACTCCACCATTTTCTTCACTGTGATTCATTAACGCCTGCAAACCAACACAAATAGCCAACACTGGTTTGCCGGTGGCGATTTGCTCACGCAGTAGCTTATCGAAACCGAGGCGTTTAATTTCCGCCATGCAATCGCGAATTGCGCCTACACCAGGAAAGACCACACGTTCAGCAGCAGCAACCACAACTGGATCAGAGGTCACCACTACATTCATTTCAGGCGCAACGTGGCTAAGGGCACTGGCAACCGAGTGTAAATTTCCCATGCCGTAGTCGATCACGGCGACGGTTTGCCTACTTTTAACGGTAGAAGTCATCAATCACAAACTACCTTTCGTAGAAGGCATTATCCCTTCCATACGCGAATCAAGTTCAAGTGCCATGCGCAGCGCGCGCCCAAAAGCTTTAAACACAGTTTCAATTTGGTGATGGGAGTTCTGACCCCGCAAATTATCTATATGCAGGGTCACATTGGCGTGATTAACAAAGCCTTGGAAAAACTCCCAAAATAATTCGGTATCAAACTGACCAACACGTTTTTGCGTAAAGGGAATTTGCATCATTAACCCAGGGCGACCCGAGAAATCAATCACGACACGCGACAGCGCTTCATCGAGCGGTACATAGGCATGCCCGTAACGGCGAATACCTTTTTTGTCGCCCACGGCCTTAGCAATGGCTTGGCCAATGGTAATGCCGATATCCTCTACCGAGTGGTGATCATCAATGTGAATATCGCCAGTGCAGGTCACATCAAGATCAATCATGCCATGACGCGCAATTTGGTCCATCATATGTTCTAAAAAGGGTACGCCAGTATTAAACACACCTTTGCCTGTGCCATCTAAATTGAGGCTAACGCTGATTTTAGTTTCAAGGGTGTTACGGGTGACTTGGGCGATACGGTCGGACATAAACTCAACTCCAGCAAGCCAAACACCTCTCACAGGATGCTTGGCGACAAGTAAGCGCGAATTATATAGCTATGGCGCAATTAATTCACTGCTTGTGCAGGCTTCAGCCACTATTAAGGTTTTGTACAGCTTGAACGCTTTAGGCTACAAGTACCTAAATTAGCCAACTGGGCTACTAATTACTAGTATCGAGTAGTTAGTAACTAGTACCGGACACTCTGGCTATTTATTATTATTTTTTCTTTTTGCGGATGACCATTATGAAAATTAGCTTATCTAGACTCATCACTCTGTTTTCCACCATGACGCTTAGCCTTTGCAGCTCTCTAGCACTTGCACAATCCCAACAAACCTACAGCGGCTGGACCTTATCAACCAATGTAGATCAGATTAATATCAATCATGAAGTCGCCAATCGCCCAGATGTAATGGTGGCAGATTCAGCCACAGCTATAGGCCTCGCAGGCGAATATTTTAGATCTGACAGCAACATGATCTACGCCATTGGCCTGAATTACATTATGTACAACGACAACAATGAGTTTTCGCAATATGTAGAAGACAATTGGTACAACGGCCGCAATTATGAAGAATCAGATGCCAACGCCTTTATGATATTTGCCGAGGCAGGGCCAAAAATTTACTTTGGTGCGGATAATTTAAGTTTTTTTAGCGCGCGTGCAGGCATCAGTGCGATATTGGACTCTACTCGTTCCATCAGCTATTGCAGCGACTGTTATTCTGAAGATATCAACATCAATGGAGGACTCTATGGCGCCCTCGGCATAGGTCACAGCTTCGATAGATTTGATCTCAGCCTACAATTTCAACAGTATTTTACCGGCGATATCGACAATAGCCTGCGTCTTCAGGTGGGTTTTACCTTTTAAATTCACTCCCGCAAAATTCATAAGCGTCCGCACTGAACAGTCCACCTGCGGACGCTTACAATTTACGTTCCGCCATAACCACAGACTTAATCCTTTTTTATAAAAACTTAGTCTTAACTCTCACTTGCGAATACTCACTAATGGTTTACTTTTAAATAAGCTCTACAGACTAACAAGTTACTTACCTTGTTAGACCACTCAAGCTACAGTTGTTAGAGATAAGATGAACAATAAGCTAACCCAAATTCGTAGCCTGATGTCAAACGCAAAGCAGCACGCTTGTGCTCCTGCAGAATTATCACAGCTACTCTCTGAGCGTGTTAGCCACCTACACGATGCAATAAAATTACCGCCGCAAGAGGCCTCCAACTTACTTGCAACTTTTATTATTCGCTACATTAGTCAGGTACCAGAATTCATTGAAGTGATTTGCCAAATGTCCAAAGAGGCCGGCATATACGATAGTGTTTCACCACTACTACATATTGCTAGCGATTATTTTTTAACACCACCCGATATTATCGGTAACCACAGTCAGCTAGAGGCATTCCTCTACGAAGCCTATCTTGCACATCGTTTACTTGAAGAAATTAATGATCGTTTTATTGGTTACTGCGGCATACCACTTGCACCTATGGATATGACACGCGCTAATGTAGTGGCCCACGAACTGATCGGCGAACCTTTTGCCAATGAATTAGATCAAGCGGTATTATTTTCAGCAGAATTATTATTAGACCAACACAGTTTTGCGGGTGACAATTTTCAGCAATATATCACCATGCATAAACATCGCGGCTGGTCGTTAGAGTTAGAACGCTGGCCATGTCTAACTGAAAATCTGGCGATTGTACTGGATTTCAATAACGATTCGCGCGGCATGAGCCATTAGGTTTTATCTAAGGGCAAAATGGTAATCACCTGTACATCGTCTGCTTTTTCTTGCTCACTTTGATTGACGCGGGTTTCTAATTCACGCTTCACCGGTTTAAAATTCATCTCATCCTTAAAACCACAACTCACACATTCGCGAAAATCTTTTCCGTCTTCGTTGTAAACCACCAACTTATCCATTTCTGAACAGCGCGGGCATACAGCACCCGCCATAAAACGACGTTTTGTACTGTAAACCATTATGCATTTACCTCTATGCCAGAATGACGCAGCAACGCATCAATTTTAGGTTCGCGGCCCAGAAATTTTTTGAATAATTCCATCGGCGCCTGACTGCCACCCTGTTGCAAAATTTCTTGTAAAAAACTGGCGCCAGTCGCGGCATTAAAAATACCTTCCTCTTCAAATCGCGAAAATGCATCTGCAGATAAAACCTCAGCCCATTTATAACTGTAATATCCTGCAGCATAACCACCCGCAAAAATATGGCTAAAACTATTTTCAAAGCGATTAAATTCCGGTGGCTGTACTACTGCAACTTCATTGCGTACTTGCCGTAAAACATCGCGCGCGCGCAGTGGATTGCTGCTGTTATATTCAGCATGCAAACGAAAATCAAATAAGGCAAATTCTATTTGCCGCAGCATTTGCAAACCAGATTGAAAATTTTTCGCGGCGAGCATTTTATCTAATAGCATTTTGGGTAATGCAGCCTCCGTTTGATAGTGCGCAGAAATTAAGGGTATAGCCTCAGGCTCCCAACACCAATTTTCTAAAAATTGGCTAGGCAATTCCACCGCATCCCAGGCGACGCCATTAATCCCGCTCACTGCCGCCACATCAATTTGCGTAAGCATATGATGAAGGCCGTGGCCAAATTCATGAAATAACGTGGTGACTTCATCGTGAGTGAGAAGTGACGGAGTATCGCCTACGGGTGGAGTGAAATTACATGTTAAAAATGCAACAGGTAATTGTAAACCTGTTGCGATTTTACGTCGCACACGCGCATCCGCCATCCAGGCACCACCACGCTTCCCTTCACGCGCAAAAATATCTAAATAAAAACTGGCAATGTGTTCTGCATTTTTATAAATGCGATAGAATCGCACCTCAGGGTGATAGGTATCAAAGTCATCGCTTTGCTTTACCTCAATGCCAAATAATCGGCTCACAACTTCAAACATTCCAGCGATTACTTTTTCGACAGGAAAGTACGCACGTAATTCTTCTTGTGAGACAGCATATTTTGCAACACGTAATTTTTCGCTATAGTAGGTACTATCCCAAGCTTGAAAATTTTCGCAACCTTGAGCCGCGGCGAATTCACATAACTCAGCGTAATCGCGTTGCGCATAAGGTTTTGATTTTTGTGCAAGCTCTTGTAAAAAGCTCAGCACTTGCTTCGTGTTCCGCGCCATTTTGGTAGCAAGCGACCGTTCTGCATAATTATTAAACCCAAGCAATTGGGCCAACTCATGACGCAGCCTAAGAGTTTCCGCAATAATCTCGCTGTTATCAAATTCAGCAGTACTTTCTATTCGTTGTCCGTTATTGGTTTTTTTAGATTCCGTCGATGCTCTCGTAACATAAGCAGTATAAACTTCTTCACGTAAAGCACGATTATCAGCGTACATCATTACTGCATAATAAGATGGAAAATCGAGCGTAATCACATAGCCCGTGAGCGATTTTTTTTGTGCAGCTTGCGCCGCTTGTGCCAAGGCAGATTCTGACAATCCGGCTAGCGCCGCAACATCAGTGAAATGTTTATACCATGCTTGAGTTGCATCCAATACATGATTCGAAAATTGTGTCGACAACTCTGACAGGCGCTGCTGAATTTCACCAAAACGTTTTTTATCGAGCGCATTTAATGCAACCCCACCCAAACGAAAATCGCGCAGAGAATTATCAATCGCTTGCTTTTGCGACTGGCTTAAGAGAGCATAATTTTCACTTTGCGCAAGTTGTTGGTAACGATTAAATAAAGCTTCATTTTGACTCATTTCCGTGCTGTAAGCAGTCAACAATGCAACGCTAGCGGTGTAGGCAACGCGCAAATCCTCGTTATTGCATACAGCATTTAGGTGGCTGACGGGAGCCCAGGCTTGATCCAACACATCGCCTTGATTTTCGAGCGGCGCCACCAATGAATCCCATGTTGCCAGCGGTAAATCTGTCAATAAGTTTTGCAGGTGCGTGCGGTTTTCGGCAATAATTTGGCTGATGGCGGGCTCCACATGTTCAGTTTTCATCGCTGAAAATGGCGGCAAAATATGTGCCCCTAGCAATGGATTTATTGATAAATTGTTGACAGAATTGGACATTATTTTTCCTCAGAATATTTTCACATTCGCGTATCATACACGCTCAAATCTTTAGGTGCTTTTATGAACCACACTATTTTGCAACACAACAACAATCCTCTCGGCATTCGCAGCTACCAAGGTGTCAGGCCGCAATTTAACGCACGCGTATTTGTTGATCCCACTGCTGTAATCATTGGCGATGTTGTGATTGGCGAGGATTCATCTCTGTGGCCTTACACTATCGCACGCGGCGATATGCATCGAATTCGTATTGGCTCCCGCACCAGCATTCAAGATGGCTGTGTATTACATATTACTCATGCCAGCGATTTTAACCCGGATGGACACCCTCTGATTATTGGTGACGACGTCACTGTTGGCCATTCAGTAAATTTACACGGTTGCACTATTGGCAATCGCGTATTAGTTGGCATTGGCTCCACTGTGCTGGACGGTGCAATTGTAGAGGATGAAGTAGTTATAGGTGCAGGCACGTTGGTACCGCCTGGAAAACGTTTAGTCAGTGGGTTTTTATATGTTGGCTCACCCTGCAAACAAGCACGCCCACTCAAAGACAGTGAAAAACAATTTTTTAAATATTCTGCAAATAATTATGTGAAGTTAAAAGACGCACACATTGCTGAACTGGAAGCTTTGTTCGCGCAATAAAAAATCACCGTTAAGGTTATATGTGTCAATCACGATTTATTTAAGTCCTTAAAGTTCTGCTGCAAAAATTCATCGTGCGTTGGCAAGGTTTTTACCATCGTTTGAATAGCTTGCTTGGCAACTTTTAGTGTCGCGCTAATTTCCTGGAAATCCATATTATCTACACGCGGACTATATTTATTGGGCCGAATACCCATACCTTCAAATACTGATTGCCAGCTCGAACTGCGAAATAATTCATCCGTGCCTTCACGCAACACACCATGTCCCTTAAACAAAGCGATGCGCTCTTTTAGGGAGTCGGGTAATTCCATATTTTTACACGACCGCCAAAACGGTGTATCTTCACGCTGCGTAGTGCAATAGTGCAAAATAATAAAATCGCGCACTTCCTCAAAATCTGTGGCCATACGGCGATTATATTCTTTCACTAATGTTGGATCACAATCGCGATCAGGAAAAAATCGCAAAAAGAAATCCATCCCCCGTGCAATTAAATGGATCGATGTAGATTCCAGAGGCTCCACAAAGCCCGAAGCCAAACCCAGCGACAGACAATTGTTTTTCCACATCTCTTTGCGCCGGCCGGTAGCAAAAGGAATTACTCGTGACTCACTAATACGCTGACTATCCAGGTTTTTTAGTAGGGTAGATTTTGCTTCAGCATCGCCGCAAAATTTACTCGAATAAACATAACCGTGACCAGTGCTGTTGCGCAGCGGAATTTGCCAGCTCCAACCAGCTTTGCGTGCAGTAGCTGTCGTGTAATTTTTACGCGGCGCTTTTGCTTCAGTTCTTACCACTACAGCGCGATCGCAAGGTAAATATTGTGACCAATCTTCAAAGCCTGATGCTAATGTTTTTTCAATTAGAAGCGCACGAAAGCCGGTGCAATCAATAAAAAAATCGCCTTGAATTTCTTCGCCATTGTTTAATATTAATTTTTCAATATTGCCATTGGCCAATTGCGTAACTTGCGTAACCGTGCCTTCTGTGCGTTTTACACCACGTGCTTTTGCATAATCGTTTAAATATTCCACCACTAATTTTGCATCTAAATGCACCGCATAACTGGCGCCACCAATCGGGGTATTTTGCATTTGTGTCGGCCAGAAAAATCGCTCTTGTTCGGCCATAACCGAACAAGGTGAAAAATCTTGCAACGCTGAGGTATCGCCCTGCATAGTCGCTTTCAACCAGCACTGATAAAAATCGTGCGTACCTATACGCTTGCCAATCACGCCAAAAGGATGAAAATAGCTTTCATTTTTTTGCCGCCAATCAACAAATTTAATACCGAGCTTGAAGCAAGCTTGCGTCGCTTGAATAAATTTTTGTTCGTCGATGCCGAGATTTTGAATCAATCGCACGACTGGCGGAATAGTGGATTCACCAATGCCTATTGTCATTAGATCATCGGACTCTACTAATTCAATTTGGCAAAGCTCAGGCTTAAGATGATAGGAAAGCATAGAGGCCGCAATCCAGCCCGATGTACCCCCACCCACAATGACAATTTTTCTAATGGGACTCATGGTGGTTTTTATTGAATTGCTCGCAATATCAATCATAAAAATTTTCTATCTCTACCAATTATCATTTTCCACCAATAAGCCCTGGCGTGAACTGTCATGCTCAGTTGTAAATTGCCAGGTGCAAATTTGCACCGCACGGCGCAACACATCAATAACTTTGTGACGCGGGAAACTGGCACGCCAGGCTAAAGCAATGGTACGAACAGGTACCGGTGCCGCAAGCGCGCGCGCGACGAGTAAATTAGCTGAATAAAGTGCGGAATTAACCGCGGATATGGGCATTATTGTGATGCCGAGCCCGGCCATAACCATGTTACGCATGGTCTCAAGACTGCATACTTCAATAAATTTAGGCTTATCACCTTCCGCCACTGACGAAAAAACAGACAACACCTGATCGCGCAAGCAATGCCCAGCACTTAACAGCAAAAAATTTTGCTCCCGCAAATCAACAGGATAAATAGTTTGGCGCGCAGCAAGGGGATGCTTATTTGGCATCAATATGACCAAAGGCTCTTCGAAAAAATCTTGCGTAAGCACATCAGTATCGTTAAAGGGCTGCGATACCAAAACCACATCCAGCACACCCAAACGTAATTTTTGCCGCAAATCAGCATTACAACCCTCATCTACGACTAAATTTAGCTTGCTTGCCATTATCCGTAACTGCGGAATTAGCGATGGCAACAGATAAGGTGCGAGCGTTGGAATGACGCCAATGGTGAGCGCACCACTGAGCTGATCTTTTGCTGCTTCTGCCAAGGCCTTGATAGCCATAGTGCGATCGATGACTTGCCTTGCCTGAACAATAATTTGCTCACCCATACTCGTCATGCGTATACCAGACTTATTGCGCTCAAAAAGCAGCACACCTAAATCTTGTTCAAGCTTACGCACAGCCATGCTCAGCGTCGGCTGGCTTACATAACAGCGCGTTGCCGCACGACCGAAATGCAGCTCCTCCGCGAGGGTTACCAGGTACTGGAGCTCTATTAAGGTCATCTTGAAAAAGGCACTTTAAAAAATATGCAGCTATTCTAATCCCCCGCCCCCTTTTACCATAGTTAAAACTGATATCTCAACAAACAAGGTGCCGCTAATTACCAAATTGAACTGTAACGAGTAACACCTAACGCAGCAAAAGTGTCGGATTATTTTACACTTTTGCTCATATATAACATTTTTCGCGCCAACAATCGCGCTTAACGTCGAGGTTTACGCGACTTGGCGCATAAATTGCTTTACTACGATTGTCAGTAAAATCATATTAAAGGATCACAAATGTTAACCGCTATACGCTTTTCTTTTGCATTCATTGTTGGCCTAGGACTCGCTAACAGCGCGCTTGCAAATCCCATTACTTTTGATCTTGCTTACTCTGAAGCACGAAATAGTGCTGCCAACAGTTTGGACTCGAAATCGCCTGATTTACTACAAACCAATATTGACTTTTTGGCGAGCAATTTACCCTACAGCGCTCAACATACCGACATTAGCGCAGAATATTTAAAGCAAAAACACGATAAAGTCTCTAAGGTTCCAGAGCCAAGCTCATTGATACTTCTAGGCTTGGGCCTATTAGGTCTAGGCTTTCTCCGCCGCAATAAACACTGATACAAGTCTTTCACCACCACTTGATACTAATGCGCCTCATCCCAATTGTTACCTACACCCGCCTCCACTAATAATGGAACTTTCAAGCTTGCGGCAGCTGACATTCGCGCAATCAAACCCTCACATACCTTTTCGACTTCAGCTTCCGCCACCTCCAACACCAGCTCATCATGCACTTGCATGATTATTTTGGCATCCAAACCACTCCCACTCAGCCACTCATCAACCAATACCATGGCTTTTTTGATGATATCGGCAGCGGTACCCTGCATAGGAGCATTAATGGCCGTGCGCTCAGCAGCCATTTGCAGATTTTTATTTTTGGCGTTGATCTCAGGTAAATAGAGGCGGCGACCAAATAAGGTTTCCACATAACCTTGCTCGTGTGCTTGAGCGCGAATTTCGTTCATGTAACGCTGCACTCCGGGATAGCGTTCGAAGTAGCGATCTATGTATTGCTGAGCTTCATTACGACCAATACGCAATTGCTTGGCAAGACCAAAAGCAGACATGCCGTAAATCAAACCGAAATTAATTGCCTTGGCACTGCGGCGCATTTCGCTGGTAACGGAATCCAAAGCAACGCCAAAAACCTCCGCCGCAGTAGCACGATGCACATCCAAACCTTGCGCAAACGCGTTGAGCAGTCCCTCATCACCCGAGAGATGCGCCATGATGCGCAGTTCAATTTGCGAATAATCCGCGGCTATCAATTTATAACCCTTGGCCGCAATAAAAGCCTGGCGAATACGGCGCCCTTCAGCAGTTTTAATGGGAATATTTTGTAGGTTCGGGTCTTGCGATGACAGCCGCCCGGTCGCAGCCACGGCTTGATGGTAGCTAGTATGAATTCGCCCCGTGCGCGGATTGATCATTTGCGGCAGCTTGTCGGTATAGGTGGATTTGAGCTTGGCAAGACCACGATATTCCATAAGCACTTTAGGCAGGGGGTAATCCAGCGCCAATTCTTGCAGGACGTCTTCGGCAGTTGAAGGCGAACCCGTCGGAGTCTTTTTAAGCACTGGCAATTTTTGCTGCTCGAATAAAATCACTCCCAGCTGCTTGGGAGAACTGAGGTTAAACTCCTGTCCTGCAAGTTCGTAGGCATTACGCTCGATCTGAATTAAACGCTCGCCCAATTCAACACTTTGTTGGCCAAGTAACTTAGCATCAACTAAAGCACCATTGCGCTCGATGCGCGAGAGAACAGGCACCAACGGCATTTCCACAGTTTCAAATACACTTTTGAGTGGTGTTACTTCTTGCAACTGCGGCCAGAAATATTGATGTAAGCGCAAAGTGATATCAGCATCTTCTGCAGCGTAGTGACCTGCCACTGCGATCTCAAGCTGATTAAAGCTAAGTTGTTTTGCACCTTTACCCGCTAAATCTTCGAAGCTAACGGTAGTGTAATCCAGATATTTGAGTGCCAGCGCGTCCATATTGTGGCGACTGCCAATAGAATTAAGTACATATGACTCAAGCATGGTATCGAAAGCGATTCCCTTCAATTCAACACCATGATTGAGCAGCACACTGCGATCGTATTTGATGTTCTGGCCAATCTTGCGCTTGCTTGCATCTTCCAATAACGGCTTCAACTGCGCCAGTACTGACTCAATCGAGAGCTGTTCCGGCGCCCCCATGTAATCGTGGGCGCAAGGTATATAGGCCGCAACGCCAGCCTCTATCGCAAAACTCACACCCACAATGCGCGCGTCCATAAAGTTCAGACTGGTGGTTTCGGTATCAAAAGCGAATAGCTCGGCTTGTGCAAGCCTAGTGAGCCACGCATCAAAAACTTTTTGTTCCGTGATAATAGTGTAGTCAGCGATAACTACCTGAGACCCAGGCGCAACAACTTCAACAGTTGGCGGCGGGCTTGTTGTTTCTGCAGGGGCTTCAACGCTAGCTATGGGAACGGACTCGTTCGGAGCAACACTTCCAGCAGCCACTAAGTCAGCCACCCAACCTTTAAATTCCAAATGCTCAAATAATTCACGTAACCGATTTATATCAGGCGTGGCGACGCAGATATCATCAGGTGTTATCGCCAACTCTACATCAGTTTTTATGGTTGCCAAACGATACGACAGATAGGCCATATCGCGGTGTTCGATGAGCTTTTCAGGCATCTTTTTCGCGCCACGAAAATCTAAATCGCGCACCGCTTCAAGGTTGGCATAGATAGCATCCAAACCACCCAAACCCTGAATCAACCCGAGCGCTGTTTTTTCACCCACACCCGCAACGCCGGGAATGTTATCGGACTTATCGCCCATAAGTGCTAGATAGTCGACCATCAACTCAGGGCCAAAACCATATTTGGTGGTAACACCTAGAATATCCAGGAAGCTGTCAGTCATGGTATTGACCAAACTAACGTGCGCATTGACTAGCTGCGCCATATCTTTATCGCCGGTAGAAATAATCACACCAATTTTTAAATCAGTGGCCTGACGAGCAAGCGTACCAATTACGTCATCAGCCTCTACGCCATCTATTACCAGCAGCGGCAAACCCATTGCCTCTACTATGTCGAGAATGGGCTGTACTTGTGGGCGCAGATCATCAGGCATGGGCGGGCGGTGGGCCTTATATTCGGCAAACATCTCATCGCGAAAGGTTTTACCTTTTGCATCAAACACTACCGCAATCGGGCTGCCGGGATAATCTTTAATTAAGCGGCGTAACATATTAGTCACCCCCTTTACCGCACCCGTAGGCTGACCTTTGCTATTGGTCATAGGGGGCAGCGCATGATATGCACGATACAAATAGGATGAGCCATCCACCAAAACTAAAGGTGCAACGGGAATCGAGGAAGGGGGCTGTAAAACCATGATAAGAAGCTCTTGAAAATATTATTAATCGCCAAATGAACGCTTAGCGCGGAAGAATACACCAAATGAGCCGTTGTCATGCGGCATGCAAGAGCCAGTAACACAGAAAACATCCCCACAACAGGTAGCAATGGAAGCCTTTGTGTTACCGTAGTGCACATAAGCGAGACCTGCATCACAAAATAGAAAATATATTCAAATCATTGATATATATTAAAAATATATCTTTATGCTAAAAAATAATTAAATAAACACTAGCCAAAATAAAACAATGTGTTACCATGCGTAACAAGAGGTAACACAATTACCTCGTAACGTAAGTAACCCCCCAAAAGGAGAACGTAATGAAAAGATCATCTTTAGTACTCGTAGCTTTATTATTGGCTGTACCCGTGTTTGCTGATGAAACTCAAGCCGAACCATTGTTAACTTTGGCTTCTGCCGACACCAGCGCTTCTATTAATTTACAAACTATTGAAGCAGCAGATTTAGGCGCTTTTCTAGACAAAAAAGTGCAAGAAGTGAGTGACTTGTTAAGCGCGAAAATCGCCGATGAGCTACCCGCACTTATCAGTCAAGATGCTGCAGTAAACGTTAAGCTCTAAAACCCACTGCGTTTTCGCAAAGGGTTCTGGAAAAACAATGTTAGGTATCAGCTCTGATTTTGCAGACATTGAGTGACTCCCGTAGTTTTAGGTGTGAATTGCTCCTGTTACTAGCATTGATTGAGGCGTAGCGCCTTTTATTTTCACGGTCTCGCCGCTATTGCATTCGAGACCTTGCCATTTTAATTTTCCTCGGCTTGCTCAAACACACACTTGAGCGAGCAGATACAAGTTTGACACTTTAGTATTTGCGTTTTATTGCTGTTGTTTTTCCTCCTGCTTTACCCTGCATTGGCCCCGTGCTTTCGTTTATAACTTTTAGTTAGGATGACACGGGGTCACTTTTTAACCTACGTCACACTTTCAAACATTCATAAAATAATGGCGCGCATACCAACACCCCTGATTAATCTCTGACCTAGACTATGCGGGCACCAGAAATTTTGTCGCTAACTATTTTCAGCATGATGCTTAATACCAAAGGAGTCTCTTTGTGGATACACTCATTTTTTCGCAAACCGCCATCTTCCGCTTACAACAGTTGGGCAGTCAGTACTACCATCTCACTGGCGTGCGTCATAAACTTGCTACGCAAGAAGGTATTTTGGATTTACTGCGTGAAGCTGCGCTAACGTCTGAACAGAGCGTTAGCAACTGTTATGATAGTTTTGTTATAGAACTCAATAAACGCCAAATTGATGCTTTGGCAGATCGCGGCATCAAATTGCAACAACCATTACAGTTACAAGAGTCATTCGCTAGACCCATGCGCAAGGCAATGTGAAAAAGCCTCAGCCATACGCTCCAATAATTGCGTGTAACTGCTGACGTTTTGGCTACCCAAAGCGTCTAGTACACCCAACTGCAAATTTAATTCTTGCGCCAAATCGCGTGCGGATTGTAATTCGTAGTAGGGTTCTAAAAACAAACAACTTCCTTCTTTGAGCAATACTTCCCTTAACTGGTGTAGATGCTTGGCGCCCGGTTTTTGTTCAGGCGTAAAAGTCACGTAATCCAGCTGATGCAGGCCATAATGACTCACAAAATGACCATAACCTTCGTGATAAACCGCAAAACCCCGCCCCGCTAAAGGCTTAAGCTTTTCCGTCAAATTAATATCCAAAGCATGCATTTTAGCTACAAATACCTGCAAATTTACAGCATAAATAGCTTTATTTGTCATATCAATTTGCGTTAATTTTTCACTCAACGCCTGTGCCACCACTATGGCATTACGCGGGTCCAACCATAGATGTGGATCACGCTCGTGATGATGTTCACCGCCTTCATGAGACTCATCTGGCGGCCAATGCAATCCAGGCAATTCATACGCTGTGATGCGCCGTGACGCAGACAAATTAGTAAGTGGCTTTTGCAAAAAGCTCTCTAATTCAGGGCCCACCCAAAGAACTACGTCCGCCTTTTGTAAGCGCGTGTAGTCCGATACTTTTAACGGATAATCATGCGGCGAAGCCGTTATTGGCAAGAGCGTATCCACAGCCGCACTATCACCGACAATTTCTTGTGCAATCAACGTTAGCGGCTTAATGCTCGACAATACCAATGGTTTTGCTTGTACGCAGCTCGTAACAGCGAGCAATGTCCACGCCATCCTGCGCACAAAATTTATTGTCATTATATTTTCTCTCTGCTTAAAACGTGTGCTTAAAGACCCATGCGCAAAAACCTGTGTTTGAAAGCTTAGGGTGAGCGGTTATAGTGTAACAATATTATGCAGGCTAGCCTTGCAGCAAAGAGGATGAAATGGCAAACACACAGCAATCAATGGCACTCAGCGCTCTTGAAAAACCTACCCCTATGGATACACGAGCGTTGTTACAAGCGAGTGCCGTTGGCGTGGTGCGCAATGGTCGTCACCTGCTAAAAAACGCCGATTTACGCATTGACGCAGGCAAAATTGTCACTTTGATTGGCCCTAACGGCGCAGGAAAAACCACCTTAGTGCGCAGCGTGCTCGGGCTTATTAAAATCGACGAAGGTACTATCGAACGCGCTAAAGATTTACGTATAGGTTACATGCCGCAAAAAATGCATATTGATGCCAGCCTACCCCTCTCGGTAGAACGATTTCTTACATTAGGCGGTAAGCCACACATCGGTTTAAACGAGACACTACAACTTACCGGTATTGAAAAGCTAGTCAAAACACCCATGCAGCTACTTTCTGGCGGCGAAACTCAACGTGTACTACTTGCCCGTGCGCTCTTGCGCGATCCACAACTTTTAGTGCTCGACGAACCAGTACAAGGTGTAGATGTGAGCGGACAAGCTGCACTTTATGCACTGATTAATGATATCCGCAAGGCGCGTAATTGCGGTGTTTTACTGGTATCACACGATTTGCATTTGGTCATGGCCACGACCGATACCGTCATTTGTCTTAACCAGCATGTATGCTGTCACGGTCACCCGGCACAAGTGACCAATGACCCAGCCTATCTTGCATTGTTTGGCGCCAATTTTGTCGCAAACGGGACAGGCAAACAACCGCAGGTTGCACTTTACACTCATCACCACGATCACCAACACGATGCACACGGCAACATCGTAAAAGGTGGCGTGGGTTGTACTGATTCTTGCGAGCATAATCACGATGCCTGATTTTTTACTCTACGCCCTACTCGCCGGAATTGCTGTTGCTTTAGTCGCGGGGCCACTTGGCGCCTTTGCCGTGTGGCGACGTATGGCCTACTTTGGCGATACCCTTGCGCACTCAGCTTTATTGGGCATCACTTTTGGCTTATTACTTGGCGTTAACCTCAATCTGGCGGTCGCCATCGGCTGCTTATTGTTAGCGCTGATACTCGTCGCCCTGCAAAACAATCGTTTTTTAGCTACCGATACGCTACTCGGAATTTTATCTCACTCAACGCTAGCCCTGGGGCTCGTCTGCGTCAGCATGTTTAGTGGCACACGTATTGATTTACTCGCCTATTTGTTTGGCGATATTTTGTCCGTTAACGGGTTTGATGTAATCACTGTCTGGCTAATTTCAGTGGGGGTAATAGGTGCGCTCGCGTGGCTTTGGCGGCCACTACTCGCCATCACCGTTCACGAAGAGTTAGCGCAAGTTGAGGGCATAGCCGTGACCAAAGTACGCACCGCACTGATGTTATTGATGGCATTAGTCATTGCGATAGCAATGAAGGTCGTAGGTGTATTATTGATTACCGCGCTATTGATTATCCCCGCCGCCGCCAGCCGCCGCCTTACCCACACCCCGGAAGCTATGGCCATGGTCGCCAGCCTGCTTGGCTGTATGGCAGTCAGCCTCGGCCTAATTGCATCCTTTTATTGGGACAGCCCTGCCGGCCCTTCCATTGTCCTAGCGGCCACCGGGTTGTTCATCTTAACGCTGGGGAAAAAACAACAAATGTAAGCCAAAGCGCACAAAACCTGACGTCACTATCGTCTAGTGACGTCCCACTGAAATATGGATAATGACTAACAATCAGTAAAAGGAATCTTGGAAAATCTCATATGAAAAGACTAAGTATTGGCGATCTAGAGCTAAACAGTGAAGATGTGGCACGCAAAGTAGAAAATGATATTGCTTTTTTGGCAGAGCGACTTCACTTGCTCGAGCAGCAAAAAGTTCCCAATGCTGTGATTCTGCAAACCTACCGCGATATGCTCGATAGCCGTCACGCGGTATTAAGCTGGCTGCGCCAGGGAAATGAAACAATTGACGACAAACAATCCGCTAAAAATTGATTTAACCTGAACGCACAACATTTTATTTATACCTCGGCATAAGCTTCCAACACCCGATTTAAAAATCGTTGTCCCAATGCTGTTGTTCGCAACACACCATCCACATGTTCAACTAAACCTTTTTGCGTTAAGTCTTGCCATTGTGGTTCAAGTGCAGGCAACAATAATCCTGCACGCTCTGCTAAAAACTGCGTAGGCGCACCGGAATTTAAACGCAACGCATTCATTAGAAATTCTAACGGCAAAGATTGCGGCGCGAGAATATCACTGCCACCACCAAATACATTTTGATGCCCACTAAGATTGGTAGAAATTTTATCGCTTTGCATATTATCCAAATAATGTTTAGGCAAACGTGTTTTCCATAAGCGAATAATACGCTGCTGCTCAAGCTGAGTAATTTTTCCGTGTGCGCCAGCGCCAACACCTAAATAATCACCAAACTGCCAATAATTAATATTGTGACGTGCAGGTTTATTACTTTTCGCATAAGCAGAAATTTCGTATTGCACATATCCAGCTTGAGCAAGCAACGCCTGCCCGGCATCTTGAATATCCGCCAAAACATCCTCTTCGGGCAATAAAGGCGGAGCCGAATAAAACGCAGTATTTTGTTCGATAGTAAGTTGATACCAGGAAATATGTTCCGGCGCTAAAGCAATAGCTTGCAGTAAATCCGATTGTGCAGCATCGCTCGATTGTTCAGGTAAGCCATGCATTAAATCTACATTAATATTATCAAAACCAGCCCTGCGTGCTACTACTATCGCACGCAACGCTTCATCACCATCATGCACACGCCCTAATGCTTTTAATTGCGCATTGTTAAAACTTTGAATGCCGATAGATAAGCGATTTACACCAGCAGCACGAAAACCAGAAAATTTCTCTTGCTCAAAAGTACCCGGATTTGCTTCTAAAGTGATTTCAATATCCGGCTCAAAGCCAATTATCGCTTCTGCATCTTTTAAAATTTGTGCAATAGCGTTGGCGGACAACATACTCGGCGTACCACCACCAAAAAAGATACTGGTAAGCTTACGGCCCTGCGCCAGCAGGGCATCCTGTTCTAAATCAAAACGCAGTGCCGCAACATATTCTGCTTCAGGAATATCATCATTCGCTTGATGCGAATTAAAATCACAATAGGGACATTTGCGAATACACCATGGGACGTGAATATACAGCGAAAGTGGCGGAAGAATAAGTGACATTACGTGTGCTCAAAAATATGTAAACTACTGCGAATAAAATAATTACCGATAAGTAACACCATGATACTTCAACCAACCGGAGGAATGATGACCATTCGGATCATGGTGAGTCCAATGCACCACACCACCTTTTGGGTTCCATTCGTACTCACCATTAAAATAAATATTCTCACCTACTTTTATATCAGCAACGCGCTGCGCTAAATCGATATTGTGTGCGACTAAAACTGTCATGCCGGAATTGATGCGAACAATAAATCGTTGATGCTGATTGCCTTCACTATCGTCAGATAAAATTCTTTCTACCACACCGGAGGACTCCACTTGAACATTACTACGATGATTAACGTAGGCATCCACAATCGCAGAAGTTTGTGTTTGCTGTACTTGTAACTCTTGCTGTACTTGTAACTCTTGCTGCGCTTGCGATTTTTTGACGGAAATTTGTTCTTCATCACCATAAAAACCAACTAACTTCATAGTCGGTGCGGGCGTGAATTTTTTGCCAGATTGCTGTATAGATGCAAATATCTGCGCAGGAGATGGATGCGCCGGAAAAATACGCTCTACCAGAGTTAGCGCACCAGCCACAATGATCAATGTAAGAAAAATATTTTTCACACGGGCTCCACGCAAAATTTATTGCTGCTGTAACGACACCAACAATTCTGCCAGTGCTTTCCCGCGATGGCTAATGCGATTTTTTTCGGCTTTATCTAACTCCGCGGCCGCGCAATTATGTGAAGGCACAAAAAATAACGGATCGTAACCAAAGCCATTTTCGCCACGCGCCTCAGTGAGAATAAAACCCTCCCAAACACCGTGACATAAAATAGGGGTTGGATCGTCAGCGTGACGCATAAACGCCAGCACCGCATGATAACGTGCAGTACGTTTTTCATCAGGCACATTGACCAACTCTGCCAATAGTTTTTTATTGTTGTTGGCATCATTCGCATAAGGACCAGAGTAACGTGCAGAATAAACTCCAGGGCGACCATTCAGCGCATCCACCTCAATACCGGAGTCATCCGCAATCGCGGGCAACCCGGTTTTAGCGCAAGCATGGCGCGCTTTGATAATGGCGTTCTCGACAAAGGTAGTACCGGTTTCATCAGCGTCACTCACGCTAAATTCAGATTGTGGCAGCACCTCAAAACCACAACCTGCCAGTAATTGCTGAAATTCCCGAAGCTTGCCTGCATTACCACTGGCAATCACAATTTTTTGCATTTTGTTGACCTTATTGTTGAGCTATTGTTGACCTACCCTTACCTTACCTGCGGACAACCCGAAGAACATTGCGTGAAAAATATTAATCAGCAAAAAATGCCGCTCATTTTGCCACAAGTTTATGGGTCAACTTGCTTAAATCACCCTAGGCAACCTGACGCCGGAAGCC
>JANYIO010000143.1 GCA_025362015.1 Gammaproteobacteria bacterium | reverse complement strand
CATTCTGCCCCGGCCAACCGTCAATAGCGCTATAGCGCGCCAGAACTCGTTTGACATTGCCATCCAAAATTGCCGCGCGCTGCTGAAAGGCAATACTGACAATTGCACCGGCAGTGGAGCGACCAATACCTGTCAACTCATTTAACGCTGCAACCGTTGCCGGAAATTCACCGCCATATTGCTCGACCACTGCTTTCGCACAGCGATGTAAATTCCGCGCACGTGCGTAGTAACCCAAACCTGTCCACAAATGCAGAACCTGGTCGATAGGTGCAGCAGCGAGGCTATGCACATCAGGAAATTGCGCGGTGAATCGCTCAAAATAAGGAATGACCGTGGCAACCTGGGTTTGCTGCAACATAATTTCAGACAACCACACTCGATAGGGCGTGATATTTTGTTGCCAGGGCAAATGTTTGCGACCGTTTTTATCAAACCACGTTAAAACGGATTTTGAAAATAAATTATTCATTGTGTTTCTTAAACAAGTTTTTGAGCAGTGCTTTGGCTTTTTCTGCGCTACCTTCTCCACCTAATTTATCATCCAATTTTTTTATTAATTCCGCTTTCTTAGCATCAAGTTTTTCACCGTGCTTTTCACGCAATTTATATTCTGCATAATCTTTAACTAACGCCGTCAGTGCATTTTTATCAGGGCGACAATCTTTAGTGGGATTAATACTCGCAAATCCCCCTTTGCAGCGCAACAAAGACATGCCGCGCTCTACCCAGAAATTGCTACCAACACTGCAACCTTGTACGCTGGTACTCGCGTCAGTAGCCGCTGCATCTTTTATTAATTTCAGCGGCAACAAGAAATCGTATTCTTGATTGGCAAGATTCACTTTTCCGCTAGCATTTAACGATAATTTTTCAACACCCGCATTAAATGTTTCGATGGTGACGATGCGTTTAGCGATGGTTATTTTGCCAGATAACTCACGTAACTCAGTATACGCGTCCCACACTTTTTCTGGCGTTTCTACTTTGTTTACCACATTCACCAGCTTACAAAATTGCTGTTCGATATTCAGCGGCGCCAAGCGTATTTTAGCGCCCGAAAAATTTGCAGTGCCGGCAAGCGATTCCATCATTTGCTTCATCGACACGCCACTGGCTTGACCGCTGGCATTGGCATGAATAGCCCCCGAAAGATTCAAATCTTTATCCATTTTTTTTGCTTTTAGTAAGGGCGCCAATTCGATACTTTTCAAAATCGCCTCAAATTTCATTTGTGCTGATGGGTTGCGCGCATCGACATTGCCAGACTCATGAATACTGCCATTATAAACATTAGCGTTGAGCAACTGTTGAACAACACCATTTTTTGCTTCCACATCTAACTGTACCTTTTCCAGGGTCAGTGCAGAAAAAATAACTTTATTAAAACTCGTGGTAATTTCCGCATTCAGCGTACGCAGGTATTCAAGTGGCAAAAGCACATCATCGCTCACAGCACTCGACATTACTGCGGGCGCCTTGGCTTCAATTGCTGCTTTTTCTGCTTCCGCTATTGGTGTTTTCGATTCAGCCGCTTTTGTGTCCGCTGCTTCTGTTTCGATTTTTTTTGTTTCAGGGCTACTTGCATCAGCGCGATTTATTTCAGAATTAGTTGTTACCGTAACCGGAGCCAAATAATCATCTGCATTTATTTCATCACCCTGCACATTAAGTGTAAAGGCGCTGCCAGAGAAATCCGTCAGCGCAGCATTACCGTTAAGCGTCGTTTTATCAAGTTTAATTTGTAGCGCACTAAGCGCAAGCTGTGTTTTGTTGCCATCAAATTTACTGGCAATACTGACATCGTCCAGCGCTTTTTCGTTGGCAGTTTTTAACTGGCTGCCAAATGCGCTTAACAATTTTTTAGCATTAAATGATGGCAAGTTAAGCTCACCCTGGTAATGCAAATTATCGCTGAGCCCACCAACCTCAAGTGAAAATTTCATTGCCACTGCGGCAGATGATTTATCAGCGATGTCGAGCTGCAAATTACTATCGCTAAAAGTGAACGAATTTAAATCATTTCTCAGCATCATAGTGCCATGCAACTTGCTGTTAATGATCAGCGGTGCAACAGCGTTTTTTATTTTACCAAACTGCGCCAACCCTGAAAAGTTTACTGTAAAAGGATTTCCTTGTGTGTTTATACCATCAATATTCAAATCAATATCGGTAAGTGCTAATCGTTGATTTTTCACTTGATCGCTATAGTTAATTACGCTGTGTTGCAGGCTGATTTTTTCAATCACTAAATATAAATTATTGCTCGTGATGCTTCCATCAGCATTTTTAGGCGATTTATCGACAAGCGGTTTATCAATAGCAGATTGAGCTGCAAATGATTTTTGTAAATCCTGCCAGTTACCCTTACCTTGCTCATCAACTATTAAATTAATTATCGCGCCACCAACCAGTACATGCTTGACTTGAAAATCACCTCGCAGCAAAGGAATAACCGCAATCAAAAAGCTGGCTTTTTGTATTTGTGCAATCGTCAGCGTGGGAGCATTGTTGCTGGCAATATAGAGATCGTCCACAGCCAAACCTATACTCGGCCAGAATTGCCAATGCAAATCACCGCGCATTTCAAGCGTAATGCCTTTGTCTTTTGCAAGCGCGGCAATACGCGGCTTGAACATATTGGCATCAATCAACAAGGCCAAAACAATGATCGAGCTAATTAACAAGCCGACAAAAAAACCAACAATTTTTAAGGCACGTCTCACACAAAACTCCTCTCAATTCATCATCCAACGAGTGTACTGGTAAAGCATTATTCTTGCGAAACAAAAACCTGAATACAATAAAGATTAAGGCGCCAAATAATCATAGCTCGCGTTAATTCAACTGGTGCTATTAACCCCCGGTCGCTAGAATAGCGGCCTTTTCCAGCAATAATCTTTTTTCTCGGCAACAACCTATCTCACAAAAACTATAGAGACCAGCTCATGGGCAATAAAACCGTGCTTTACAGTACCCATCAGGCCATGAACGGCAAACTGGTGGACTTTGGTGGTTGGGATATGCCCTTGCACTATGGCTCGCAAATAGAAGAACATCATAAAGTACGCCAATCATCCGGTATGTTCGACGTATCGCATATGACTGTAGTGGATGTGAAAGGTGCAGACGCAAAAGCTTATTTGCAAGGCTTATTGGCAAATGACGTCAGCAAAACTGAAATCCTGCTCGGCAAAGCCTTATATAGCGGCATGTTGAACCCACAAGGTGGGGTGATTGACGATCTTATCGTCTACAACATGGGCAGCTGGTTTAGAACTGTGGTCAACTGCGGCACACGCGAAAAAGATTTGGCGTGGATGAACAAAGTGGCCGCCGATTTTCAAGTGGAACTGATTGAGCGCGAAGATCTCGCGATGATCGCCATCCAAGGCCCCGAGGCTATCGCCCGCACCAAAGCAGTGGTGAGCAAAGCGTGCGCTGCACTCATCGATAGCCTTGCGATATTTCAAGGCCTTGCGAGTGACGGCTGGTTTATCGCCCGTACCGGTTACACAGGCGAAGATGGCTTGGAAATCATGATACCCAACACTGAAGCCGTAGCGTTTTGGAATGCGCTTGCAGAGGCCGGTGTCGCACCTTGCGGCCTTGGTTCGCGCGATACCTTGCGCCTGGAAGCCGGCATGAATCTATACGGCCACGAAATGGATGACAGCATTTCCCCCCTGGTTGCCAATATGGGCTGGACTATTGCTTGGCAACCGAGCGAGCGAAATTTTATTGGTCGCGATGTTATTCAAGCCGAAAAGACGACTGGCGTAAAACAAAAGCTCGTAGGCCTGATTTTGCGTGAACGCGGCGTATTGCGCGCCGAGCAGCTCGTCACAATCGAAGGCAACAGTGAAAAAGGTGTAATCACCAGCGGGACTTTTTCGCCTACTTTGGGCTATTCTATAGCACTGGCACGAGTACCAACTGGCGCCCTAACCGGCAGCCACTGTTTTGTAGAGATGCGCGGCAAGCAAGTTTTAGTTGAAGTTGTGGCACCTAATTTTGTACGCAACGGCAAGCAAGTTTTTTAATACAGATTTATTAATAGAGACTTAAAGGAAAAATATCATGAGCGAAATTCGCAAAGAACTTAAATACCTCAGCAGCCACGAGTGGGCACGCGTTGAAGAAGACGGCACCGTCACCATCGGCATTACGCAACACGCCCAGGATGCGCTAGGCGATGTGGTTTATGTAGAAATGCCAGAAGTAGGCAGCACCGTTAGCATCGGTGAAGAAGCAGGTGTTGTGGAATCTGTTAAAGCCGCCTCAGATATTTATACCCTCGTCAGCGGTACCGTTGTAGCAATCAACGAAGCCCTGCAAGAGTCCCCGGAAACGGTTAACAGCTCACCTTACGACGACGGCTGGTTCTTCCGTGTTCAGCCTGACGATCTCGATGAATTAGATGAAGCCCTGAGTGCAGATGACTATCGCGAGTTACTAGAAAGCGAAGAGTGATTGCAGTAAGGATTTTAAAAAAACGCGACCATGCAGTTTGTATGGTCGCGTTTTTTATGGGTGTTTTTTATGAATATGGTTTATTACTATCTTTTTATTGGAATTTTTTTTTGTCAGCACTGCTTTGATGACAACACTACAACGTTGCTAATGAATGGCAATCACTCCACACAACCGCATCACCTAATTTATGTAAAATCATTGGCAATACTGATTTAACATTAGGATAGGCATCATGAAATAAAACAACGCCATGTCGTTTTATTAGCATGAGTGTTAGTGTTCTATTCATCACTTCAGTTGCCGTGATGGGCATATTCCAATCTTGCGAATCAATATTCCACAGTGCCACTTTTAATTGTTGGGTATGAATAAAATCACCAGAATCTGCCGTGCGCAACCCATAAGGTGGGCGAAATA
>JANYIO010000134.1 GCA_025362015.1 Gammaproteobacteria bacterium | reverse complement strand
GAAATAAATTATGTTAATCCTCACCCGCCGTATCGGCGAAACCATCATCATTGGTGATGATGTTAATGTCACTGTTCTTGGGGTAAATGGAAACCAGGTTAGGCTTGGGGTTGATGCACCAAAAGAAATTGAAGTTCATCGCGAAGAAATATATAACAAAATTCAAAACGAAAAAAGCGTTGATAAAAACAACTAGTATTGGAATTTATAATTTATGGTAGATACAACGACAAGCCCATCTTTCATTCATGAAAGTTTTATGGAGGTTCGCGATTATGAATGTGATATGGCCGATGGCGTCAATAATTCTGTATATCTTAACTATCTTGAGCATGCGCGCCATTCTTTACTTAAACAATATGGCATCGACTTTGCCGTATTGGCTCGCCAAAAAATTGGATTAGTGGTTGTTAGGGCTGAAGTTGATTTTATGAAATCACTGATCAGTGGAGATAAATTTGTTGTAAAAACACTTATTCAGCGAGTGTCTAAATTGAGATTTGAATTTGTCCAGGACATTTTTCGTTTACACGATAATGCATTGGTGCTAAGAGCGAAAATAACCGGTGTACCGATTAATGCAGACGGTAAGCCACGATTAACACCAGAATTGGAAAAGTTAGTATTAGCACTGTGTCCAACAATTTTAAATTAAATGAAGTGATTTTGAAATTCGAGCGCATCCTGTGCATCTATTTCTTATAGGAAAACCAAATTACTAATCCAAAAGACACAACAACAAGCGACTCAATCATTCGGTAGTAGTTTTTATCGTAGATGGTTTTAATCGCCCACTTAATAGGGTGGCGATAGGCGTGTGTCTTCTCTTTTTGAAGATGTGCTATTTGATTGGATTTCGAGTTGTTATCGTGAAAACTTCGCTCACGATCTTGCAAAATATCCGACATAAATTTCACGGGATTAAGTTCGGAAATGTTTTGCTTCCATGTGTCAACAATAATTAATTCATTCGATTTCATTTCGATAGATCGACCGGCTTCTTTTCTTGCATCTATATATTCGAATTTAATCCCAAATTGTTCATAAAATCGATTTCGGCGTTCTTTGTTCTCATTGCCAGCTTGCCCTTCAATTAACGAAATTTTTTGTAAATTAGCTTCTGGCCAACGCTTGACCCATGCAATAATTTCACTCATTAGGTATGTTCCAATATGCTGACCATATAAATACGGTAGATCCAGAAATACCGCTCCATGACCGATTGTGGGTGAAGTAATCGAAACTGTATTATTAAATTTGCAAAAGCACCCAGAAAAATGACCGCCAGCTCTATACCAGTGCGCTGGATTGCGCTTGTCGAGAATCAACTCGTAGGATATTTTGATAGATGCATCATAAACTTCATTTTTGTCTTCAGTGCTCTGATACTTTTCAATTCGCTCAAGCATAAGCCAGGCAATTGGATTTTTTTTACCGTCGGCTTTATCGCAAATTTCTAGAACTGAAATAATAGGTTTTGTTCTCTCTTTTCCATACCATTGCGGCTCTGTAAGTGTAATCATGTTAAGCACCTTCTAAGATATTTTTAATATTGTTGCCTGTATTTTGTTCTATGAGTTTTTCAATACATTTTTTATATCTTCACCTTCAATAAATTTTTTCCAATCAGAAATTCTCCATGGATCCTTTACCGCAACCTCAAAGACATCTAATTTTTCTTCTTTATAATGGCGAGCGATCGTGGGTAATTCGTTTCGTTCTGTATTTCTCTCGTCATCCCACAGTAGTTGATCAGGATGCCAGATTTGTAGTGGTCGCTTGAGGGCTGTTGTAGCTAGTATTTCGCTTTGGAATAATTGTGTGTATTTTTGCTTTGTAATGATCATGCCATCATAAGGTATTCGCGTTTTATCACAAAACATCATAACTGCTTTTAAATCCCGTCTGCATTTTCCATAATTCCACCTCAAACCATTCTCAAAGACATTGTATGATTTGAAAGAAACGCCATTAATAAATTTTTCAATTTCAACAACCACTCCCATATCAATGGGGTCAATATTGTCTTCTTTAGTTGATGCCCTTTTTAAGGCATCAAAAACGGCAGGCTCGTTCACGATAAAAAATACTCGAACATTTCTATTTTCATGTTTGAGCGAAGCTAAATATGTTGCTATTCCAACCGGATTTTTATAAAGAACAAAATTATTCCAATTTGTGGTGGTTGCCAGCCCCTTAAGCCAACCGACATTTACATAAAATAATTTAGATAAGTGCTCTAGTAGATTAGTATCTAGCTTATTCAAAATATTATTTCTGGAAAGTAGATCTACTCGACTTATATCTGAGTTATTTGCTAGCACGACAGGTATATCCGTCATTGGTATTTGATGTGATTCAAAAAGCTCCAAGAACCGATCAACCTGATGCTCTAATTGTGTGGCTTGTGGCTCGCATGAGGCGCGCATAACGGCATGTAATGTCATAGATATACATTCCTGTACGGATACCCCCAGGTTTTCAGCTTGAATGTCGAAAAAGTTTCGTGTTTCTTCCGAAATTCTTATCGTGGTGCCTGCTTTTTGCGATTTATCTGTATTGTCACCATACTCCAGCGCTGGCTTTGGAGCTTGCTCTACCAAGTTGGTTAAAAGACCTATAAAAGAGATTAACTTTTTTTGCATGATGTTCCTACTTGCATATAATTTGCATAATTCACATTGAATCATACAAATTATATGGCGTCAATAATGAAAGCAGGAATGAATTTGAGGGATCTATCTAAATGTACACATTTTGGTAATGATGCTTTCATATTGCCAAAAGTGCTGCCATAATTATATTCCCATAATATTTTAAGTGTTTTGGTAATAATGACAGTCATTGGGTATGCCAGGGTTAGTTCTGTGGGCCAAAGCCTCGATATTCAGTTAAAAAAGCTGAAGTCTGCTGCGTGCGACAAAATCTTTAAAGAAAAAGGCAGTGGCACCACAGCCGCACGTCCTGAGTTTCAAGCCTGCATGTCGTATATCCGCGAAGGTGATACCTTGATTGTAACGCGACTGGATCGCCTTGCAAGATCCGTGTTTCATCTCGCTGAGTTGTCAGCGCGATTTGATAAAGAAGGAATTAAGCTTGTAGTGATAGATCAAAACATTGACACCGGCACAACAACGGGTCGATTAATGTTTAATCTTTTAGCGTGTATAACAGAGTTTGAAAATGCTCTCCGTACCGAACGACAAAAAGAGGGAATCGAGCGAGCAAAAATGAATAAAGTAAAATTTGGTCGCCCCTCAAAAACGGATGTGGCAACACGACATGCGATTTGCCGGCGTAGGGCTGACGGCGCTCCAATAGCAGAGCTTATTAAGGAGTTTAAGTTGAGTCAAACCTCAATTTATCGTGCATTAAATTGCGCAGAAACGATGCAGCCATGAATAGATGCATTCCACTTGCCAAGGGGAAAAATCATGTTGAATAGTGTGGACGTCAGCAGTAATGTACTAAGTATTTGTAACAAAAGGTGCAGCATGACTTACAGACCCTTAAGCCACAATGAGCGCGTTGCTGTTGCTTACTCGGATCACCTGCATATATCTCTATGCAAAAATTGCTGCCACAGGTACCCAGCGTAGGGTATAGTTTTTCCGTTGAGCCTATTGAATCGATTACCTGCTTAATAAGGTTGCCCAATAATTTACAAGGAACACCTGCCGCGACATCTTCAATATTCTCAACTGCTGAATAGTCTTCCCTTAAAAAATTGTCATAATATTCTTGATAGTCACTATCATGATTTAAATCTTCATTCGCTTGTTCAGAACTCATAAACACCTCAAGTAACATTACGCAACAAACTTCGCATTACATTGTTAGATAACTATTTCCAGTACGTCACTGACAACATTTTCATGGTCAATTCATACCCAATTCAGTTTGTTCGTGCTAAGCTGAAAATATTAGGTAATATTTGGGACGAATATGATGAACACTCAAACCGCCACCGCAAAAGCTATTGACTGGAACAAGGTTCTACGCTTCACTTTTCGTTTCGCCTTGGCGCTGGCCGTACTGTCTTTCAAAGTTACTGTAATCGTTGGTTCAGCCATTCTTAAGTTTTTTGCGGCTTGGCTTGCAAGTGGACGCAAAGATGATGCCCCTGAGTACGTTGAACCCTGTCAGCCTAATATTGGTCGAAATCCGCTTCATGAATACGCACCTCGTGATCATCGCTCTATATAGAATAAAGGCCGTTACTAACGGCCTTTATTAAGCTCTACTTTCTCATTTTATTACCCATTTTCACTGCTCCGGTTTTTGCACCGCTACCTGCACCATACATCATACCTTGCATACCACCTTCAAGCCGTAGCCCTAAATTTCTGCCTGCTGAGCCAAGTAATGCGGAAAAAATCAACGGCAACACTAGGTAAGTGAATTTTACTACCCACATGGTCATCATCATTTCCATGGGTTGATCGCCGGTGTTGAGCATATCGAACCAGTGGTCACCTAGGAGCGCTGTTAATAGAAAATTATTAAGCCACCATGCCAGGGCAAATAGGAATGACCAAAACATGACAGAAAACTGCACCACAGTCAGTGTTACGAGCGTGCCTACATCATAGAGGCTCACAAACATGAGCAGTGGCAGCACGATGACAAACATCATGAGTACAATCGCTTGTATCACCGGCGCACCGGCTTTGATGGCCTGTGCTTCCAGCAGCGCAAAAGCACCATCGTAGGCAACACCGACACCTGCCGCACCATTCACCCAACCTTCCAGCGAAAACCAACCGCCATTGATATGGGCGTTAGCGATAGGCAATTTCGCTCCAGGTGATGTAGTGCCTGGTGCGGTGATGGCAGTTTTAAGCAGTTGGTCGCCAGCGTCCGTTGAAGTGGCAAACCAGGTGGGTGACATGGTATTCCAGTCCGCCATTTTCCCTTTCATCGAGCCGTTACTAATGTCTGCCATCAGGCGTGTTCTTAATCCATCCCGTGAATCTTCCCACCACCGTTTGCAAGTAGGCCAACCTAAACCGTCTGCGCCGTCGGATACAACGTCATCGCCGTTTAACGCACTGTAAGAAAAATCTTTCAGTCCTACATCAGTGCGGTATTGATCGTAATAGCCTTCCGTGTTCAAAAAATATTTTGAACCAAACCAGGACACGTTTTCCGCAATAGGTTCCTGGCTGGGCGGAATTACATCATGTCCCGCTAGAAATTTATTCGAGGCAGGCAGCCAACATTGATTATTAAAATGCGCGGCTTCCAGACGAAGATTTGGATCGGTGATGTTAGCGCTCGCGAGATTCGCCGTAATAGTGGCAATGTCAGCACGACAAGGTAGTTCGAACTTTAAACTATTAGCGATGGCTAAGTTTAGTTTGGAAAAGACGTACCACCACAATGGTGCCTGGGCTACGTGACTACCTTGAAACATTGCGCCATATTTTGCGGTATCTTGATCAATGCTCGTACCAGAATCACCGTAAAACGTATCCGTGGTTGCCGCAGCCGTCGAACCATCAGCCGGACAACTAACTTCGATGTAATGGGTGTTTTCGGTGAACAAATTAATAAGCGGTGTGACGGCAATAAAAAATACAAACAGTGCTGTGTATAGCCGAACTTCCAAAATACGAATGAGCTGTTTGGTGTCAAACCCTTTTTCATACGCATCCAGTAATGTACTGATCATAATAAAAACAAAGGGAATCGCACCCAAACCGGTACCCGACAAAATGCTCCAAAAGCCGTCATAGAGATGCCATGCCAGGAGCATGGTATAAAGTTCAATGGCTGAATTGACGATCATTTAAAGCCTCATTTTTTAAAAGCTGTTAGCGCATTAAAAATGCAATGATGTTGATGCCAAAAAACAATTCATAAACGATAAAAAATCGCACCAACAATTTTCGAGTCTCAGTAATATTTTCGGTGCTTATTTCAGGTTTTAGCTTTTTGAGTATCCAGCCCCAAGTGAAATAGAATCCACCATAAATCACTAAACGTATCAGAAAAAACCAATGCTTAATGGACTCAATACCAGCCAGCATTTCAAGTGTTCTTTCGCGGTGCCGCATCAACTCAGTGGCAATAGTTATGGATAACCAATAGAGCACTAAAAGCACCACTACACACACGCCAAAATGTTTCAGCCACTTGATCGAAAATCGCATCATTCTTTAATCGCACCGTCTTTCATCCCACGCGAGGGTGCCGGTAATGTTTTGAGCTGATTACCCGAAGGACTGTGTGATCTTTGATATTCACGATCAGTGAGTGTGGAGGCGGCGTTGTTCAATACTTTTTTACGCGCATCATTTTCATACATGATGTTGTCGAGTTCTTCATCGAGACGGCGTTTGGAAAAATCGATTTCGCGTTGATACTCTTTGTTGGCAGAAATATTCGGTTCCTGTTGACCGACGTTCATTAAATCGCGTGCGATCAAGGCCTTTTCCATCACGCGTGCCAGCGCGACTTCAGAGATATAACGTCCGGCTAAAATACGTTGTTCATTGGGGGGAGAATCTTTAATCGCACGCAAGGTGCCTTCGGTAGCGACGATGCCCATACCAGGCACCGATAATTGATCGAGCATCGAGCGCGTAATTTTCGGCGCATTTAAAGCAGCGGTTAAATTGGCCGCAATAACATCACGCTCTTCGCTTTGTTTAAGACGTAAACCCTGGCCAATGGTGGTGACTAATTTCTCACAGCCATCACAAGTGCGCACCGTGCGTTCACCAATAACAGAGGTTGTCCATTTGGAAGCTGCTGCTGCGTTGGGAAAGGCGCGAGTGATATTGCGGTTACCGGCCACAGGATCTTCATTAGGATCATTGGCAAGGCCATTGGTAACGTGGGTGTAGCCTGCGGTGATCGTGTCTTCTACGGCCTTGATAGGTGGAGATAGCAAACCACCCCGTTCCTCGCCATTTGGCCCCGTGATGCCGCGATTACCACTGTCCTGGTTTACCCGCGTCGGGTTCTCACCGGTGCTTGCCGCTACATCCCAATTGGAGGTTTTGCTGATACGAAACCAGCCATCAATCGGGTCACGTCCCGCGTCAGCATCTTTACGCATATCCTGGCAAGATTTGATGGCCACCTGATAGGACACTTTTGCGTCCACCAAACCTTTGGTGAGAAAATCATAAACGCCAGGATAATTTTCTTGCACTTTTGACAGACCCCACGACGTCATTAATCCAGGCGCAGAC
>JANYIO010000119.1 GCA_025362015.1 Gammaproteobacteria bacterium | reverse complement strand
CTGCTATTCCATTGGTGCCAAGTCCACAGGTACCAAGCCCAAATTTTTCACAATCTGCGCGGTAGGTTCTGTTTGATTCATGGTATAAAAATGCAAGCCAGGCGCTTCATTTTCTAGCAACACTTCGCATAGCTCTGTTACCAAATCTACCCCAAACGCCTTTAAGCTCACATCATCTTCGCCATAATTTTCTAAGGCTTTGCGTAACCAGCGGGGAATTTCTGCACCGCAGGAATCGGAAAAGCGCGTTAAATTACGGTAATTGATAATGGGCATAATGCCGGGAACAATAGGTTGTGTGATTCCCGCTTTATGGCATTGCTCCATAAAATAAAAATAGGAATCGGGGTTAAAAAAGTATTGTGTAATAGCGCTGTTAGCGCCCGCATCAAACTTACCTTTCAAAAATTGAATATCACTGGCATAGCTTTTGGCCTGCGGATGAATTTCAGGATAAGCCGCGACCTCAAGGTGAAAGTGTGCGCCAAAATGCTTGCGAATAAATGCTACCAGTTCGTTGGCATATACTAATTGACTGGCACCGCCCATACCCGAAGGCATGTCGCCACGCAGGGCAACGATACGATCAATCCCTGCGTCTTTATATTCTTGCAATAATTCAACTATGGTTGTTTCATCGTCGCCACCAAAAGATAAATGTGGCGCGATAGAAATACCATCTCTTTTGAATTGCGTGACTATACCTTTAGTATTGTCACGCGTTGAGCCGCCAGCACCGTAAGTGCAAGAAAAAAAATCTGGCTCAAATTCATTGAGTTGATCGCGCACTTTTATTAATTTCTCTTTTCCTTCCGCCGTTTTCGGCGGAAAAAATTCGAAGCTTAATTGTGGTTGTGAGTCGTTCATGAGATTCCTGCATGCTTGAATAGAGTTACTTTTCTTTTTCCCGTCATCCTCGCGCAAGCGGGGATCCAGTGTATTTAAATTGCAATTTTTCTGGATCCCCGCTGCGCGAGGATGACGGATGTATTAATATTTATAGCTTTCCGGTTTAAATGGCCCTTCCAATTCAACGCCAATATATTCCGCCTGTTTTTGGGTAAGCTTGGTAATCACACCACCGAAACCTTCCACCATATCTTTTGCTACTTCTTCATCTAATTTTTTCGGCAACACACGCACATACAAGTGTTCTGTTTTTTGTGCTGCGGGTAAATCTGCAAATTTGCGTTCGTACAAATACATTTGTGCCAGCACCTGGTTGGCGAAAGAACCATCCATAATCCGCGACGGGTGGCCAGTTGCATTGCCCAAATTAACCAAACGACCTTCGGATAAAAGAATCAAGTGATCGTTAGTTGTTTTGTCGCGATAAATTTTATGCACTTGTGGTTTAACTTCTTCCCACTGCCAATTTTTGCGCATAAATGCAGTATCAATTTCGCTATCAAAATGGCCGATGTTACACACCACGGCGCAGCGTTTTAATGCGCGTAACATCGCCGAGTCGCACACATTTACGTTGCCGGTTGTGGTGACAACTAAATCAGTTGTGCCGAGGACAATGTGATTTATGTCTTCAAACTTTCCAGTGTTACTACCTTCGTTGTAAGGCGATACCACTTCGTAACCGTCCATACAAGCTTGCATGGCACAGATAGGATCAATCTCGGATACTTTTACAATCATGCCTTCTTGACGCAAAGATGCAGCAGAGCCTTTACCTACGTCGCCGTAACCAATGACCAGTGCTTTTTTACCAGCGAGTAAATGGTCAGTGCCACGTTTAATAGCGTCGTTCAAACTGTGACGGCAACCGTATTTGTTGTCGTTTACTTTTTGTGACGGCATCATTCACGTTAATGGCAGGCACTTTTAATTGGCCTTTTTTCAACATGTCTAACAGGCGATGTACACCGGTGGTTGTTTCTTCAGAAATGCCGTGCATTTTGTTGAGCATTTCGGGATATTTTTCGTGAACGATTTGCGTTACATCACCGCCGTCATCCAGAATCATATTCGCAGCCCAGGGTGCACCGTCTTGCAAAATAGTTTGTTCAATGCACCACCAAAATTCTTCTTCCGTTTCACCCTTCCAAGCAAACACCGGAATACCAACAGCGGCGATAGCAGCGGCAGCATGATCTTGTGTAGAAAAAATATTGCACGATGACCAACGCACTTCTGCACCCAACTCAACCAATGTTTCAATCAACACTGCGGTTTGGATTGTCATGTGAATGCAACCGATGATTTTTGCATCAGCGAGTGGTTTGCTGCTTTTGTATTTACGACGCAGCGCCATCAATGCCGGCATTTCGCCTTCAGCAATTTCAATTTCTTTGCGGCCCCAGGCAGCTAGGGACATGTCGGCAACTTTGTAATCTGTGAAGCTCATAATATATTTCCCATATTGTGTTATAACAAATTTAATGCGTAGGTTGGGCTGTAAAGCCCAATATGTTTGATTCTGATGACGCGAAACTTTCATTCTTGATGCGAATTAGAATTTGCGTTACAAATCTTTTTGCGTTTCTTTTGTTGGGCTTTGCAGCCCAACCTACGGTGCGACAATAGTTACAGGGCTTTTCTCAGCGTTGCTGCCTTATCAGTTTTTTCCCAGGTAAAATCGGGAAGCTCGCGACCAAAGTGACCGTATGCCGCAGTTTGACGATAGATCGGGCGTTTCAAATCGAGCATTTCAATTAAGCCGCGTGGGCGTAAATCAAAATTTTCACGAATCAAAGTAATAATTTCGGCATCGGATAATTTTCCCGTACCAAACGTATTTACCGAAATGGATGTTGGTTCAGCAACACCAATCGCATAACTCACTTGAATTTCTACTTTGTCCGCGATACCGGCCGCAACAATATTTTTCGCAACATAACGCCCAGCGTAAGCAGCAGAGCGATCTACTTTAGAGGGATCTTTACCCGAGAATGCGCCGCCACCGTGACGCGCCATACCGCCGTAAGTATCCACAATAATTTTGCGCCCTGTTAATCCGCAATCGCCCACTGGGCCGCCAATAATAAATTGGCCGGTGGGGTTAATGTGATATTGCGTATCTTTGTGCAACCATTCTGCTGGCAATACTTTATTGATAATTAATTCCCGCACAGCTTCGTGAATCGAACTTTGCGATACACTCGGGCTGTGCTGTGTTGATAAAACCACAGCATCCACCGCAATCGGTTTGCCATTTTCATAACGCAAAGTTACCTGGCTTTTTGCATCCGGGCGCAACCAGGGCAACTCACCGTTTTTGCGCAATTGTGCTTGTCTTTCTACTAAACGATGCGCATAAAAAATGGGTGCTGGCATTAACACAGCGGTTTCATTGGTGGCGTAACCAAACATTAAGCCTTGATCGCCCGCGCCCATTTCTTTTTCCTGGCCCTTATCATTGGCTTCATCAACACCCATCGCAATGTCGGATGATTGTTTGCCAATTGCATTTAGTACCGCGCAACTTGCACCGTCAAAACCTACATCACTGGAGTTGTAACCAATATCCAAAATAACCTGACGAATTAAATCTTCTAAATCTACGTAGGTTGATGTACGCACTTCGCCAGCAACAATTGCCATCCCGGTTTTAACCAGAGTTTCTACGGCAACGCGCGCATTTGGATCATCCTTCAAAATTGCATCAAGCACGGCATCAGAAATTTGATCAGCCATTTTATCAGGATGGCCTTCAGCAACGGATTCAGAAGTAAACACAGAATATTCAGACATAAAAATTTCCTTTAACGTTAAAAATTTGCAGGTTTAAAAAATTGACGTAATTGAATTTGAAAACCATTGCGCAATGCAAAGTAAACGCTTTGGCCTTCTTCTAACCCGGCAGCAGTTGCCCAACGTGAAAAATCGTGGGGCTCAAAGCCTTGCCATAAATCACCACAGGCATCGCGTGCCCAGGTTTGTTCGTGGCGACATAAATCGCAAATTAACAGCGCGCCTTTAGGTGCAAGTGCGCGACTTAAATCCTGAAAAATATCTGCAGGCGATGCGGTGTGATGCAGCACCATGTTCAACACTATGCAATCCACAAGGATTTTTTGTTCGACCAGATTGCGGGTATCACCGTGAATAAATTCAATATTGCGCAGATTTTTTTCGTTGGCAAACGCACGTGCCTTGTCGAGCATGTTGGTGGCGTTATCGAGTGCAATGACGCGTGTAAATTGTTGTGCAAGTATCGCCAGAAATTCGCCTTCGCCAGAACCCACTTCAAGCGCAAGCGATATATCGCGTAGCGAGGTGTTCTGCAATAACTGCTTCATGTGTTCGGCGTACACAGGGTAGCTGGCAATTAAATCTTGTTGTTCGCGAAACTTATGTGCGTTGTCGGTAAAAAATTGTTGCGATGCCTGACTGCGTTCAATTTCCAATTCGCGCAATTGTTGCTGCACTGCTTGGGCAATGGGTAATTGATCGACGCTGTTAAACAGTGCCTGCTGCATTGTTGCCAAGAGATGATCAGGCGCAAAATAGGCGCGGCGATAAAAAATACTGTTGCCTTCACGGCGCGTGGTCAGCAAACCGGCGCTGGTGAGCACTTTAAGGTGGTGACTCATGCCGGATTGCTTAGCGGCAAAAATTCTACATAGCTCCAGCACACCAAAAGAATCCTGTGCAAGTACGCGCAAAATATCCAGACGAAAACCATCACCCGCTGCTCTGAGGAGGGTAGCGAGGTTATCTTGCATCGATTCAATTTCAACCGCCTGTAAGGGCGGGGGGATGGTCTGCTGTTGTGTCATGATCAGTAGTCTAGCAGCCTAAAACACCTATATCAAAATATTTCGATATAGGTCTCGATATTTTTATATCGACTCTTTTCTTTACCCCCGCGACTAGCTGAGCGAGAATGCATCCCCAAATTTGCTTAATTTATTGTTACCGTTTAAGGAGCATTCCCTATGCCATCTCGTAATCAACTTGCCAACGCCATTCGCGCCCTCTCGATGGACGCTGTTCAAAAAGCTAATTCTGGCCACCCAGGCGCGCCTATGGGCATGGCGGATATTGCAGAAGTGTTGTGGAATGACTTTTTGAAACACAATCCGACTAACCCGAATTGGGCTGATCGTGACCGCTTTGTGATGTCAAACGGCCACGGCTCCATGCTAATTTACTCAGTGCTGCATCTCACGGGTTACGACCTGTCGATGGATGACCTTAAACAATTTCGTCAACTGCACTCCAAAACCCCGGGCCACCCCGAGCGCGGTTATACTCCCGGCGTTGAAACTACTACTGGCCCCCTTGGTCAGGGCATGGCCAACGGTGTGGGAATGGCGTTAGCCGAGAAAATGCTCGCTGCGCAATTTAACCGTGAAGGTCATAATGTTGTCGATCACCATACCTACGTTTTCCTCGGTGATGGCTGCATGATGGAAGGCGTTTCTCATGAAGCTTGCTCTTTAGCCGGAACTTTAGGTTTGGGTAAACTCATTGCCTTCTACGATGACAACGGCATTTCTATTGATGGCCATGTCGAAGGCTGGTTCACCGATAACACCCCGCAGCGTTTTGAAGCCTACGGCTGGCATGTCATTCCTGCAGTCAATGGCCATGATTCAGTAGCAGTTAAAGCTGCCATTGAAGCTGCCCGCGCTGAAACGGGCAAACCAACGCTTATTTGCTGCAAAACTACCATTGGTTTTGGTTCGCCCAACAAACAAGGCTCACACGATTCTCACGGCTCACCATTGGGTGCCGATGAAGTGGCCTTGGTGCGCAAAACCCTCGGTTGGGAATCCCCTGCTTTCGTGATTCCAGCGGATATTTATGCGGGCTGGGATGCTAAAGCCAAAGGCGCCGCTGCTGAAAAATCTTGGGGTGATAAGCTCGCTGCATATAAAACTGCTTACCCGGAGTTGGCCGCAGAATTCGAACGCCGCGTAATCAAAGGTGAATTGCCAGCGGACTTCGCTGCGAAAGCTGCTGCATTTATTACTGAAAGTCAGGCTAAAGGCGAAAACATTGCCAGTCGCAAAGCCTCACAAAACTCTATCGCTGCTTTCGGCGCAATATTGCCTGAGTTGTTAGGCGGCTCTGCTGACTTGGCAGGTTCTAATCTCACTTTATGGAAAGGTTCTAAAGGCGTAACCGCAGAGGATGCCAGTGGCAACTATATTTATTACGGTGTGCGCGAGTTCGGTATGAGCGCCATCATGAACGGTATCGCCCTGCACGGCGGTTATATTCCGTTCGG
>JANYIO010000113.1 GCA_025362015.1 Gammaproteobacteria bacterium | reverse complement strand
GAAAATTCATTTGCTCGATTAAAACATTTTCGAGCCATAGCAACACGATACGATAAATTAAAAGTAACTTTTCAAAGCATGGTTGCTATGGCTTGCGCATTTTTATGGCTGCCTATGTGATGAAATGTCAACAGACCCTAGGAACATATTAATCTTTCTTCTTATTTTTCTCCCATTTAACATCCACCCTATTGTGGTATATCGCAGCCGCGAGTGTGAGTTAGCGTACAGATGTTTGTAGGCAAGGAGAGCAGGCTCCTTTAGATATTTGCCTGCAATAAATTTTCCGAGTAAGAATAACCCATCAAAATAAACGGAGTGTAATGCTATGAAGAACTCGTACCGAAAATCTATGCTTTTATTTGTTGCTCTCATTTCTGCATCGCTAACCTACAACGCGATTGCGGCTGAGGAGGAGAGCTTTCCTGTTTTGGTTAAGCGTTTGCAGGCGGAGAAGCCCGCGTTCGCGAAGCGCCAGCAGGATTTGCTGGTACTGCGCTATGATCTTGCTGATCGACCTGCGAAAGGGACAACCATGTCGCGCGGCAAACCAGTGCAAGACGGTGTGCGGGTTAAGTTGCCTGCGGCTGTGACTTGGGAAAAACTTGCAGCCATGTCGCCGGAAGACATAAAGAAAAAAAATCTGTGGCCCCTTGGTTTTTTGCCATTACCGCATCCGCATCATGAAGCGGGCGGAATGATCTTTCCCAAATTCCTCATCGACGAAACCAAAAAGCAGACTGGGCGCGATGTAACTCGTTTTGATTTGGATTTCGATTTGCCAGACCATTTTTTACCTGAATTTCCAGCGCCTATTTATTTAACTACGCGGCCGGATCTGGGCGATGTTTCGCAGGGCAAATTGGTAACTCTGGTCAACTTTAACGAACTGTTTAAAGATATTCTCAATCCCAAACAGCTTGAAGGGTTGCGCTTGTTAGTCACACCTTTTCCGCAACAGCAGTTTAACGCGACAGAAGATCGTCGTAGCTTAAAGGCCCATGAAGGCGTTGCCTGTCTTGATTGCCATGCGAATGGTCACACTACGGCGGCAACTCATACTGTTGGTGATATTCGTCCGAACGATCATCGCCATAGAATTGATACGCCCTCGCTGCGCGGCTTAAATATTCAGCGCTTGTTTGGTTCGCAGCGCGCACTAAAAACGGTGGAGGATTTTACCGAGTTTGAACAGCGAGCTGCTTATTTCGATGGCATTCCCGCTGATGCCGCGCGCAAGGGTACCAATGTTCTCGAACGCGGAAGCCAAGTACATTTTATGGCGGAGTTTGAAGAGTTACTCGATTTTCCACCAGCACCAAAACTGAATGTGTTTGGCAAGCTTGATCCCGCTAAAGCCACTGAGGCCGAAATGCGCGGTCAGGAAATATTCATGGGTAAGGGCCAATGTGCTGCTTGCCATACACCGCCGTATTATACGGATAATCTTATGCACAACCTGAAAACTGAGCGGTTTTTTAATGAAGTGATGATTAACGGCCGCAAAGCTTCTGCCGATGGCCCGATTAAAACTTTCCCATTGCGCGGCATTAAAGATTCACCACCCTATTTGCATGATGACCGTTTGCTAACCCTGGATGATACTGTGGAATTTTTTAATCTCGTATTGGATTCGAAGTTAGAGAAGCAGGAAAAAAGTGACCTTGTGGCTTTTTTACGAGTACTTTAATTCAGCGTTGTCGGCATAAAAACTCGACATAAAAAAAGGCGATTTTTGAATCGCCTTTTTTTATGAAAAATTGTGCCGTTAAAATTAAACACCTCGTCGCAAGCAGCGAGTCATTTTTTTTGTAACAATAGTTTTGTTCCAAAAATCTATTTCGTAGCAAGTCACGGGGAATTTAACCCTCGCTTGCGATTAAAATGAAGCACCGTCAATTTTATAACTTCCATGAAAATGTGCGCTCGGTGTTTGATGTTTGCGACGAATGTTTTTGATGCTCGGGGGTAGCGCACCATTCCCCTATGGCTCCTCGTCCGTTTCGCCATGTTCATGTAAGGCGGAGAGTACTTGATCAGGATTAATCGGTTGCTGGAAGGCTACTGCTTCGGGATCGTCCCGATCTTTGACCATTGGCAAGTCACGTCTTAACTCTTCTATTAGGTTGATGAGTTTTGTCGTTTTTTGTTCGGTGATTAAATTCACCTGCAATTCCAAATGTTGTCGCTGTTCTTCAAATTTGGCGAGGCGATTCTGCTTGATCAACACGATAGTCGTGATGAGTAACGCGCATAAAGTAATAATACCTTGTAACCAAAAAAATGGAGCCGGGTCAAATACAGGCCAGTTCATTTTTTTTGCCATGGTGTTTGCGAGTATCCATAACGCCACAAACAATAAAATTGTGCCGAGAAAAAACGGACGTCCGACGAAGTTGCTGGCATATTCAAGAATGCGCTGCGGATGGCCAAGTTTTTGCTCTTCGCGTTTGTAGAACGCTAAAATACTTTCAATATTTTTATCAACCTGATGAGCTGGCTCATCAGGTGATTTGTTCTGATTTTCCGTTGAGAGGCGCAACCTCTATACTCCCAATCTGTTGACGAAATTGTTTTTCAATTGCTCGTTGCTAACTCCAGAATTCGAAACTTCTAAATAGCTTTTCATCACGTACCAATTCTATGCTCGGTGCCGCACCGACGCCGGTCAAGTATAACGAATACTCTGCAAAATCTTCATGCATTACGATACTGATCGTCTTTCGATTTTGTGTGTAGATTATTAAAGCTCCTGCCAATTTGCAGGCCAGTTCTTCCATGACATTGGAAACAAAACTCATGCGTTATTCCCTTTTCCTCAGCCTTGGGATGCTTCTTATTGTTGCAGCCTGTGATACAAAACAAGTCCAAGCCGAGAGCTCACCGACAACCGCTGTGAATGCCAATGCGCTATCTTATCCTGTTGTCGATCCGAGCGTTGGCGAAAAGCTGTATCCGAATGAGGAAGCTTTATCTGGCCAGATAGCTGCAACCATTGAACAATCCATCCGCAAGCAATATCAAGCGGGTAAGGCTCGGCGCGATGCACACCCGAAAGCACACGGTTGTGTGAAAGCAGAAGTTCGCGTAAACGAAACACTCCCAGAGAATCTGGCCAAAGGAATTTTTATTCCGGGTAAAACCTATCAAGCCTGGATTCGTTTTTCAAATGCATCCCAAGATGCAAGCCGTGCCGATAGTAAAGGTGACGGACGTGGTATGGCGATCAAAGTGATGGACGTTCCCGGAGAAAAGTTATTAGAGAATGAACGAAACGCAACAACGCAAGATTTCATCATGGTAAATCATCCGGTATTTTTTGCCAATGATCCGCAAGACTACTTATCGCTTTTCGAAAAATTAAACAGCGACAGTTTTTTCAGTAATTTGACGATACCATTCGCACTCGGCGTCAAAGGGTCGGTGATAGCATGGCAAACATCACGCAGCAAAATTTCCAATCCGCTTCATGCCCGTTACTGGTCGATGGTTCCATATCAGCTTGGGATAGGGAATGATAAACAAGTGATCAAATTTTCTGCCCGAAATTGTTCGCCGGTAGCGGAAGAAATTCCGGAGAACCCGGGCAACGATTACTTGCGTGACGCATTGCGTAAAACGCTTGAGAAAAGCGATGCCTGTATGGAGTTTCTCGTGCAACCCCGAACAACCGACAGTATGGATGTCGAAGATTCTATGACTGAGTGGAAAGAAGCACAGGCTCCTTTCTATAAAGTGGCCACCATTCTTATTCCCCGGCAGAATTTCGATACTGCAGAGCAGAATCAGTTCTGTGAGAACCTATCCTTCAGCCCTTGGCACGCATTGCCGGAACACCGCCCGCTTGGCGTCATCAATCGATTGCGAAAAGTAATTTACGACCGCATTAGTCGCGTAAGACATGAGATGAATTCTATTGAAAGAAGAGAGCCCTAGTACATGGACGCAATTAACGCGGGATGAATCATACGGTGGAAAATTCTTTTAGGTTACCGAAGTTTGAGAGATTTAATGAAAATCCCGAGACTTTATAGAGAAATCTCCAAGCCTTTCTGAATAGTTATGCAACTGACCGGCAATGATATGAATAACTGGATGCCCCACATTATCGTTATTTATTTCCACCGTTCCTTTTATCAACATTAATGTTGACGTCAGCAATACCTGCCGAAATGTTTCCTGAGTGCCCTTCCAGATAATGACATTCATATTGCCGGTTTCATCTTCAAGAGTTAAAAAAAGCGCACCGCTGGCAGTACCGGGACGTTGTCGACCAGTGACTAATCCAGCAACACACACAAATCCGCCATGGCGTAAATATTTTAACTCACTGTATTTGGTACAACGGTTAAAAGGATATTCATCGCGTAGCAATTCCATAGGATGTTTACGCAAGGTCAAACCCAAGGTTGCATAATCATCCATAACATCTTTTTTTACAGTTGGCGATAATGTTAATAAATCATCCTGTTGAAAAGAATCGGCTACTTCCAATAATTCCGAAAAAGGTTCTACGGCAGAGGCTTGCCAACGTGCCTCATGACGATTGCCACTTAATGAGCGCAATACATCAGCCGATGCAAGGCACTGTAAATCGTTAGGTGTTAATTCAGTGCGTCGCGCAAGATCCTGAATTGAGGTAAAAGGTTTATTCCCTCGCCATACTTCAAGTTGCTGCGCTTTATTGTCATCCAATGATTTCACTTCGCAAAAACCCAGTCGAATAGCAAGATTATATTTAGAGTTAATATTTTCATTAGCTTGCATATTAATTTCTTCCAAGGTGTTTTCCAAAGTATGTTCATAGTAGCTGCGATTAATATTTACAGGCAATACCTTAATACCGTGGCGTCTTGCATCCTGAATTAATTGCGATGGCGAATAAAATCCCATAGGTTGGCTATTTAAAAGTGCGCAACAAAATGCAGCAGCGTGATGGCATTTCATCCATGAAGAGGCATAACACAACAAAGCAAAACTTGCTGAATGTGATTCTGGAAATCCATAGCCACCAAAACCTTTTATTTGTTCAAATAAACGTAAAGCAAAATCGAGTTCATAATTATTATCGAGCATTCCATCGATAAACTTTTTCTCAAATTGCAATAATGTACTGTTTTTACCCCAGCTTGCCATTGCACGGCGCAACTGATCTGCCTCGCCTCCGGTAAAACCGGCAGCAACCATTGCCAAACGAATGACTTGCTCCTGAAAAATGGGAATGCCAAAAGTGTATTGCAACGTGCTTTTTATCGCCTCACTGGGATAGGTAATAGCTTCCAAGCCATTTCGCCTGCGTAAATAAGGATGCACCATGCCACCTTGAATCGGACCAGGTCTGACAATGGCAATCTGGATAACCAAGTCGTAAAAACATTGCGGCTTTAAACGCGGCAACATGGCCATTTGCGCACGAGACTCTACCTGAAATACACCCACGCTATCGCCTTTGCATAGCATGTTATAGGTATCTAAATCTTCTCGCGGAATATCGGCAAGCGTTTTAATGTTGGGATCATAACGACTAATATAGTCGAGCCCTTTACGCAATACGGTCAGCATACCCAGCGCAAGCACATCGACTTTCAGTAAACGCATGGACTCAAGATCTTCTTTATCCCATTGGATTAACGTGCGATCTGGCATACTCGCATTTTCTACAGGAACAAGGTCACTGATTTTATCCTGCGAAATAATAAAGCCGCCGACATGTTGCGATAGATGACGAGGAAACCCTTTAATTTGTTGGATCAAAATAAAAAAATGTTGCAGCATTTTTTGATGGATCTGTAAGCCGGCAGCTTCAATACGCTGCTGCAAATCTGTAGATTTATCCCACCAGGCAATAGACTTTGCTAAATGGTCAACCAGTGTTTGTTCCATACCTAAGGCTTTGCCCACATCACGCACGGCACTGCGTGAGCGATAAGTAATAACCGTTGCCGCAATCGCCGCACGCTCACGACCATATTTTTGGTAAATATACTGAATGACCTCTTCACGACGCGAATGCTCAAAATCCACATCAATATCAGGAGGCTCATCGCGCTCTTTAGAAATAAATCGTTCAAACAATACATTGATTTGACCCGGTGAAATTTCTGTTACAAACAAGCAATAGCAGACTACGGAGTTAGCTGCCGATCCCCTACCCTGACATAAAATTTCTTGCTGGCGGGCAAAGCACACAATGTCGTGTACTGTCAGAAAATAATATTCGTATTTTAATTCTTCAATAAGACTGAGTTCTTTTTGTAAAAGAGCTTCTGCTGTAGCAGGAATACCCTGTGGCCAACGTTTACGTTTACCTTCATCAACTAGCTTGCGCAAATAGGCAATCGGTGTAAATGATTCAGGCACAAGTTCTTCAGGATATTGATAGCGCAACTCATTGAGCGAAAATTCACAAAGATCGGCAATCACACAGGTTTGCTCCAGCAATGACTCTGGATAAAGTTGCCCTAAATCTTCCAATGATTTTAAATAAGCTTCTGCATTACTCTGTACGAGTGTACCCAACTCAGTCAGTGGCATGTTATGGCGAATGGCCGTGAGCACATCTTGTAATGGCTTGCGATTTTTTTCATGCATTAATGCTTCGCCGCAGGCTACTAAGGGAATATTTATTTGTTGTGCAAGCTTATACCATTGTTGAAAGACCAGTTGTTCACCGCCAGAAAGTTGATAATTAACACCAAACCATAATCTATTTTTAAATGCGTTAGCCAATGTTTCAAGTAGTGTTTGTGGGTTTTGAATATCACTATCGGTTTGCCCGACCCAAATAATTAAACAATTCTGTAAGCGAAAACGTAAATCGTCAAAATGGGCTTCATACTCTCCTTTAGGCGCGCGTCGCCGCGCGAGCGTAATAAAACCAGACAGTTCTGCATAGGCTTTGCGCGAAGGTGCAATAGCAATAATGGTCATGCCATTCGATAACGTAAAGCGGCTACCGATAATCAATTTAAACTTCAACTCTTTTGCAGCAACAAATGCTTTTACAATCCCGGCAAATGAACATTCGTCAGTAATAGCTAGTGCATCGTATTCAAGTTCTGCCGCGCGCAATATATATTCAGGCGGATGTGAGGCGCCGGTGAGAAACGTAAAATTAGTCGTTGTGTGTAAGTGTGCATAGCGCATAACAATTATCCGAAGACTCCGTGCACATACCACTGTTTTGTGTGGATATCCAAAAAAATCCAGAGCCGCACATTGTCATGACGCTGTGCAAGAAAATAATCCCGAGCCATAGGAATTTTCCACCAATTTCCCTGGATACGTTCAGGGCCAAGCAGTAGCTCCAGGTGACCTCGCCAATACAAACCTTGCTTGCGTGTTTCTATTAATGCAGGCTCTGCAAACAACCACGTGGGGCGCACTGCAACACTGTGTAATGTCGGTAATAGCTGAGTGGATTTTTCTTGGAGCGGGATCGCAATATTACTGACTTCAGGAAAATGACTATCGCAATAGCTAAGTTTAAAAATAGCCGCATTACCTAAACGCGCTTTTAATTTTGCGGCAGTGGTTGCAAAGTCATGTGAACGTCGGTCAGCTCGTTTTGTTTGATTGAAATCCAGTAGCTGGCTGCGGTTTTGGATAGGTGCTGTATGAATGCAACGCAACTCTACCGTATCCACATCAAAGGGTAGTGGCCGCTGCTCTAATTGGATGTGAGTTAATTGGTAAAATAATCTTCCTTCACGTTGTGCTGTATCTGCATAAACATTTACGTTTTCTTTGTTGTGATAAATATCTGCTAAAGTCCACTCAATGTGTTGGCATTGCAGCTGGCGCTTACGTAAATAATCACTGAGCTTTTGCAGCAAGGTTTCCATCGGCCATTGCAATTGGTCGAGTTGATTGATGGGATAGTCAAATTGCAAAATTTCAATAAAGGTTTCTTTAGGCTGATAAATCATTGCTGGCTTTTCAAATAAACTGGATTGCTGAAAATCCTGCTCAATACCAAAAATATCACAAATACTGGTTGCGAAGTCAGCACCAAATCTTTTTTTCATGCTGCTGATAGATTGCGCATCAATTTGGCGAGCAATATCACCCAGGGTATCAAAGCCTGTTTTTGTTAATCCTTCCACAACTTTTGGATAGTCATACAGTAACTGCACCGGCAACTGTTTTAGTCGCTCACAAAAGATAGTCTTATTTTCATCACCGGTAATTTCGTATTTCTCAAAAGATAATAACCAGGCTCCTTTTGCCGTGTGCGCTAATCCAATAGCAACTGAAAAAAATGTGTTTTGTAAATACTGAATAATCTGTGAACTCAGTGCCTGGATACCGGAAAATAATTTCAGGCAACTGGAAACTTCCAATAGCAACCCGGCATGCGGCCTGGTCTCGCAAAAATACGTTTCAATATAAGGTGTAAATTGATAAAGTTGCTCCGAAAGCTGCGCTAATGCCTGCCTTTCAAGCTCGCGATCACGAGTGTAAGATTCACAACCACTTAATAATGTTGCGGTAGTAACATCCATACCAAAAACAATACCGGCTGCATCTGCGCATGCATTGCTACCAATCACGCGCTGTTTTTCGATGACCACTTTCGCGTGTTCAGATTGCGAATCGAAACCTAATACATTCAATGGCAAATCAGAAAATCGCAGCGCTAGCCACAAGCGCGAATGGATATTTGCAATGCGAGCACGCTGAAGAGATCTCATGACTTACCTCTTCGCAATTGTGTGCCCCTGATCAATTTACGTTTTGATCTATCTGTTCCATTAGGTGTACTGACATGAGGTGTACTGGCAGTATCTGGCAAAACAGGCTGTTCTAATAAACGATGAGGTAATAAGCCATGCCAAAGCCTTGGCAATGTGATTGCGATAGGATGCTGTTGCTGATTTTGCAGTGAGCCTTTTTCTTTGAGGATAGTAATATGCAAATCAGTGGCGGTCAGCTGCGTGAGCAAACGTAGCACCGCCGGTGAGCTTTGCTGTTGTGAACTGGCAGGCCGAAATAAAAAATAAAGCCCTGCACCATCCGCCGTCGCTAATAAACATTTACGCAGTTCGGTATAACTCAGCGCCTGTTTCGGCTGCCACGCTAATACAGCATCACAGGCATTAGCTCTTACCAATTCAAAAAAACTCGCTAAAAAATCTGCCTTAGTGGTCGTTTGTACAATCAGCAACCGCTCCAGATCCATGCCCGCCTGAATCAATGCCTGGCAGAAAGGCATTGCCGGAGGATTCAGTAGAACGATATAACCCCCACTTGTTTTCAATAAGGCAGGTGTCAACAGCAGCCATTCACTATTGCTCAGGTTCTGCTGGCATATCTCGATCAAACTACTAAAGGGCCAGCCTTTGGCAAGAAGTCCGCTATTTAACGCGGGATACCCGGTATCCATCGCTGTTTTAGGTGTAAACCGCTGAGATTGCCCACGCCAAATATCGCCGCGTTGCAGTAGCTGCTCCAAGGTTAACGGCGGTGGCTTTTCAGGATGCAGGTTCATGGGGCGACTCATGTGGCAATTCACAACTGTATTGATATACAGTATAATCCCAAAAAGCCAGCGCTGGTCAAGATATGGTTAGAATTTTTTGTGGAGGTGAGTTACCGCCTTAAAACCTAACTGTGATAAGTCGTTTTTTTACTGTAAATCTTTTTTCCCAGACATGATTACTTGCACATCTCATACAGAGTTCTTCCTAATATTATTCAACAGTAAACATCACTGCAAAAATATAAACAAATACGCGCATTCAGCCAACACTATCGGATTAATTCGCGTTCGATAATAGTTCGGCAGAGCGTGCGATAATAATTTAGAAAACACAAAAAAGTGTACGATGACAATTCGGCAAACGCGCTTTTTTTTGGCAAATCGTATGACGAATAATTCGGTAAAAAGTATGGTAATAAATAGGTGAGCTACAATCGTACGATAAATAATTGGGTAATTCTTACGGCGGTAAAATGGCGCGCTACATCTTAGCAGCTAAGGTTTTGGTTTCTATTTTAAGAAAGCAAATAATGAATGTTATTTTTACATTCAGTTTTACACAGAAATCATAACCAGTTGAAAAATATTTTAAAAGTCGGTCGGTTTTACGAGGAAGACAAGACCGATTTTTAGGTGATTTTCTAAAAACCAACATTGAAAACAAGCGCCCCATTTGACTGAGGCGCTTGACAAGACAATGCGAAAACAACTCATTTCAACAGAAACTTTTGAAGTTTCTGTTTCCCTATGGGATTCAGTTGCTGCGATAAATGGACGGCACAGGAACTACTACTAGACGCCTATCACCTAGCGCTAATATCGTGCGATCATCGTCAGTAATCGCAAGTTCTACACTGTATGCCGAACAGACTTCAGGGCCTTGCGTCGCTTGGCAAGCCGGGTAGTCGCTCAACTCTATGTAACCTAATATTGAATAATCTGTTTTTGTTACCAATTGCTCCGTCAGATCAAACACGTAGACGCGCGGCCAAATTGTAGTAGGGCTTGGTTCACTGTAAGTTCCGATCGCGTTCTCATTTAAAGCATAGACATATAAAAATTTTCCATCGCGCGACGTGACCGTTGTATTGCTGTTCCACCCCTGCGGCAGTACGATTTGCCCCAGCTTTCCTAAATCAAATCCGCGCTGCCAATAACCATCAAGGTTCCAGCTTTGGCCATCATGACTTGTGCTGTATCTATAAAAACCTCTAATGTCAGCGCCAGTGTAAGCATTGAGTTTTCCTTCCGCAGCATCCCAAAAGAGCATGGGTGTTTCAGCGGTTGTTGACATCTGCTGAGTCATCATCATGCGTCTTCCATCAGGGGAAACTGCAGCCCAGGGTCCATAATAAAAGGAAATCTCGGTATTGGCTGGAGAGGGAATGGACACAGGTTTATTAGTATTTAGGTCAAATGCCAGCAAGCCGGTAAAGGGACTTCCCGCCGCTAACCACATAAGATTATCTCCTGTGATCGGCAGTGGTAAATGTAAATAGGTATCGTATATGGCTGTTCCCAGGTTTCGAGTTTTGACAGTTGACAGGTCTGTTGTTTTTAAATCAAGTAGTGTTCCATCGGCCTGCGTCGCCAGCAATGCTGAATGGTTGAGCGGCAGACCTATGCTGATGGCTGACACACTTCGCGCTGAAACTGTTGCCGATGCGCCACTTAAATTGAATTGCATAATAGAACCCAAGGTTCGATTTATGGTGAAGGCGCTTTGGGTGAGGTTATCCCATAAGAGTATTTTTTTATCACCCATTGTATTTATTGCCTGATAAGGGCGATCAATAGGATCTAGCACACTTAATTTGCTAGGAGGCATTACGAATCCAATTCCATTTGTTAATGTTAGATCGTAGTTACCTGCCGCAAGTGCGGGCAATGCAATTTGTAATGCTCTATCGCTTAGCACCGACACACTCTTGAGTGATGCTCCTGATATATGAATATCAGTCATTGGATTAGCCATGGAGCTAAAACCTGATCCATAAACCATTAAGTTTCCTGGCTGATTCGACAAAAGTGCCAGTCGGTCAATATTAACGATTTCCGGCAATGCCATATTCAATGTAAACATTGTTGTTTGTGAAGAAATGTTCGCACCCGCAGTGACCACTATGTTTGCTGTGATGGAAGTAAGATTCTGTAGAGCAGATACAGCACCAGGATTAAGATGCCAGGTTACGCGCTGGCCGGCAGTTCCAGTATTTTTATCCAGCACCAACCAGGGTACATTGCTTGTTGCACTCCAATTTGGAAGAACGACTTGGGCTGCTCCTGCAACCACGAATGATCCTGTCATATCGCCAGCGACTGATGTTCCAGTCAAGGTCGTTTCAACTTTTGCAGGTGTAACGAGTCCAGGTACAACAGCGAGGGTTACTGGCACGGTAATAATTTGCTCGGGGTTGCTAAGTTTTACTTGTACATTAGCATTATAAGTTCCCGTGAAGAGCCCACGAGCATCAGCCGTTAAAACAATGTTTCCGCCCTGATTATCAAGGGTCAGCCAATCTTGACCTTGGATATAGGTGATTGTGGTATTTGCTATAGAGTTACTTGGCAGCGTCAATTTCAGCGAGCTGGAATTCCCAGCCGTTGCCTCCGTTTGAGTGAGCTCTACAGAAGCTGGGGAAACCTTTAATGGATCAACTAATTTGATCGTGTAGTTTACTATATGAGGGGAGCCTTTAAAGTTAGAGGCACAGCCTGCATCTTTACAACCGTAAAGCGTGAGGGTTCCCGTATAAGTTCCCACGGCTAATGAGGTGTCAGCAACGACGTCAATTGTTGCTGAATTAGTAAATTCATTTATGTTAATAACAATAGGGGCTTGAATTCCACTCCCATCAATTTTTGCGTTGAGATATAAAGTACTTGTGGTTTGTCCATTACCTGTAGCGAGAATTGTTGTGGTATTGGCTGTATTTGACCCTTTAACGGCAGTCATTGAAATGGTGGAGGTATTAAAGCTAATACTAAAACCAGAGCTTTTTCCGGTTTCACCGCCGCCGCCGCCACAGGCCGCTAATACAGCGATCAATCCTAAAATAAAAAGTTTGTGAATCCCACGTTGAAATAATGCAGTTATCGCCATGATGACAATGATCCTTAATTGAGTGAGTTGATGCAAAAAATTATGAAGAAAATAGCCGGCGTATTGTGCCAGCAATGACGTTTAAATCACGATTGAATTGTGTGAATATAAAATTTTAAGGGATCAACCCCTTTAGCTGTTTTCCGAGGCTTGCTGACGTGACGGATACCAACAGTATCTGGAACCACGGGTTGCTCCAACGTTAATGGCGATGGTTTTTCCAGAACGGGATCATAGGGCAATTCACAACTGTATTAATATACAGTATAATTCCAAAAGGCCAGTGCTGGTCAAGATATGGTTAGAATTTTTTTGTCGTGAAATACTGCCTTAAACCTTAACTGTGATAAGTCGTTTCTTTACGATAAATCTCTTTTCATCGGGATGATTACTTGCAAATATCGTTATGAATGAACCCTTACCGCCACAATATTATCTCGATAACTTTCGCTTTCTTATTCACTGGGTGAACGAACGTTATGCAGATTTATTGGCTGAGGAAGAGCTACTTTTTATTGCGCGGTTTAATCGCCTTGCGCCAAATAGTCAATGTTTATTGGTACGGATGCTAGGGCGTAAAGGCCCATGGTTCAGAGCAACCAAATTAATTTATGCCGAAATTGATAATCATGAATTTTGCGCAAACCAGCTTAACGATGTAAATCTTATTGAAATTGATCCACTGCTTTCAATCACAAATCTTTTCAAGATTTTCGCCAAAGCAGAGTTAATACAATTATTTAGCGAACAGTTAAAGTCCCATAAAAATGCGCGTAAAGAAATACTGTTAAACATTCTCAGTGCACGCTACCCACAAAGTCAACTTTGGTCGCAGTGGACAAATGATCAATTTGGCAAACTGTATTATGTTGATAACCACGCTATTATTAACACTTTTTTACTTTTATTTTTTGGTAACCCTTACCAAAACTTAACAGAATTTGTCCTTCAAGATCTTGGGCTTTACCGCTACGAAAAATACATTATTGATCCACAGCATCGCGTATTTAAAAACCGTGAAGAACTTGCTCAATATCAGCAGCTTTTATTGTTGCGCGAACAGTTAGCACTAGCGGAGGATCTGAATTCACTTGAACAAATCGTATTGCAACTACCCAATACCTTTGCAAGCGCCGCGATGGAACGTCGTCGTGCACGGCTTATCAATCAGCTAGCCTATGAATTTGAACGCTACAAGCAATTTGATCTTGCAATGCAACTCTATCAACTGGTTGATTTACCTCCATCGCGCGAACGACAAATTCGGCTATTGGAAAAACGCGGTGATCATCAACAGGCATGGGAATTATTATCTCTGTTGATAAAAACCCCGATGAACGAACATGAGTTACAAATTGCTGAACGTATTGCTCCACGCTTGGCAAAAAAAATTAGCGAGCCATTTAAGAAAAAATCTCCATTAGCATTGTGTGAGAAAACATTGATTTTGCCGCAAGCAGCTGAGGATGCAGGATTAGTACTCAGTGTTGAAGAAATTGTTCGCCTACATTTGGATACACGTGAAGAGCCTTGTTTATATGTAGAAAATACATTACTGAATAGCCTATTCGGTTTATGGCTATGGCCAGAAATTTTTCGCGGCATACAGGGTGCTTTTGCAAATCCGTTACAGTCTGCACCGCTAGATTTATACCAGGAAGATTTCCAAAAAAATCGCCCTGATATACAACGGCTTTGGCAGTTATTTGATGACCAAAAATATGCCACACATATTCAAAATATATGGCAACAAAAACATGGCATCGCCAATCATTTTGTAAGCTGGCAGTTTATCAATGAAACCACATTGCTGATGGCATTACGCTGTATTCCTGCAACGCATTTAAAATTAATATTTGAGCGGTTATTATTTGATTTAAAAACGAATCGCAGTGGCTTGCCAGACTTAATCCAGTTTTTTCCAAAACAACAATTTTACCGCATGATTGAAGTAAAAGGCCCCGGTGATCGTTTGCAGGATAACCAACAACGCTGGCTAAATTTTTTTAAGGCGCACGATATTCCCGCAGAGGTATGTTATGTTAGCTGGCAATAAAATCGCCGTTTCGACAGCACCCTTGCTAAAATCAGTGTCCGTAAAGGCGCTCGCTGAATTCGCAGCAAAAAGTGGCAGCCTTGATCGAAAATTTACTCCTGGGCCTACAGCATTGGAAGGGATTGAAGGCCATCAACGCGTAACCGCAAGACGCTCTGAACACTACCAATCTGAAATAAGCCTCAGCATTCACTATCGCAATTTATTAATTCGTGGTCGCGCTGATGGCTACCAAACTGATACGAATTGCATCGAAGAGATTAAAACATTTTATGGCGACGTTGAAAAAATCCCCACCAATCATCGCCTACTACATTGGGCCCAGGTAAAACTGTATGGCTGGATGCTGTGTGAACTGGAGGGTCATAAGGAAGTCCGTTTAGCACTGGTTTACTTTCATCTTGGCGATGGCAAAGAACATCGCCTGGAACAGCAATTTAGTGCCGAAGAATTAAAAGACTATTGCGAAACATTCGCTGAAAAATATTATCTTTGGCAACGGCGCATTAATACACGATTAACACACCTAACAGAATGGATCGATGATTTACCGTTCCCTTATACGGAATTGCATCCTTCACAACGGCAAATGGCTGAGGCAGTTTACAAAGCCGCAGCGACAGGTCGAGTGTTATTAGCAGAAGCACCTACTGGTACAGGGAAAACCCTAGCGGGGCTTTTTCCTGCAATCAAAGCACTGCATAAAACACCTGTCAATAAAATTTTTTATCTCACCGCAAAAACAACTGGCAAACAATTAGCGCTGGAAAATTTGCAATTAATAGCTACAGATTCAACAACGACACCGCTTCGTGTGCTGGAACTTACTGCTCAAGAAAAATCATGCCTTGAACCGGATAAACGCTGCAGTGGCGATAGCTGTATTTTTGCTTTGGATTTTTACGACAAACTTGCAGATGCACGTCAGGCTGCTTACGACATCCCAATGCTCACCAAAACTACACTTGCTACTATTGCCCGACAATATCAAATCTGCCCGTTTTATCTCAGCGTAGAAATGAGCCGTTGGGCAGATGTTATTGTTGCTGACTACAATTATTACTTTGATGGTAGCGCCCTACTCTTGGGCCTTACCAAAGAATTTAATTGGCATCCTTATTTATTAGTAGATGAAAGTCATAATTTGCTTGACCGGGGGCGCAGCATGTATAGCGCGTCACTTAATCGCGGATTATTGTTAGCTGCGAAACAACATGCACCACATACCATTAAAAAATCACTGACGCGCATCAATAAACTGTGGCTAGCGATTTTAAAAGAATTAAAACCTGTAGTGGATAAACTGACCATTCTTGAAAACATACCCGACACATTCATGCTTTCCCTGATTGAGTTTGCCAATCACTATATAGAACTGTTGCAGAAACAACCGGATCATCCTGTGCAGCATACGATAATGCAGGAATTCTTTTTTGAGATATTGAATTTTCAAAGCATTGCCGAACTGGTTGACGATGATTTCTGCATTGATATGCAAAATCTCAACACTAAGAGTGAAGTCCTTACGCTAAGGAATATTATTCCGGCAAAATTACTAGGTGAACGCTTGGCAGTTGCACACAGCGCCTGCTTTTTTTCTGCAACCTTAAGGCCTGCGTATTTTTACCAAACGCTTTTAGGGTTACCGGATAATACAATTCACATTGATGTTGCTTCGCCTTTCGCTGCCACTCAACTTAATGTCAATATCGCCCATAACTTATCAACCCGATATCGCGATAGAGCAACATCAATCGAGCCTATCTGTACTATCGTTAAACAACAATTATTAGCAGAAAGCGGCAATGCACTTATTTTCTTTTCCAGTTATGAGTTTTTACAACAGGTGCAACAACAACTTATCAGCTCGTTAAAAGAACTCGATATCAGGATTATTGTGCAATCTAAAAAAATGAGTGAAGAAGACCGCCACGTATTTATTCAGCAATTCACGTTGCACAAAAATATTTTGGGCCTTGCAGTATTAGGCGGAGCATTTAGCGAAGGAATAGATTTGCCAGGCGATGCGCTAAAAGGTGCATTTATCGCTACGCTGGGCTTACCGCAAATAAATGATGTTAATGAATATATGAAATTAAGGTTACAGAAAAAATTTCAACAGGGATATAACTTTACTTATTTGTACCCAGGCATTCAAAAAGTTGTACAAGCTGCTGGCAGAGTTATTCGAAAAACCAGTGATAAAGGCTATGTATGGCTACTCGATGATCGCTTTTCACAGCCTGAAATTGCTAACCTTCTGCCACAATGGTGGAAATAGAATGACTATTTTTATCTTCCTGGAAATCGTCAAATTGGCGAGGCACTTTAATTTAAAAATTTGCCACGAGTGACATTCTCAGTGAGCGCGATTCTATCGGGTGAAAGTGAATGTCGTTAACACCTTCGGCAGGCTCGCCGGGCAGACGCGATTGATAGTAGTAGTCAATCGCGGAAGCGCTACGATTCGTGAGGTTGTAAACCTCAAGTTCAATTCGCAGAATGGGGTTTACTTTATATCCTACGCGAGCATTAACCGTCGCCGTGCTTTTCGAGCGCACACTGTTATCTTCAATGAGCGGACGTGGGCCGAAATAACGAAACTGCACGGCACCAAAATACGGCCCAATATTATCCAACGCGAGCGCTACAGACGCTACGCCCTCAATAGAACCTGGAATGAAATTTCCGACAGGATCATTATCTTTAAAGCGCGCTCGTGCAAAAGCAATATCAGCATCCAGCGTTAAATAATCCCCCATAGTGAAATAGTTTGCGAGTTCAAAACCATCGCGTCGGCTTGGTCGTCCGGCTGCGGTACTTCCCGCATCGCCTTCAAAAATTAACTCAGAATCGAAGTCAAGTTGATAAAAAGTTAAGGAGCTTTGTAACCCTGGAATGAACTCAGTGCGCACACCTAGCTCTTCACCGGTGGATCTTACCAGTGGCGTTACTTTGTCGGCAGAGTCCCCACTTTTTGGATCGATAGTGATAGTTGTTCCGCGTGCATCGTTGCTGTGAAAGCCAGTACCCACGTTTACGTAAAACTCGGTTTTATCCCAAGGACCAAAGATCATACTCAGCTTGGGGCTAACTTTGGTGTCTGATGCGGTGCCCGAATTGGCCTCATTGTTACTGTCCACATTGTAGTGATAATAATCATCGCGGAAACCCGCTACGGTACGAAACTTTTTACTCCAGCGCGTTGCATTTTCAAGATAAATTCCTAAGCTACTTTCCACCACATGATCTTGTCGTGTCGTCGCTAGACGTTGCCGGGCTTTAGTGTCATAGAGACCATTGAATATATTATCGCTTTGAAATTGCACGCCCAAGGTATTTTGCGATTCTTCTCCCAAGCCATCCATTTGCCACGCTTGGCTGGCGTTTAACCCTGTGGTGTAGCGTTTATCGGGCTGATTAAATTGATCGCCATCGATGGGGTTATCAAGGAAATAGGTAAAGTCAGAATAGAGATCGAGTTTGTAGTCGATGATGTAAGCGTTAACCTTGGTTGCGGTAGTATCAGTGGTGGTGTTCCACGCACTTGAAAGGCTGTACCTATGTGATTTACCTCCGTCGGTAGGGTCAAGCGCATCGTAACGGCCGCTAATTAAACCGGTGTCAATTGCACGCTGGGGAATCTGATCCGACGAATTCCATTTGGCTTGGTAGGCCATGGCCGTTACGTTCATACCGTTAGCGTGATCGCCATCGCTATAACGCAATACGCCGTTTAGCTTGCGAAAATCGTCCGGATGAACAAATGGCCCGTCGTTGTGCTCTAACTCCACCCCATACAAGATATTGCCAGATTCAGCGGTAGATGAATCTGCAATCATGACGCGCTTAAATCCGTTTTGACCTGCGCCAATACTGGCGATGCCCTGGGCGAGGGTATCTAGATAAGAAATGCTCACGGCGCCGGCGGATGAAAAGTCACCCTCGGATGCATAGTAAGGGCCTTTTTTATATTCGAGCTTTGAAGCCAATTCCGGGATTAAGAAATTTAAATCTGTCCACCCTTGGCCGTGCGCATGAGTGCGTTCATTCACCAACATTCCATCAACTGTTGTACGCAAATCGGTGCCATGATCCAAGTTAAATCCGCGCAAATAAAACTGGTTGGCCTTACCTTCACCGCTGTGTTGGCTAACAATCAAGCCAGGGGTCGCCTCCAACAATTCACCGGGGCGATACACGGTTCTTGCTTCAAGTTGTTGCTGAGAGACAGTGCCTTCATTGGCCGAATCAGCAACGCCGACTTGAACAAATTGGGTGCCTGTTACAATAACGGTTTCAATAGTTTGCGCGCCTCCTGCAAACGCGTAGGGGCTGTCAATACTGAGAGCAACGAGTGCGGCCAGGATTTTTTTTGCTGAACAAGGTGTGGCTTTAGCGAAGTGTTTTTCCAACATTTCATGATCCTTGGAGTAATAGACTAGTTTTGAGCTTCTAACCTCCTATACCTATACGGTTCAATATTGGTTTTGGATTCAGCTCAGGTAATAATTATCAAGATTAAATGCGGAGGAAATATGGAAAATAAAATTAGACTTAATAGACTATATCAAGCTAAACAGGGGTAAATTCACTCAAAATCGGTAACTGTCAGATCAAGTCTGAGCTAGGACTGAGCTCTTTATTGTTCTATTTTTCATCTTCGATTAAACACGGCTACACCTCCACATGAATGCAACAAAACAACATTGAAGAGCGTTAGCGCACAGATGCCGTTAGGAATACCTGAGATGCTGGCGTCGCCATGCGGTAGGTTCGCCGAGCTCAACTTGATTGGCCCACGAAGAAGACTTATTCCATGCCACAGCGCACTACCAATCCTACGCAAGAGACACCTGCTCCAGAACTAAAGCGCACACTTCGCATCGAGATCGGCTCGCGGACGTTAGTCAGCATCGTGGGTGTTGTACTCGGCTTGGCGTTATTGAAGCAGCTGATACCCGTCATTCTGGTACTGATCACCGCTCTAATGCTGGTAGGAACCTTGAGTCCAGCGGTTGAATGGTTCGAACGCCGCAAGCTGCACCGCTTTGTAGGGATAGGGATCGTGTTCACGGCGTTGCTGGGTGTTCTATTTGCGTTGGCCGTATTCACGGTGCCGCCGTTTTTCACTCAGGTTGCCAGTTTGATGCATAACGAACCGGAATTGCGCGGGCGCTTGGTGAAGTTCCTGGCCCAATACCCACTCACACGATCGCTGGCTAACGCTTTGCAACACGTCGACTATAGTGCGCTATTCAAATCCTACAGTTCTGAAGCAGTAGCCTTTTCAAAGGGCCTGTTTGAAATAGTTGCGTATGGTGCGGGAGCTTTCTTTCTTGCGCTGTATATCATGATCGACCGCGACAGGCTGCGCGGTGCATTATTCGCAGTCATACCGCGCGCTCACCACATCAAACTCTCGCGCATTATGCTCAACCTCGAAACCATAGTTGGCGGCTACGTGCGTGGCCAAGTTGTAACCTGCGCAATGATGGCGATCTTTCTATTCATCTTGCTCACAGCCTGCGATGTGCCGAACGCAATTGCGATAGCAGCATTTGGAGGGATTGCCGACATACTTCCTTTCGTGGGTATTTTTCTCACCATAGTTCCCGCAGTGCTCGCCGCCTTAACTGTGAGTAGCGCCACCGCGACCGTAGTGGGCGTACTATTGTTATGTTATGAAGAGTTTGAAAGCCGGATAGTGATTCCAGTTGTGTATGGCCGTTCATTGCGATTGCCGTCATCGATCGTGCTGTTCGCTCTGATCGCCGGTGGTACTCTGTACGGTATTGGTGGCGCACTGCTGGCATTGCCAGTCGCAGCGGCACTGCTGATGTTGATAGATGAATTAAAAGTTTCTCTACCAGGCGAAACGATACAGCCCGCGGATGTTTTAGTGAAATCCGGTGACAGCGTCGGCGAGGCAGAATACCTGCGCCGCACGGAAGGCATGACTGCCGAAGCGGCGGCGGGAATTGCTCTGGAAATTTCTGAAGACCGAAAGCTTAAGGAAGAGGGGCAAGTCCTACAGGCTATGTGAAGCCGCGCG
>JANYIO010000101.1 GCA_025362015.1 Gammaproteobacteria bacterium | reverse complement strand
CCATATTTTTATCTTGTAAATACCGCGCGACTTCCTGTGCTCTTTTTGCTAATTCGCTATAGGTAATCGATTCAGTTACATTTTCGCCATCTTGTAAAAATACATAGGCAGTCTTATCAGCTTGATTCTGCGCTCGGGCCTTAATAAGCTCACTAATATTGAGAAAATATTCAGGGGTTTCTGTTGTTTGTGATGAATTCATCTTCTGTTCCTATCGATAAATCACTGTGAAAATATAATGCAATGAGAGGTAGATAAGACATTTTCTGCGCCATTCTGGAACAACTCCAGCAACGGAAAAGTAAATTAAACCTGAGTTATTGCGACAAACATTCATGATGGCACCAGAATATTTCAATTTGCGCGATATCTCACATCATAAATCTGATACACACCGTCACATTTTTATTAGGGTAATCTGAAAATAGTTTTTGATACTATCCGTTCTGAAAAATGGTTTTGCATCGAAAATTAATGTGCAATCGCTAATTTTTTCCAAACATAAGAGTCATCAGCCTAACTATTCATCCTTAATGTCCACCCTTACTATGAGAGCGTAATGAAATGAAATATATATACAAAAAGGTCTCGTTAATGCTAGCGGTAGCTATGTCGTTGTTAACGTACAATGTATCCGCAGAAAACTATGAAGAAGCGTTTAGCTTCAATGCTCCGACAGTGAAGCCAGAAAATTACAATAAAGTATTTACCTATATCGCCGATAATCCTTTTTACAGCGTTGACGGCAGCTTTTTTACTAATGGTTTTATGAATACCAATGCTAATTATTTTTTTAAAATAGTGATGCATCGCACTGATGCACAAATTGCTGCGCAACGTGCTGAAGCCTTGGAATTTTTTGAAAAACGTTTCGGCCTCACACTCAATACTCCCGGTGTTTTTTTTAAAGATGTAGAAATTACCCCTGAAATTCGTTATCGCGTAACCGATGAGTCACGTGAAGCAGTGCCGGCAGATGGTTTTTATATGGACGATGTCGCTTGGGTATATAGCGTTGTTAACCCAACTGGCGTTACATTAGGTGGTGAGTTTTCTGGACGGGTAGTTCCACCAGGTACGATGTTTGCGTTTGGTGAATACTATATTCATCGCACCAAAAAAATAGGTAAAAGAACGATAAAACATAATTCGTTGATTCATTATCAATCCATCAAGCCTTTAACACCTGAACCAGGTGGCTTTGTTATTTTGGCGTGTGAATTGTCTAGTGAGGAATATGGTGAAGGTATGGCAATGGGTGTTGTAACGCCATTCGCGTTAACTGATGGTCGCATGGTATATAATATTACCACGACATTAACCTTTCCTAAGTGGGGAAAGTCAGTACCTGAAGGCGAAGGCTGGAAACCGATTATGTAGTAATTTAGCACTTATAAAAATTAAAATCCGTATTCGGTTTCAAAAATCGTGTACGGATTTATTGTTGGTCAATAGCCCACGTTTATTAATTTAAATATTTTATTTCATAGTGTTTAATAACTTTTTGGTGTATTTCAATGAAAATATCTGCCGGTCAGAAAGCATTTGAATTTGAAGAAAATGACATATTTGGTAATAAGATTTCATTTAACTCCTCGTTTAATGGAAAAATAATGTTGTCCTTTTTTAGATATGCAAGTTGCCCACTGTGCAATCTTAGGATGAATCATTTGATTAGGAATTATAAAAAGCTTTCTGATGCGGGCTTAAAGGTTGTTGCAATTTTTCAATCACCTGCTGAAAGTATAAAACACTATGTTGGTAAGCAAGACGCACCTTTCCCGATTATTGCCGACCCTGAACAGAAACTCTATAAGCGTTACGGGGTGAGTGGATCTATGCTCGGGATGTTGCGCACCAGCTTTCGTGTGAAAGATCTCAGTCAGTCATTTGGGCTGGGCTATTTGCCTGGCAAAATTGAAGGCACTTTTACGATGATTCCTGCCGACTTTTTAATTAATAATCAATTTGTGATTGAGCGAGCCTTTTACGGAAAGGATGTGGGCGATCATTTACCTTTTGCGGAAATTTATTCCTGGCTAGGTATTAGCGATGATTGATCTGCGCGTCATTGCAGTTGGAATATTTGCCACCATCGTGATGGATGTGTGGCAACGCTTTTTATTACTCATGTTTAAAATACCGGCACCAGAGTGGAAGTTTGTGGGTCGTTGGATACTGGGAATACCTGCATTAGGTCTTATGCAAAAAATACCAACAGAATTACCGGCACATCGATTGGAAAACCCTACAGGTTGGGTTGCACATTATTTGGTTGGTATTTCATACGCGATTATTTACATGTATTTGTTAAAGATAATGCCAATAGATAAATTGTGGGTGACATTTTTTTTTGTTGCTATCTCATTGTTAGTTCCTTGGCTTTTTTTATTGCCGTGTATGGGCATGGGATTTTTTGCTGCAAAAACACCTAATCCGCGTTTGGTCAGAATTTATAATGTGATGACTCATCTAGTATTTTGTTTTGCCATGTATTGCGCAGTTCTATGTGGTGTTACATAGTAGTAATTTTCCATCAGTAAATATTTTATCTATAAAAAATGGGCCTATAAGGCCCATTTTTTATGATTCATAGTTGTGGATCAATAATCATCCATATCGCTGCTAGCTCGTACTGCTACGCCATTGATATGACGTTGAACAAACTTATACGTTTTTGCACCTACGCGTTCACCAATGCTGTAACCGGCATCGATTGAATCGCGGAAGTGAACACCTGCGTATTGACGACTTTTTCCACATTCTTCTTTAAAGTTTGAAAATGTTGGAAAGGTGAGGGTCGTATCAACTTTTGGTGTAAAACCTTTTTCGTAAGTTGATCCACCTGCTGGAATAGTAATGCTCCAACCAAAAGTGTCGCTATTGAATAATTTGCTCAATACAACAGCGTGTGCTGCACAGAAAGACGCAGAACCTGATGGATATTCAGCATGGTCAGCAACCGGTAAATAACTTCTCCATTGATTGGCAGGAATATCATTCACAGTACCCTTTCCTGGGCCGCCCCATGCAGTCACAGGTTGATCACCATATATATATTGAATGGCGCTCCAGGGACGTACGGTGTTGTATTTGATTTTTTGATGCCAGACAGCAATTGAAGTATCAAATTCAGCGGCGTTAGACGTAAATAAGGTTTGTATTGTTTCGATATAACCAAGGTTATGCGATTTTACAGCAAATTGAACCGATGCACCAAGACTGCGAGTTTTATAGTCAAACACCTCAGCAATTAATTTTTGTTCATCAGTTAAATTGGCTGAAATATTTAATACTTCATCTGCTTGAGCTTTATAGGCTGCTCTGTTTCGCGCATCACTTTTCCATGGATATGGAATATGAAATTGTTCAGGATTTCTAAATGAGTAGGCACGAGCCCTTCCCATTTGTGGTGTAACAAACTGCTGAACATTAAATTTACCGTATCCATTAGTACCTTCGGCTGGTTGCCATTTTGATGGATCTTTTAAATCATAAAATGTATTTACTGGCTCATACCCAGTGTAATCTTTGTAAGGTTTGCGGTTGTATTTTATACCCCCTTCATCACCCAACTGATTCATACCATCATGAATGCGAGCATTAACTACACTTGAACCCGCAATGTTACCAATACCAATTGGCGTACTGGCGTCCATGCTGTTGTTTTTTGGATCTAAACCAACATTGGTTAACATCGCATCCCATTGTGCTTGGCGTGCTGGTGCCATACTGCTCAGTACACGATAACTTGCATATAAAACGGCAACGTTTTTATCGTGATTATTATTCTCAGTTAAGCGTTGCTTAAATTGTGAATAAACACCAACTTGCGTTGAATGATAAGGCGACACAGCATCAAACCAGGCATTCGACAACATGGCGGTATAACGCAACACTAGGGTAGCATCTGAGCCGCTGATTGAAACATCTTGTGCAAGGAATTGTGCAGTATTTGGAATTACTATTTCTGTAGCGGCATATCCGTTGTCGAGGTCAAATGCCATTGCTTGTGCACCGAAAAGTATACCTACGGCCGCAAGATGTACATTCATTTTTTTTAACTTAGCGTTTGATAGCATTTTCATAAAAATCACCCTTGATTAAAAATGGATTAACTAGCGCCGCTGAGTTTACGGATATTATTCTGACTTGGAATATTAAAAAATGAGACACTGTGTATTACATTGGTTACAAGTTTGACAAGCGAGTAATAATCGACTTCTGGGAATTGTGCTGCGTGTAAAGTAACTGCCTGAAATAAAATTTTCGTATTATCGTAATATTTATATGTTAATGAAATTGGATATGTACTGAATATATTTTCGCTAATGGGTGTGGAAAGATGATTCTTATCCATTCGGACGGCACCAAAATCCTTATGCAAACTACGTGATTTCTAATATTAGCTTCATAGTCGCCGAACCACCTACGCTTGATAATATTCTTTTACGCTATTCTTGGAATAGAATTGCTAATTTCGCTATCTGTTGATTATTTGTTCAATAATATGACCCTGCTCTGTTGTGCATGAATGTTGAGTTGTTCGCCTCATTATTTTTACGCTATAGGTATTCTGATTCAAACGAAATCATTCGTTCTCAATATAGAAGCGATAAGACCAGGAAGGCTGCGATAGCGATGTGACTATCAAGCAGCGATATTTTCGCGGGTGTCTATTAGGGCCCCAGGTATCCTTGCGGGTAGCCCGGAGTATTTTTTGCTTAAGTCCAATAACTGCAAGATCCTGGGTTTTTCAATGTATTGCTAAAGTTTGTTGTCACTATGAAATTGGTCGTGAAACCTTACCGGGAATCACCAAAGGCGGCTCAAATATAGTGGCTTACTTGCCCCGTTAGCTTCCTTATAAATCTCTTCGTGCTTACTTTTAAGCGCTTTCGCGTAAGTTCACTGTCTTTCGTCGGCTTTTAACGGTGCATCCTGATGGGCCTTTTTGCTGAGCATCTCTACATGCAAATAAACCCACAAAAAACCCTTCCCAGTTTTGTATTTATGCGACAAGAAGGAGGCGTGGGCGTCGGCGCGGTGAAATGATGATGTTGGGTGAGTTCAATCCACAACAATAAAAACCAGTTTTAAGTTCAGTATAAAAACAACCTAACACGTACATAACAATAATTTTTTGGAGAGAAGTATGAAGATCAAGCCAATATTTGTGGTGGTGTTTGCCTTGGGCGCCAGCTCAAATCTAGCATTTGCGACTGCTTATAATGATGCATTTTGGGCTAGCCCCACGGCCAACACTGACTTTGTTGATAACTTCGCATCAGCAGCCCTGAATCGCAACAATTGGGATGTTATTACCGGTACCTATGTTAACGGTGAAGATGAAGATTATCGCGATGTTGAATACCCCACTGCAGACTGGACTGTCCGTTCTGGTCAAGCTGATGCGGGCGCAAGTGATGGTAAAGCGCTTGCCCTTAAAGCTCGCTATATGGATGGTGCTATCCAAAATTATTACGGCGGTATAGCCAATCAGGGTAAGCCTTTGTTTATTCGTTCAGGCCGCATTGAATCCAAGCTTGCTGACAATACTACTTTTACCTATGGTAAGTTCGAAGCGCGTTTGAAAATGCCTGCTGCCCGCAATGCTGAATTTCCAGCCTGGTGGCTGTTAGGTAATTTTCCGGATGTGGGTTGGACTGCTTGCCAGGAATTGGACATTATCGAGTTTACTGGTTTCAACGCTACTATAGCCCCGCAAACTCACTGGAGTGGTCCTTATCCAGCGTACGGCGGCAACCCGGTTGATACAAGTTATGCAAGCCTGGGTGTTGACCCAAGTGCTCAGTACGTCACTTATGGCGTGATTAAAACACCAGAATCGATTGAATTTTATATCAACGGTGTGAAAACCTACAGCTGGAGTCAAGCTGATAAAGGTGATATGCCATGGCCATATGTAACACCAATGCATATGATCCTGAACCATGCGATTACTCACACATCATGGCCGGCAGTAGGCAATTACAACAAAATGTCCACGGATGCCAATGTTGCGAATAAGACCGGCTACACCACAGTAGTGAATGGTGTAACCCAGTATGAATACATTGATACAGCTTCAATGGCGACCAATATTAGTCGAACCGGTACTGATTTCCTGGTTGATTACGTTGCACACTGGCCATTGCCAACAACTGATGCACTGCAAAAATATACGGATAACTCCAAGTACAGTTTCTTCCGCCCCACAAACAACACCAAAGGTTTTTATTCCTTGCGTGGGTGGATGGCGCCTGTAGCAGTTACCGCAGATGCTTCTTTTAACGATGGCACAGCTACATCTGATCGTGACAACGGCCCTAAAAATGCGGCTGATGGTTACCTGGGCTCTAAATGGGCAACACCAGCCGATGATAATTTGCACTGGGTGCAAATGGATTATGGTATGGACAAACCTATCAAATACTTTTGGATTGAGTGGTCGTGGAACCTACCTAAGTCTTATGACATTTATGGCAAAACATCCACTGGTGCCTGGGAGTTTATTCGCAGCTCCGACCAGATTTCTGCAACCTGGTCAACACATGTATTTGATGTGAATAAAACTTACCGCTACATCAAACTTGTCACCAAAGGGCGTATTAGTAAATCTGATCCTATTTGGTTGTTAGAGTTTAAAGCGTTTGAAGATGTCGCCAATGTGTATCCAAAGCCAGCAGGCACGCCAGTGGTTGATCGCGCTATCAACATGCTTGGCAATGGTACTTTTACCAGTGATATCAGTGGCTGGGCTGGCGAAGCTTATGATGGTGCTACTCCAGTGTATGCCGCAGTAAATGCCGAAGCCAAAATTACCACAGGCAACCAGGGTGCAGGCGCGGGCTCTATTCAGTTCCATACCCAGGGCTTTGGTTTAAAAAGTAATTATCGCTATCAATTAACATTCAGAGCTAGAGCCGATGCTGCGCGCAATATGCAGGTTCGTCTCTCTACGGATGATTTGAACCCTTCAGCAGCTGGTACCTATCTACTGCAAACCATAGCGCTGGGCACCACCATGTCGAGCTACACCTATAACGTAGATTTTACCGACGCAGATAACGCAGGTCGCCTTGCCTTCTTGTTAGGCAACATGGGTACGAGCACTGTGTATATTGACGATGTAGTGATAAAAGAAATTATTTACATTGGTGTTGGTGATCCATTGGTTCCCGCTATTGATGCGTCCAATTATGTTGGCGCAAGCTCTGGTTGGGAAACTATCTGGTGGGGTTTCCCGCAGCGCGCTGTTGACGGTTCCACCGCGAATAAAGCAAGCAGTACCACCGGCTTCGAAGGGCAGGATCAATGGGTAAGTGTAAAAATTGATCCAAACTACGAAGTGAAACAAGTCTTGATTGCCGGTGACAAATCAGCGCCGCGCAGCCTTGATCAATTTAAAGTGGAGTACGGTACGGGTAGCACCATGATGAATTGGACTGCCAGCACCAAAGATGGCAGTTATGAAGCTTTCAACACCTTCAGCAGCGCACCTGCAGTTGGTGAACAAAACTTCAAATTCTGGTTCCGTCCATTGGCTGGCCAATTAATTGAAGTAGCTGATGCACAACTGATGGCGATAGATTACAAGCCTTACCGTATCTACACCATTGGCCTGGACACCGGCGGTAGCATTTCGCCCGCTGGCACTCTTCGCTACAGCAAAAACAACACAGATTCAGCGACTTACACCTTTATTCCACCTGCAGGTGCTAGCGTTTCAAATGTCATTGTTGATGGTGTATCACAAGGCCCACGCACTAGTTATACCTTTACCAATATCAATAAAAGCCACACTCTGGCGGTAGCCTATAGCGGTTCTGCTGTTGCCTCATCGAGCGTCAGCTCGAGTGTGGTGAGTTCAAGCAACCCAAGTAGCGTAGCCGGTGTACCGGTATTGGTTTCTGTTGGCAAGGTCACCGCTGCAAGCAGCCAATTACAACCCGCTAGCAATGCGGTAGATGGCAATGCCGGCACTCGTTGGGAATCTGCTCATGCGGTAAGCCCAAGCTGGTTAAGTGTTGATTTGGGTAGCGCGATTAGCCTGACTTCCGTGGTCATTGATTGGGAAGCGGCGAATGCAGATAGTTACAGTGTTCAAGGCTCTAATGATAACGCTAACTGGACCACACTCAAGTCAATTACCGGTGGTGCTTTTGGTACTCGCACCGATACCGATGCAGTTAGCGGCTCCTATCGCTATGTGCGTATTTATTGCACGGTGTTAAGTGTTGGCAATAATTGGGGCTATTCAATGTGGGAATTGAAAGTGTACGGTCTTGTTGCTGGCGCTTCATCTTCTCGAGTTAGTAGCAGTGTAGCGAGTAGTGTTGCGAGCAGCTCGGGTAGTGCAGTCGTACTTACACCGACCACTGCCACTGCAAGTACGCAAGTTCAATTAGCAACTTTGGCTATTGATAAAAATGGCGGTACCCGTTGGGAATCGGCAGTTGCAACAGACCCAAGCTGGTTGACCGTAGATTTGGGCAGCGCGCATACATTGGCCAGCATTGCTATTGATTGGGAGGCTGCTAACGCCGCTAACTACACAGTACAAGGCTCTACTGACAATGCTAACTGGACTACCCTTGCCACTAAAACCAGCGGCACTTTTGGGAACCGTACCGACACCCTTGCTCTGTCAGGCAGCTATCGCTATGTGCGTATTTACGGCACTGCGCGCAGCGTAGGCAACCAATGGGGTTATTCAATCTTTGAGGTGCGGGTAACGGGTTTTTAATGTGAGCTAACGTAAATTAATTTGCGCACAGGGACGTGCAATTTTTTCAAGAGATGTACTATTTTTTCATTAGCCTAATTTATTCACTCTCATCCATTGCCATCCTTCATTCCTCCTCCATTCATCTATCTGCCTGCCGACCTGCAAAAAAAAGTATTTTTTGTGGCGGTTTTTAGTTGCTCTGGCAATAGCTTATTTTTTCCAGAGCTTGTTAAATATTTTTAATCGCATAGCGAAATCTTATGGGATCACATCGAAATTTTCATTGTGTGTTCAGGCTAATGAACTACTTTTTTAGGTTCCTATTATTTTTAGCCAAAGTATTGTAGTGGAAATAGTTTGTTTTTTAAGAGCGTTTATGAATTAAAAAATTTAAGGTTTTTTGTAGAAATTTATACCAAAAGAATAATTGTTACCTAAGTTACTATGTGGCCTAACGAAAACTGGGGAATATCGCACATTGCGCATGTTGTCAGGCGTAAGGTGCTTATTTATGTTGATGTTGATGTTGATGTGGTTGTAGTGATTCGTACGCAGAAGAGTTTGGATTTTTAAACAATGACGGGATATTTGAATTTATTGCGTTCTATCGAGTTGCAGAGCTATATCTGTTAATGTACTTTTTAAACTTAGGCGAAAATTGTATTTCTTATAAAGTTATAATTACAACTTTCGCTATTAAATTTATCTAACTTTTTTACATTTAAATATTTCTTAACACAACTAGTTTATTGAATGTAACTAGAGTTTTCAACTTGATGAATCGTACCATCTGTTATTTCCCATACTTGAGTTACATTGGTTGTTCCGCCTGAATTTTGGCACGAAATTCTTTGTAGTATTACAGGCGGTTCATAAGCGTTGATGATTGTATCGGTACTAAAGTAATCGCTGTAAAAATTTGTTCTATCATGTTTGCCATGAAACAAACCAATTGATGCGCCTCTTTCCTGGCTTACTTGGCAATAGCCTTCATCCGTATTGTTGTTAACAATAATAGTTGCAATGTAATTGAGCTCTGTAAAGTGTCCGAAGCCGGGGTTGCAATGCGCTCTGGCACAGCCTGCTGCAGGTATCCATGTGCCGGTAGGAGTTAAGCTTGATGTCCATTCAACTGTAGGTGCCCCCGGAACTTTATGTTCTACGCCAATCATGTTGCCTTCGGCATCTTCACAATTTAAACGAATAACTTTATTTTTTTGCAGATCAGCATCGCTAAAGTCTAAATTCAAGGTCATTGTTGTGGTTTTTATATCGGCTGCGGTGATTGGCCCATCTGCAATTCTGGCGCCAGTATCTATGTCAAAAACATTTGCATAGCTGCAGCTAGAGGTAAAATCCTGGCGGAAAATAAAAAGTGAAAATTTACGCGCCGAATAAGATGATGTGGTTATTGATGTGACTGGTCCATGGTCATAATGAGTGTCTCTGCCCAAGCCATCGGTGTCATAAACAACTGAGTATGGTGCAGGTGATGCGATGACAAATGATGAAATAGAAAACAATAATGCTATTAAATATTGACATGAAAATTTCATAGCTAACCTCTTTGTTAATGAATTTTTTTTGATGAATGTGTATATTCCTTTTGCGAGATAAAAATATCTCTAACAGTAGGAGAGGTTATTCTATGAGTTGATTGTGACAATACAAGTTGCTTTGTATTGGTTTTGTTGATAGCCATGACATTATTTTTTTAATTTTATTATTATGACATGTAAGTTATTATTATTTTTAGTTTTGCTTGAAAGATAATCAGGATTTTTTTATTTTTGTTTAATGCTTTCTTAATGTTGAAGGTCGCCTAAGTTTTTAGTTTGACGTTTCAGTTGATTAATTAATGTTTTCAATAGTTTATTTTTGCAACAACAATAAAAATCAACTATATAGCACTGGATTAATTTTTTGCTGGGTTGACAAGCGCATTTGCAGGACAGTTATCGCGTAAAAAATCATCGTGTGTGGGTAATTTTTGCACTAACTCATCCAATTTTTCCGTAAACATTTTGAATAGTGATTGGGTCGCCTCGTAATTAAGATTGTCTAC
>JANYIO010000164.1 GCA_025362015.1 Gammaproteobacteria bacterium | reverse complement strand
CTCAAAAAGAAGTACGATATATTCGCGGCGGCTTACTTATAAAACACACCAGCCAAATAATTTTACGGACTTGCACAACGAAACCTGTACTAATTTAGAAAGCCTGTTCAGCTAGAACGCAAACCCAGCTGGAGCAGAGCCCACCTTGAAAAATACACCTTTAGCAATGAAACACGTTTAAGTAATTCACTTACCAGGAATGAATTTTTCTTAGGGGCATCAAAAAACTACGGCAGTGCGCGTAAAAGTAGAAGCAATGACACTTTAAACTAACATTTCAAATTTTTAACGCCGAGTTCAGCGGCAGTTTTTAAGTTGTGGTTTTATGGAACACTTTTGCGCAGCAAAACCATAAAACCGCGACTTAAAAACTGTCCAACGCAGGCGCGAAGCGCCGGAGTGATGCTGCAACGACTTGTTAAACATTTGGTGGTTTAAAAATCAGTTGAACTACGAATTTTTAAATAACCAACTACTTGCGCCAGAGAAAAAGCAGCAAGATCAAGATTACTGCTTTTTCTCTTATTGGCAATAGTTAAAAAGAATGCGCACTTTTGGCCAATGCATATTTTTAGAAACTACCTGCAAATATATTTAGCCAAACTTGCAACACCTGACAACCAACATACTTGTTAGTAGCGTGTTGGGCAGTGCTCCGAGCTTTCTGTGAACGAATAACGATTTCGTTTGGAACACAAAACCCCGAAGAGCAAAGGAACACAGCTACAACCTTTCCAAGTGCGATTTTTTCTTAGAGTAAACACAAACCAGAAGTAATATTACCTTCACGCTCAAGAATAACTAAAACAAAAACTCGAATCTTTAACGCCGAGTTCAGCGGCAGTTTTTAAGTTGTGGTTTTGTGGAATACTTTTGCGCAGCAAAACCACAAAACTGCGACTTAAAAACTGTCCAGTGCGCGAAGCGCAAGATGCTGCAACGACTTGTTATGTGATTTTGCTTTTGTTTAAAAGCTAGCGAAGAACAGAAAAAAGCCAGCCAATTGAAACCAACCTTTCCGAAGCAAGCCAAGAAAAGGCGTTGAACTTTACCCGAAACAAAAAAGAACCGAAAGCAGAGCAAACAAAAATGCCAAAACAAATGAAACAGAAAATACCGCTACCGATAAAAACTACTTGCGATTTCCTACGCTACCGAAGGCGCCAAAGAAACCGAAAAAACACGGTAACGAAATAACCTAAGCATTGCCCTATTTCTACAGCGTAAAAACTTGCCGAAAGAGTAAAGCCAAAAACGACTGAACTTGCAGAATATTAGCTTTTGCTTTTGCGATTTCTCCGCAGCATTTAGCTTTTACGTTCTGGCTCACATAACGTTGCTATAAACGGCAGGCCAAGTGTTGTGCTTTTGTGGAATATTTTTGCGTAGCAAAACCACAAAAGTGCAACGCTTGGACTGTCCAGTGTAGGCGTGTAACGCCGGAACGATGTTTGATAGCCTTGTTAGAACTGCTATTTTTTCTTTTTTTCTTTGTTTTGCTCTGCCAATAATTTTGGAAGATTTGATTTCCCTTTTATTTTACGCGCTTCTTCTAAAGTAATTTTTGTTTTATTGGTTGGTGTTTTCATTTTTGTTTTACTCCTACAAGCTCAAATTCTGACAGTTCAGCATCGGTTAAATGATATAGATCAGGATCTTCGTCAATAATTTTGTTAATGTCTTCTTCAGTCATTGATTTCACTTTTTTTGCATTAGACAAGCTTTTAAGCTTTCTAATTTGATCGAGTGACATTCTTCTAATATTTTCAGTCATGATGCAACCCCTTTTTTGAAAGTACGTGAATCATATTCTTGCATTTCTTTTTTGTTTGCTGGGCGCACCGATATTATACGATTTACTGATTTTCCTGCGTCATAAACTCTTTGCGTGTAAGCAACAAATAGGATACCTAACGAACCTTTTCCTATTGTTTGATAACGCACTTCACCATAGTTATTTCTGTTATCAATTCTTTCTTGGCGGAAAGGATCATCCCAGATAAGAATAGCATCTATAAAATCTATGCTGCGCCGTAAAAGAGTTTGTTGCCTCTTATTTTCATCCCACTCAAAATCCATGCTGCCTCCTAATTTAAACTATGATTGATTTCTAACGCCGAGTTCAGCGGCAGTTTTTAAGTTGTGGCTTTATGGAATACTTTTGCGCAGCAAAACCATAAAGGCGCGACTTAAAAACTGTCCAGCACACAAAGTGTGCGATGCTGGAACGACTTGTTATAATAAAACCTAGCGACGCTTTTTCTGAGTTCTGCTCAGAAGATATATGACTGCAATAATTATGGACGCAATTAGAATAATTATTGTTGAATAAACTCCGATTATAAAATTAGTTTTTATTGATATTCTAATTAAGATAGCAAAGAAACATATAATTGAGATTATCATTAAAGAGTTTTTTAAAGCTACAGGTTCCGATATCACAACAGCACCAAAAATTAAAAGTAGAACAGTTCCAACCATTCCAAGAATGGTGCGTATGTTGAATGGAGAATAGCTATACTTATTTTCTGAGTAAGTATTAAGTGCAAATGCAGACCATACAAGCAACCCTAACCCCAATACAGCACCAACAATATATAATTCGTTCATTATTTTTCCTTAATGGCTACACTAAGCCGGCAAATTATTTAATTTTAGAGCGAAGCTTTATTATACGAGCCTTACTTTTCTTGGTTATTTTTCTACTCATATCTATTGATATTTTTTTGGGCACTTTTCCATCAGTTTTTTTAGCCATTTTTGCTGCGACAAGATGCCCACGCTTAAACCCTCTTGAATACCATTCGGTGCCAATAACCTCCATAGCTTTAATAATTTTTTTCCGGAGCTTTTCTCTAAGAGGCCCCTCAAATTTAAGATCAGCACCATCTAGTATGGTATCAATCTCTTTAATGGTTTTGTTGATAGAAGAACTTGATGAGGCAACGTCATTAGTCATATTTAACTCCTAGTAAGATTTTCTTATATGCGCAGACTATTATAACAAGGCGTTGCATCGGACAGTCCTAGCGTCGCACTTTTGTGAATTTGCTTTGCAAATTTTGTCACAAAAGCACGTCACTAGGCCTGCCGCTGAACTTTCACGTTATAATAGTCTGCGCATATAAGAAAATCTTACTAGGAGTTAAATATGACTAATGACGTTGCCTCATCAAGTTCTTCTATCAACAAAACCATTAAAGAGATTGATACCATACTAGATGGTGCT
>JANYIO010000309.1 GCA_025362015.1 Gammaproteobacteria bacterium | reverse complement strand
CGCCCGTTCATGTGAAACACTCGGCCTACGCACGCTTATCGTAACCAAAGCCACACAGCCCAACAAACACGCGGCTTTCAAGCGCACACAGGCCAGCATTCTAACCCATTTTTTGCGCACAGACCCCAAGGCGGTTTTTCGTTTTACGCGAAAGAATTTTTTACATTTCTTTCGCAGCCGCGCGGGAGTGCGGGTTTGCGCGTAGCGCAGACCTGCGCGAGCGCGTGGCCTCGTGCGGCGGTAAGGTTTTTTTAATACGATTATTTTTTTCCGCACGAAGCGCACGGACTCGCTACGAAGTACCGAGACCCAGGCGACCAGCACGAAAGCCCTACCCATTTTTTGACGTTACGATAAACAACCTAGAGGCAGGGGCTAACAAGCCAGCACAGGGCTAGCCCGTGCTGGCGGGTAGGGTTTTTCGGGCGGGGAAGGAGCGCGGCAGCGCGACTGGGGGAGGCCTGGCTGCAAAAGCGGCCGCTGCGCTGGCGTGACCTTTGCGGCTTTTTGCAAAGGGCATGACAGAGAACGTAGCAGCCACCTTATTTCCTATGCCGTGCGGCGAAGCGGAGCACGGCACGAAGGAGCCTTGGCGACTGAGATGAACGGACGTAAAACCATTTTCAGAATTGCACGGTGCGAGCTTGGCGGCCACTTTGCGCTTTTGTCTTTTGGCAAAGTGGATGACAAGCGGGATGGTGCTAACTATCCAACTCATCCTCTTCAATTTCTAACGCAAGTCGATCAAGTAAGGCTTGTTTGTCGATGAGTTTTGCAGGGTGTGTATTCGTGTGAACCTCACGCAATTTTTCGATGCTCACATGCGTATAAATTTGCGTAGTCGATAAATCCGCATGGCCAAGCATCGCCTGGATAAAACGAATGTCCGCGCCGTTTTCCAGCATGTGCGTGGCCATCGCGTGGCGCAGAAGATGACAACTTCCTGTGCAAATAATATTGGCTTTTTCCATGCAGCGTTTGACACGATCACCCAATTCATGTTCACGAAAGGCTTGCCCGTAATCATTTAAAAAAAGTGCGGGTTCGCGCACGTCTAACAATAATTGTGGGCGCACATCATCAAGGTATAAACCCACCCAATAGGCTGCACGTTCGCCTACGGGCAGCACACGATCTTTACCGCCTTTGCCATTTTTAATCCACATTGTTCGCTGCGGCAATAATAAATCGCCAGCACCTAAGCGGCACAATTCAGTGCGACGAATGCCGGTGCTGTAGATTAATTCCATCACCGCACGATCACGTAAACCCGATGCGGTTTCTACATTAGGTCGCGTAAGTAATCGCTCAACTTCTTCTTGGCTTAATACACGCGGTAACGATTGTTGCACTTTGGGCAGAATCAATTCTGAGGCGGGGTTGTAGAGTAAATAATTTTCTTGTGTGAGCCAGCGAAAGAATTGTTTTAATCCGCTTACATTTAAGCGCTGACTGGCAAGGCTTAATGATTTTCCTTTTTCATCGCGTGCGTGATACAGGTGTGATTGATAGCGCTCTAATATAGGTTTGGTAATGTCGTTCGGTTGCGCGAGGCTGCGCTCTTCGCACCAGCGAATGAAACGCTCTAATTGATATTGGCGACGATTGAGTGTGTTGGCGCTGTAGCCGCGTATCAGCATGGCATCGTGATAGCGCAATAGGTGCGGATAAAATGGCGTGTGTGCAACGGTGCTGATGGTTCCCGTTTGTTTCGGCCCAGGTTTGTGTTTGCGATTGATTTTTAGCATCTACGATACGACCTATTTTTTTACACAGCCACATTCGTGCTTTTTAGCCAATCCAGTTGTTCTTCATGCAAAGCCACGTGGCCGTTGATGTGCAATGATTTTTTTAACACCGACACTCCCCCGACCTGAGGCCGACCAGATACCGACTTTTCTTTTTCCAACCCCGACTTTTGTTTGTCGTACCCAAATTGATTGTCATTTTTTTGTAAATAATTCGCATCCAGCAATCCCATTAAATGCGGATTATTATTGTCCGCAGAACCATCAAACAACAACTCATAGGCAATCGCTTTACTGCGTGGAACGCTGTGCATGGCTAAAAATTCCATATCTTCCAAGCGCGCCACATGCACTTTTAATTGCGTGTTACCCCAGCCAGTAACGTCACGCAATTGTTTGCGCGTAAAACGAAAGTCACGCTGTTCAATGCCGTCCACCTTGCACGATTGCACAACCCACGTTTGAATTTCTTTTAACAGCTTGCGCGTTTGTGGCGGCAATTCATCCAGCGTTTTGCCTAGCACTTCATGCGCTAAACGATTCGCCAGCGCAATATCAGCGGTGGTGACTTCGATGTATTCCAACGTGCCCAGCGTTTTAATTTCGCGTTGGTATTGATGCAGCAAGGCAATGCTGTCGATGAGCGTTAAATACTTTTCGTGGTCTCTCCGGGTGCGCGTTTTATCCGCAAGGAAGGTGAGCTGATCGGCGTAAGGATTAATGATCGTGAGCGGTTTTAGCAGGCGTTGTGCGTTGCGGTGGAGTTGTAAAACAAGGGATTTTTGTATTTTGGACTCAAGGCCTTTGAGTGTTCTTTTCAGGCGTTGCGCATGATGAATGGCTTCGGTTTGTTCGCGGGATTCATTGACGGTCAGCACTAAGCAGCGGTTTAATAATTCCTCGTCTATGTCGATGGCAGTTGTGGTTAGGAACAACATCACTGGCCCTTCCACTTTGTATTCGCGGGTAATTAATTGGCCGGTGCTGTCGTCTTTACCCGTGGAGGCAATCGTGACCTCGCCTTCACTTTGCAAAAGTTTTAATGCGTAACTTGCCGTGTGTGCGCCTTCCTCTTCACTGATGGCGAGGATTTTATTTTTTAAGCGAGTCTCGCCCATGTAAAATAAACTTTGTCCGGTCATCGCAGAATATTGCACGCGCTCATCCTCTGGCATAAACGCGAGCACCGCATCCATCAAACTACTTTTACCGGCGGCGCTGGAGCTTTGAATCACTACGGCTAGTGGCCTATCTAATTTGCGCGATACGCACGCGAGATAACCCACAAGCTTATTCGTTTCTTCACCGACAACACCGGCCAGATTAAAATCCGCAAGAATGCGTTCCGGTAAATTTTTGTCACACAATAAATTTAATGCCACTTCGCACTCTTCGCGGGTGAGTGCTTGTTCAGATGATAATAAATTTTTGTCTTCACTTTTCTTTAACTGCTCCTGCTCCAATGCCAGCAACAACTTACCCAAATCTTTTTTGATAACATCATCACTCACACCCAATTCAATGCACGCTTGATTGATAAACACTTGCCGCTGTTTGCTGCTGTATAAATCTAGCTTGTCGATAAAAAAAGCATCGCCGCACTGCACTAACAATTGAATTTTTAAATGCTCACTGTTGGCATTGTTATCTAAACCACGCACGCGGTAAGTTCTTTCGCCGAGATTTAAAAACAAGCCTTCTTCGCGGGTTTCTAGGATGATAGCGGCAGCGGGTAACGGTGGCAGGACGCACGCGGTTTCGGTGGCTTCGATAGTTTTTATAACAGGTTTAATTTCTTCCTTGTCGATACGTTCAGCAACTTCAGCGGCTAAGGGAAAAGTATCAGCGCTTACCAAAACCGGCTCTGCGATTGGTATTTCCTTAGCCGCTTCACCTTGCGCACCGCACATCCACTCAGCTTTACGAATCGCCAAGCCTAACGCTTTATTGGCAGGCTGCATCTGACAAGCGTATCGATTCGCATCCATCCCCTTCGGAAACAATATGCGATAACAACTAAAACCCTCCGCACCCAAACGCGCCGCTAAAGTGTCAGCCGCAACATTGCCCGCCTCATCGCGATCATAGGCAATCAATACCCGTTCAATGCCAAGCGATTTAAAACACTGCAACAACTCATCGGTAAAACCATTCACACCAAAACTGCTGGTGACATTTTTAAAACCCCAACGCCAGAACGTGAGCGCATCCATCAGCGCTTCACACAAAATAATTTCACGGGTGGGATTATTGTTTAAATACGCAAGATTAAAAATACCCGCATGTTCACCCGCCAAATACAAGTGATACGCCGTGCCTGCGCGTAAATCATCGCGAATTTTACGGCCATAAAGTTGCACTACTGCGCCAGTTTCATCAAACAACGGCACCACAATCGAACCATTCAAATGCTCATGGCCACTCTCGCGCAACACACCAATCGACTGCAACGCATTGCGTAACACCGTACCGGCTTTGTAGGGTTTTTCGGGCAAGCGATAACACAAAGTGCGATTCGCATAACCCAATTTAAACGCGCTAATTAATTCAGGGCAATTCAAACCGCGCTTCTCCAGATACGCCAACGCTTCGGGGCTTTGCGACAAGGTTTCATGGTAAAAATCCACCACCTGTTTTAGCAGTAACGCTTCATCGCTGGATGCCGCTGTAAAAGGCGAGGCTAATTTCTTCGTCGTCGCACGCTTAACCGGCACCGCCGGAACACTCGCCACCAGTGACACATCCCGCAGTAAAAACTCACAGGCCAGTCTGAAACTAATGCCCTGAATCTTCATCACCCAATCAATCACCGAACCACCAGCACCACAGCCAAAGCAGTTGAACAAGTTGGATGCTGGCGTAATCACGCAAGACGGCGTTTTATCCGCATGGAACGGGCAGCACAGGGCAAAATCCTTACCTTGCTTCACCAATGCATAGCCTTGGCTTTCCGCCAAGCGCACTAACGACACTTCACTTTTGATCCGCTCAATCACTTCATCCGCGATATGTGCCATAAAACCCCCGTTTGGTAAAAACCTGTCAAGATACATATTTACTATATTATAGATAACATATATGCTCCATCAACTCAATACATTTTCAATGCGGGGTTTATAGTCATGGCTCAACCACCACAAACACATTGGTTATCTATGAGTTTCAGTGACAGGCTTGCGACATTACGCAAAGAAAGAAAATTCACTCAGCAGTTTCTAGCAGATCAGGTAGGTGTTCACGTTGTGCAAATTCGTCGCTACGAAGGCGGTGATGTACAACCAACCCTTGAAGTTATCCGAAAGCTAGCGATAGCGTTATCTGTAAGTTCTGACGTGTTGGTCTTTGATCAGGACGAACGGGGTGCACCTGATGATTTTCGAATGCAGTTTGAAGCACTTGGCAGGTTTACAGCCGACGAGAAGAATGTAGCCAAACAACTACTTGATAGTTTGATCTTGCAGCACACCGCGAACCAGTTAGCCGCTAATAAATAAATCAGCTGCTAAATAAAAACAGCGCAGCCATAACCAAGAATGTTAAGGTTGCTTAACCCAATTAACGTATATACAATAAATGATAAGAATTTCATACGATCCCCTAAAACGTGAGGCCGCTGCAACAGAGCGTGGTTTGGATTTTAACGATGCCCCGCTAGTATTTGCTGGCAACACGTTTGAATTCACCGATGCACGCCGTGATTACGGTGAAGTCCGGCGCATTTGTGTTGGCACCCTAGCAGAACGCATGGTGATTGTCGGTTATGTCCAACGTGGTGATGTACGCCATATTTTTTCAATGAGGAAAGCCAATGAGCGCGAACAAAAGCTCTATCAGCAGCGACTTAAGCAAAGTTGATGTGCATGTGATTGCAGCGAATGAGTATGACGATTTGCCGGAATTGTCAGAAGAACTCCTGGCACACGCCGATGAATTTTATGGCGGCGTGTTAGTGAAGCGTGGCCGCCCCTGTTTGCCACAGGCACTCGTGAAAACACCGGTGTCGGTACGCTTGAGTAGCGAGGTGTTAGGACGCTTTAAGGCTTCCGGTAAAGGCTGGCAAACCCGCATGGATTTGGCGCTGCAAGATTGGCTAAAAACCCATGACCCGAGAGAATTACGATAGGGTCAACAACAAAAACAGCGGCTAAGAGGAAAAAAACAAAACCCCCAGCAAGGCAAGCTTGCTGGGGGTTGGGTGGTGGTTTTTTTAATTAAAAGAAGTGATTAAAAGCTAGGCACTTCGACCCCTTATTTTC
>JANYIO010000288.1 GCA_025362015.1 Gammaproteobacteria bacterium | reverse complement strand
TACGTGTGAGGTGTTAATGGTAATACCGCGCTCACGCTCTTCTGGAGCATTGTCAATACCGTCAAATGCGATTGCCTTACCGCCCCATGCCTCAGCACAAACACGAGTCAGAGCTGCAGTCAGTGTGGTTTTACCATGGTCCACGTGACCAATTGTGCCCACATTGACGTGCGGTTTTTTACGTTCAAATTTTTCTTTAGCCACTTTCTATACCCCTAAAAAGAATGAAATGCAGGATTATTCAACGTCTCTCACTTTACCTTTCGCCATCACTTCTTCAGCGACATTGCGTGGAGCCTCAAAATATTTTAAGAACTCCATAGTATAAGTGGCGCGACCTTGAGTTGCGGAACGAAGGGATGTTGCATAGCCGAACATCTCAGCCAATGGAACCTCCGCATCAATAACTTTACCCATAGGGCTTTCACCCATACCGAGAATCAAGCCGCGACGACGGTTCAAGTCACCGACCACATCGCCCATATTGAGCTCAGGAGTCACTACTTCAACTTTCATAATTGGCTCAAGCAGTACAGCGCCACCCTGTGTAGCAAGCTTTTTCGTTGCCATAGATGCAGCAACTTTAAATGCCATTTCGTTGGAGTCAACATCGTGATAGGAACCGTCAAATACAGCTGCTTTCAAGCCCAGCAATGGATAGCCAGCGAGAACACCATTTTGCATTTGCTCAGCGATACCTTTTTGAATGGCAGGGACGTACTCCTTAGGAACAACACCACCCACCAACTCATTCACAAACTCCAAACCTTCCGCATTCTCGTCAGCGCCTGGCGAGAAACGAATCCAGCAGTGACCATATTGACCACGACCACCTGATTGACGAACAAATTTACCTTCGATCTCACAGGTATTACGGATTGCTTCACGGTAAGCCACCTGCGGCTTACCGATATTTGCCTCAACATTAAATTCGCGACGCATACGGTCAACAATAATGTCGAGATGCAATTCGCCCATACCACCAATGATGGTCTGGCCAGTTTCTTCGTCAGTTCTAACACGGAAAGAAGGATCTTCCTGAGCCAACTTACCCAAAGCCACACCCATTTTTTCCTGGTCGGCCTTGGTTTTCGGCTCTACCGCGACATGGATAACCGGTTCAGGGAACTCCATACGCTCAAGCACAATAATGCGATCCAATGAGCACAAAGTATCGCCAGTAGTAACGTCCTTAAAGCCAATACCTGCAGCAATATCGCCGGCACACACCGCTTTGATTTCGCTACGCTGGTTTGCGTGCATTTGCACCATACGACCAACGCGCTCTTTTTTACCCTTTACCGAGTTAATAATGGTATCGCCAGAATTCAGCACGCCAGAATAAACGCGGAAGAAGGTCAAAGTACCCACGAATGGATCTGTAGCAATTTTAAATGCTAATGCAGCAAAAGGCGCATCATCATTTGCCGGACGAGACTCTAAAGTCACGCCATCCTCCAGCAAACCTTCAATCGGCTTAACTTCTGTTGGCGCCGGCAAGTAATCAATGACGGCGTCAAGCATAGCTTGCACACCCTTGTTCTTAAATGCAGAGCCACCAATAACCGGAATAATTTCGTTGGTAATAGTGCGCTTACGAATACCGGCTTTTATTTCTTCCTCAGTCAGCTCTTCGCCTTCCAGGTATTTAGTCATTAATTCTTCGCTAGACTCAGCTGCGGCTTCAATCATGAATTCACGCATTTTTTGACAAGTCGCGAGCATCTCAGCAGGGATTTCTTCATATGTAAAAGTCATACCCTGATCTGCTTCGTTCCAGATCACAGCACGCATTTTTACCAAGTCGATAACACCCTTAAATTCTTCTTCAGAACCTATGGTCATTTGCAGCGGAACAGCGTTAGCGCCCAGACGGCTTTTAAGCTGCTCAACAACGCGCATATAGTCTGCGCCAGTGCGGTCCATCTTGTTAACAAAGACGATACGCGGCACATGGTATTTATTGGCTTGACGCCAAACAGTTTCAGTTTGCGGCTGAACACCTGACGATCCGCAAAGCACTACAACAGCACCATCAAGGACGCGCAATGAACGCTCTACTTCAATGGTAAAATCAACGTGCCCAGGAGTATCGATTACGTTAACGCGATGCTCTTCAAACTGACCCGCCATACCCTTCCAGAAAGTGGTAATAGCAGCCGAAGTGATAGTAATACCACGCTCTTGCTCCTGCACCATCCAGTCCGTAGTCGCGGCACCATCATGCACTTCGCCGATTTTGTGAGACAAACCGGTATAAAACAAAACACGCTCAGTGGTAGTAGTTTTACCAGCATCAACGTGAGCAACAATACCTATATTGCGGTAGCGTGCGATAGGAGTTTTACGTGCCACAACTGTATGCCCCGACCTGCGAATTCTTTAAAAAGGCAAAGGCAGCTTGAGCTGCCTTTTTAACCTTATATAGCTGATTAGAAACGAAAGTGCGAAAACGCCTTGTTCGCTTCAGCCATACGATGAACGTCTTCACGCTTCTTAACCGCAGCTCCTTTACCCTGAGCAGCATCCATCAATTCACCAGCCAAACGTTGAGGCATTGATTTTTCGCCACGCTTACGGGAGTAATCTACCAACCAACGCATTGCCAAAGCGGTACGACGAGACGCACGAACCTCAACAGGAACTTGGTAAGTAGCACCACCTACACGACGAGCCTTAACTTCGACCAGCGGTGCAATGTTTTCCAAAGCCGAATCAAATACCTCCAAAGGATCTTTATTCAGCTTCACTTTAATAATCTCCAGAGCACCGTAAATAATACGTTCTGCTACGGATTTCTTACCACTAATCATTACGTGGTTCATAAATTTCGCCAGAGTAACATTACCGAATACTGGATCCGGCAGCGTCTCGCGCTTAGCGACAACTCTTCTTCTTGGCATTTTAGTAGCCTCTCTTCAGGAATTTTCCAAGACGACACCGGGAGCATTATTGCTCACCGTTCGCTTAGCCTTACTCAGTTCAAAACCGAAAATAAAACGTACAAGTATCAGCGGCGGATATATCCGCCCACTATTTACTTAGGACGCTTAGTACCGTACTTAGAACGACCTTGTTTACGCTTGGCAACACCAGAAGTATCCAGTGAACCGCGTACAGTATGGTAACGCACACCTGGCAAGTCTTTAACACGACCGCCACGAATCAGTACCACGCTGTGCTCTTGCAAGTTATGGCCTTCACCACCGATATAGGACGACACTTCAAAGCCATTGGTCAAACGCACACGGCACACTTTACGTAATGCAGAGTTTGGCTTTTTAGGGGTAGTCGTATAAACGCGAGTGCAAACACCGCGCTTTTGCGGATTGCCTTGCAGAGCAGGAACATCGCTCTTTTCTACGATAGGTTTTCTCGGCTTACGAATCAACTGGTTGATCGTTGGCATGAAAACTAACTCCACAGATAAATACGCCTTCATTGAAGGCCGGTTATAGAAAGCGGGATCGTTCAATTACAAATCGAACAAACCCTACTTACCACTTATAGAAAAGCGGGTCGCGCATTGTAAAGATGCAACCCACCATCGTCAAGACTGAGCCAATAGTAAAACCAATATATTCGTCTAAAAAAATAAGGCCAGCAGGGCTGGCCTTATTGAATTAATGAATTATTGCTAACACACTATCAATTCATTTTTTAACTTGGAGCTTGCACAAGTTAAACCTTTCTCAAAAACCAACGCTTAGTGTGCGCTAGCTTTTAATGCTTCCATTAAGGCTGCTTCAACATCTTCAGCGCTTACACCAACACTTACACCAACGCCAGCCAAAGCTTGCTCACGCTTACGCTTACGATCAGCGTGATAGGCCAAGCCGGTTCCCGCTGGAATCAAACGACCAACAACCACGTTTTCTTTAAGTCCACGCAAGCTGTCTTTCTTACCGGTTACTGCCGCTTCGGTTAATACCCGCGTAGTTTCCTGGAATGATGCCGCAGAGATGAAAGATTCGGTCGCCAGAGATGCCTTGGTAATACCTAGCAATTGACGCTCATATTGCGCCGGCTGCCTGTCTTCAGCACGCAATCTTTCATTTTCAGCAAGAACATAAACATACTCAACTTGCTCGCCCTTCACGTAATTCGAGTCACCCATAGTGGTGATTTCTACTTTACGCAACATCTGACGAACGATAGTCTCAATGTGCTTATCGTTAATTTTTACGCCTTGTAAACGGTAAACTTCCTGGATTTCGTTAGTAATATAACGCGCCAATGCCTCTACACCCTGCAAACGCAAAATGTCGTGCGGATTACTTGGACCGTCAGATACAACTTCACCCTTAGCAACCATTTCCCCCTCAAACACGGTCAACTGACGATGCTTGGGAATCAGTACTTCGTAGTGAGTAGAACCATCTTCCATCAACTGACCTTCAGCTGGGGTGATGATCAGGCGACGCTTGCCTTTAGTTTCTTTACCGAAGCTCACAGTTCCGGAAATTTCAGCCAAAATTGATGGCTCTTTTGGACGGCGCGCTTCGAACAAGTCAGCAACACGCGGCAGACCACCGGTGATGTCACGAGTTTTCGAGCTTTCTTGTGGAATACGAGCAATGATGTCACCAACATTGATAATGTCGCTGTTGTTGATACTCAAAATCGCTTTCGCTGGCAACATGTAGTGTGCAGGCACGTTGGTGTTGGCCAGAAACAACTCTTTACCTTTTGCATCAACCAGAGTTACCGCAGGGCGCAAATCTTTACCAGCAGAAGGGCGCTCAGCAGGATCAAGTACTTCCATAGAACTCAAACCGGTCAATTCATCTGTTTGACGACGAATCGATAGACCATCTTCCATTCCAGAGAAGGCTACCGTACCCGCCACTTCCGATACGATCGGGTGAGTATGCGGATCCCATTTAGCGATAATTTGACCGCCTTTAACAGCCTCACCGTCTTTAACAGTAATCAATGCGCCGTAAGGAATCTTATAACGCTCACGCTCACGGCCATTGCCATCGGCAATCGCCAATTCGCCCGAACGCGATACTGCAACTAGGTTGCCCGCAGGATTGCTAACAACTTTAACGTTGAGCAAACGCACGCTACCTTCTTGCTTAACTTGTACGCTATCGGCTGCTGAAGCTCTTGAAGCCGCACCGCCGATGTGGAAGGTACGCATGGTTAACTGAGTGCCTGGCTCACCGATAGACTGGGCTGCAATAACACCAACTGCTTCACCAGAGTTAACTCTATGACCACGGGCCAAGTCACGGCCATAACACATAGAACATATACCCGTACGCGCATCACAAGTAATTGGTGAGCGCACAAGAACTTCGTCGATGCTCATGGCTTCAACACGCTCTACCCATGCTTCGTCAATCATAGTGCCGGCAGGTACTAATATTTCATCACTGCCCGGACGAATAACGTCGCGCGCAATAATACGACCGAGGATACGATCACCCAAGGATTCAATTACGTCACCGCCTTCAATTACTGGCGACATGGTCAAGCCTTCGTCGGTACCACAGTCAACCATGGTCACAACCAAATCCTGCGCAACGTCAACCAAACGACGAGTCAAGTAACCCGAGTTTGCAGTTTTCAGAGCGGTATCCGCCAAACCTTTACGCGCACCGTGCGTCGAAATAAAGTATTCAAGTACGTTCAAACCTTCACGGAAGTTTGCTTGAATGGGGGTTTCGATGATCGAACCATCTGGACGCGCCATCAAACCACGCATACCCGCCAACTGACGAATCTGTGCGGGCGAACCACGCGCACCCGAATCCGCATACATAAAGACGGAGTTAAACGATGGTTGACGCTCTTCAACACCAGCCTTGTTGATAACCGACTCAGTTGAAATACCTTCCATCATTGCCTTAGCAACGAGATCGTTAGCACGTGACCAAATATCGATAACCTTGTTGTATTTCTCACCCTGCGTAACCAAGCCTGAAGCGTATTGGCTTTCAATTTCTTTCACTTCAGATTCGGCGCGAGCAATAATTTCTGCTTTAGCAGCAGGAATAATGAAGTCATTAACACCGATAGAAGAACCGGAACGAGTAGAGAACTCATAGCCCATATACATCAAACGGTCAGCAAAAATAACTGTCGCCTTCAATCCCACTACGCGATAGCAGAAGTTCAGTGCAGCAGAAATTGCCTTTTTAACCATAGGACGGTTAATCATTTCTAACGGCATGCCTGGCGGAACGATTTCCCACAAAAGCACGCGGCCAACGGTGGTGTCGACAATCTTAATTTCTGTGGTTCTTTCGCCTTCAGCGCCAATAATGGTTTCGCTCAAACGCACTTTAACGCGCGCCTGCAAATCCACTTGTTTGGAATAATAAGCGCGCGACACTTCAGAAGTATCAGCAAACACCATACCTTCACCGCGAGCATTTACGCGATCTCGAGTCATCCAATACAAACCCAATACAACGTCCTGCGAAGGCACAATAACTGGCTCGCCTGATGCTGGAGATAGAATATTGTTGGTAGACATCATCAGCGCACGCGCTTCCAACTGAGCCTCAATCGTCAGCGGAATGTGTACAGCCATTTGGTCGCCGTCGAAGTCAGCGTTGTATGCCGAACAAACCAACGGATGCAATTGAATCGCTTTACCTTCAATCAGCACAGGTTCAAATGCCTGAATACCAAGACGGTGAAGTGTTGGCGCACGGTTCAGTAACACTGGATGTTCGCGGATGACTTCGTCGAGGATATCCCAAACAATAGCTTCTTCGCGCTCAACCATTTTCTTGGCAGCTTTGATGGTTGTTGCCAAACCGCGCAATTCAAGTTTGCTAAATATGAATGGTTTGAATAATTCCAACGCCATTTTCTTCGGCAGGCCGCATTGATGCAAACGCAAAGTTGGACCTACCACGATCACCGAACGACCTGAGTAGTCAACACGCTTACCGAGCAAGTTTTGACGGAAACGACCTTGCTTACCTTTGATCATGTCAGCCAAAGATTTCAATGGACGCTTGTTTGAACCGGTAATCGCACGACCGCGACGACCGTTATCAAGCAAGGCATCTACTGACTCTTGCAACATACGCTTTTCGTTGCGCACGATAATATCCGGCGCATTCAAGTCCAGCAGACGTTTTAGACGGTTGTTACGGTTGATAACGCGACGATACAAATCGTTCAAATCAGAAGTCGCAAAACGACCACCATCCAACGGAACCAATGGACGCAAATCTGGCGGCAATACTGGCAATACTTCCATTACCATCCACTCAGGCTTATTGCCAGAGAAATGGAAAGCTTCGAGGAGCTTTAAACGCTTGGAGTATTTCTTGATTTTAGTTTCGCTGGTGGTATTAGGAATCTCTTCACGCAAACGTTGAACTTCAGACTCAAGATTAATAGCGCGCATCAAAGCCTGAATCGCTTCGGCGCCCATCTTGGCTTCGAATTCGTCGCCAAACTCTTCCATTGCATCAAAATATTGTTCGTCGGTCAGCAGTTGACTGCGCTCAAGCGTAGTCATGCCCGGCTCTGTAACAACATAGGATTCAAAGTACAGTACGCGCTCGATATCACGCAGTGTCATATCCAACAGCAAACCAATACGGCTTGGCAGTGATTTCAAAAACCAGATATGTGCAACTGGACTAGCCAGCTCAATGTGGCCCATACGCTCCCGGCGTACTTTGGCGAGTGTAACCTCAACGCCACATTTCTCGCAGATAATGCCACGATGCTTCATGCGCTTATATTTACCGCACAAGCATTCATAATCTTTGACTGGACCAAAAATCTTGGCGCAGAACAAACCTTCACGCTCTGGCTTGAAGGTACGGTAGTTGATGGTTTCTGGCTTTTTAACTTCGCCAAATGACCATGAACGAATCATTTCCGGTGACGCTAGGCTAATGCGAATAGCGTCAAACTCTTCTACTTGTCCCTGGGACTTGAGTAAATTCAGTAAGTCTTTCAAGGCGCTTTCTCCTGTTGGCTCTATGCGAGCTTTCATTAAACTTCGAAGGCAATATTCTGCGTGCTGTAATCTGTTGGCGCTGCAAACCTATACGGGTTGAGCAGCGCATCGAGACGGATAGTTATAGTCTCGATGCGCCAAGTGTCGACCTTAATCGTCTAGTTCGAGTTCCATATTGATCCCGAGAGAGCGGATTTCTTTAACGAGTACATTAAAGGATTCCGGCATTCCAGGTTCCATACGGTGATCACCATCCACAATGTTTTTGTACATTTTGGTACGACCAGCAACGTCATCCGATTTGACAGTAAGCATTTCTTGCAAGGTATAAGCTGCACCGTAAGCTTCCAGCGCCCACACCTCCATCTCACCGAAGCGTTGACCACCGAACTGTGCTTTACCACCCAACGGTTGCTGAGTAACCAAGCTATAGGAACCGGTAGAGCGAGCATGCATTTTGTCATCAACCAAGTGGTTCAATTTCAACATATACATGTAGCCGACGGTGACTTGACGGGTAAACTGATCACCGGTACGGCCATCATAAAGTGTTGCCTGACCAGTATCGGACAAGCCAGCCAAGCGCAATAAAGCTTTGATTTCATGCTCTTTAGCACCATCAAATACTGGAGTTGCCATAGGCACGCCGGCAGTGAGGTTTTGTGCCAAATCGATAATTTCTTTATCGCTGAATGAAGCCAAATCTTCTTTTGCCGCGACATCACCAGTTTCGTTGTAAATTTCTTCAAGGAAACTGCGAACTTCAGCGATTGCTCTTTGCTCGCGCATCATTGCGTCAATTTTTACTCCTAACCCTTTAGCCGCCATACCCAAGTGCATTTCCAGCACCTGTCCGACGTTCATGCGCGAAGGCACACCGAGCGGGTTGAGGACGATATCGACAGTTTCGCCGTTGATGTCGTAAGGCATATCTTCAACCGGCATAATGACCGAGATAACCCCTTTGTTACCGTGACGACCTGCCATCTTATCGCCAGGTTGAATACGACGTTTAATCGCGAGGTAAACTTTAACGATTTTGAGTACGCCCGGCGCTAAATCATCGCCAGTAGATAATTTGCGACGCTTGTCTTCAAAACGCTCATCGAGAATTTTACGACGTTCAGCTAACTGCTCTTCAGCACGGTCGATCTGTTCATTAAGAACTTCTTCGGCCATACGCAGTTTGAACCATTGATCTTTTTCCAAATCATCCAACATAGCGTCGGTCAACTTATCGCCCTTTTTGACATTTTTGCCAGAAGCAACAACATGACCCACCAATGCTGCACGCAAACGCTCAAGCGTTGCGCCTTCCATGATGCGGAATTCTTCGTTGAGGTTTTTACGAACTTCATCGAGTTGTGACTTGTCGATTTCCAGACTGCGTTGATCTTTTTCCAGACCGTCGCGAGTGAAAACCTGTACGTCAATAACAGTGCCTTTGGTGCTCGAAGGAACACGCAAAGAAGTGTCTTTAACGTCAGACGCTTTTTCACCGAAAATTGCACGTAATAATTTTTCTTCTGGGGTCAGCTGAGTTTCGCCTTTAGGCGTTACTTTACCGACCAGAATATCGCCACCAACAACTTCAGCACCTATATAAACAATGCCTGATTCATCCAACTTGCCGAGTGCACTTTCGCCCACGTTAGGAATGTCAGCGGTAATTTCTTCGCTACCTAACTTGGTATCACGCGCTATACACGTAAGCTCCTGAATGTGAATAGTCGTAAAACGATCTTCTTGTACAACACGCTCAGACACTAAAATCGAATCTTCAAAGTTGTAACCATTCCAAGGCATGAAAGCGATGCGCATGTTTTGGCCAAGCGCCAACTCACCCATATCAACAGAAGGACCATCAGCAAGAATATCGCCGCGCGCCACTATGTCACCAATGTTGACAATAGGGCGTTGGTTAATACAGGTATTTTGGTTTGAACGGGTGTATTTGGTGAGGTTATAAATATCCACACCAGCATCACCGGCCTGCACTTCGTCATCGTGAACACGGATAACGATACGACCAGCGTCAACTTTATCAACTACGCCGCCGTGTTTTGCAACAACGCAAACACCTGAGTCAGAAGCAACATTGCGCTCCATGCCGGTACCTACCAGCGGCTTTTGCGCGCGCAGTGTTGGTACGGCTTGACGCTGCATGTTTGAACCCATCAATGCACGGTTAGCATCGTCGTGCTCAAGGAACGGGATAAGTGAAGCTGCAACTGATACTACCTGGCGTGCAGACACATCCATAAACTGAACATCAGCTGGCGTCTTGAGCGTAAATTCGTTCATGTGACGCACAGAAACCAAGTCTTCACTCAAGTGACCGCTTGCATCTAAAGTTGCTGATGCTTGCGCAATTACATAGTCAGACTCGATGATCGCTGATAAAAACTCGATATCATTGGTCACCTTACCCGCAACTACTTTGCGGTATGGAGTCTCAAGGAAACCATAGTGGTTAGTGCGCGCATAAGTAGACAGGGAGTTAATCAGACCAATGTTCGGACCTTCTGGCGTCTCAATCGGGCAAACACGACCGTAGTGAGTTGGATGTACGTCACGAACTTCGAAGCCTGCACGCTCACGCGTTAAACCGCCTGGGCCTAGCGCAGATACACGACGCTTATGTGTTACTTCAGATAATGGATTGTTTTGATCCATAAACTGTGACAATTGCGAAGAACCGAAGAACTCTTTAACAGCGGCAGCAACTGGTTTCGCATTAATCAAATCTTGCGGCATTAAGCCTTCGCTTTCCGCCATGGATAAACGCTCTTTCACTGCACGCTCAACACGCACCAAACCAACACGGAATTGGTTTTCCGCCATTTCACCCACAGAACGAACACGACGGTTGCCCAGGTGATCGATATCATCCACAACGCCTTTACCGTTACGAATAGCAATCAACGTTTTCATTACGTCAACTATATCGTCATTAGACAAGGTGCCAGCGCCAGTTTCCTGATTACGATCCAAACGCAAGTTAAACTTCATACGGCCTACAGCCGACAAATCATAACGCTCTTGCGAGAAGAATAAATTTTGAAACAAGGCTTCTGCTGATTCTTTAGTGGGCGGCTCGCCTGGGCGCATCATGCGATAAATTTCAACCAGCGACTCAAGTGCAGTGCGAGTTGGATCTACGCGCAATGTTTCCGACATAAATGGACCACAGTCCAATTCATTGGTATACAAGGTTTCAACTTTGGCAACGCCCGCCGCTGATAACTTCACTAATACATCAGCGGTAATTTCAGTGTTACATTCAAACAGGAGTTCGCCAGTGCGAGTATCGATAATATCTTTCGCGAGCGCACGGCCCAGCAGATATTCCGATGGCACTTCCATTTTATCAACGCCAGCTTTTTCCAACAGGCGGATATGACGCGCAGTAATACGACGCCCTTCTTCAACTAATATATTTCCTTTGCCATCTTTGATATCGAAGGTTGCTACATCACCACGCAAACGTGACGGCACCACATCAAAAATAAATTGTCCATTTGCGCCCATAACAAAGTTGCTGGTTTCGAAAAACATATCCAGCATTTGTTGCGAACTAAAACCTAGCGCGCGCAATAAAATAGTCGCAGGTAATTTGCGGCGACGGTCAATACGCACATACAGCATATCTTTCGGATCGAATTCAAAATCCAACCACGAACCACGATAAGGAATAATACGCGCAGAGAATAAAAGCTTACCAGATGAGTGAGTTTTACCCTTGTCGTGATCGAAGAACACACCAGGAGAACGATGCAACTGCGATACGATTACGCGCTCAGTACCATTGATGACAAAGGTACCGTTATCGGTCATGAGCGGAATTTCGCCCATGTACACTTCTTGTTCTTTAATGTCTTTAATCGCTTTGTTAGACGATTCACGATCATAAATAATCAGGCGCACTTTTACGCGCAAAGGTACTGCGTAGGTCACACCACGCAAAATACATTCGCTGACATCGAACACGGCTTTGCCGAGGTTATAACTTACGTACTCAAGCGCAGCATTGCCTGAATAGCTAACGATAGGAAACACGGAACGGAATGCAGCATGCAAACCCATGTCTTCTCGTTTGCTCGGCACACTATCGGCTTGAGTAAATTTTCTGTAGGAGTCCAGCTGAATTGCCAGGAGGTAAGGTACATCCATTACATGAGGCAATTTGCCAAAATCCTTGCGGATACGTTTTTTCTCAGTATATGAGTAAGCCATCTGTATTCCCCAGCTTGTTCGCGGATCGAGCTTGATCAGCCATTGAAACGACCACTATTAAAAGAAAATCGTTTCTACTTAAAACGCACTTAACTTTTGATAAAAGTTATCTAAACATCACGCCAAAGATAAATCTTCAGCCTTGTAGTTCATCACCACAAGTTTGCCTTCTCTACCACTTATTCCAGAATCAAACACGAATTCTGTAAACAGAAAAAGGCTGGCGGGAAAGACCCACCAGCCTTGTGTCCAACGCTGTAAAAGGACAGATAATGCATCAGTAAAATTATTTCAATTCTACAGAGGCACCAGCTTCTTCCAGTTTTGCTTTGGCAGCAGCAGCGTCAGCTTTAGAGGCAGCTTCTTTAACTGCTTTTGGTGCGCTTTCAACTAAATCTTTAGCCTCTTTCAAGCCAAGACCAGTCAATTCACGTACTGCTTTAATTACGTTTACTTTCTTCTCGCCAATAGCGGTCAGAATTACGTCAAACTCAGTTTGCTCTTCAACAACAGCAGCTGGGCCGGCTGCAACTGCAACAGCTGCAGAAGCACTAACACCGAACTTAACTTCCATTGCAGAAACCAACTCAACAACGTCTCTCACAGACATTTCTGAAATGGCGCTGATGATATCTTCTTTAGTCAGAGACATGTCTCAATTCCTATTTTTGGAGCTGTTAGCTCAATTAATCTAAAATAAACTGCAATCAAAATGATTAAGCAGCTTGTTGTTCTTTTTGATCGCGAATGGCTGCAATAGTGCGAACCAATTTTCCAGCTGATGCTTCTTTCATCACGCTCATGAGCTTGGAAATAGCTTCGTCGTAAGTTGGCAAAGTTGCCAACATGCCGATGTTTACTATTTCACCTTCAAAGGCGGCAGCTTTTAATTCAAACTTGTCATTTTCTTTCGCGAAATCCTGAAGGATGCGAGCACCAGCTCCAGGATGAGCGTTAGAGAAAGCAATCAAGGTTGGACCTACGAAACTGTCTACGAGACATTCGTATGCTGTGCCTTTTACAGCGCGACGGGCTAGCGTGTTGCGGACGATTTTTACCCAAACGCCAGCTTCACGAGCCTGCTTACGCAGAGCGGTCATTTTACCTACAGTAACGCCACGAGAATCAGCAACTACGGCAGACAACGCACTCTTAGCAGCTTCATGGACTTCAGCGATGATCGCCTTTTTACCTTCAAGTCCTAGTGCCACGGGATTTCTCCTGCTGTGATAGATAAGTATCTATCGTTGACTACAAACCCCACTCAAATAAACAGGGTCATGATTCGGTGATTTATCCAGTTAAAAACCGGACAGGGTCTCACCATCTGCGTAGGCCGCTCGAAGAGCTTATTAAGATACTGAAGTAGAAACCTCAACCTCACCTACGGTCTTTGACGGCCCGCACCCTCTATAAAGACTGGGCTATAAAAAGTGGGCGGACCCCAAAGTTCTTGCTCAACCCCAGCAGATTAAACAGCTAAAGATGATTGATCGATTAGCAAGCCTGGGCCCATAGTAGTGCTCAGTGCTATTTTTTGCAGGTAAATGCCTTTAGAAGTAGAAGGTTTGGATCTTTTCAGATCGCCAACCAATGCTTCCAAATTCTCTTTAATTGCAACTACATCAAAAGAAACTTTGCCGATGCCGCCATGGATGATGCCGCCTTTTTCTGCACGGTAACGAACCTGACCAGCTTTAGCATTTTTAACAGCAGTAACAACATCTGGAGTTACTGTGCCAGTTTTAGGGTTAGGCATTAAACCGCGTGGACCGAGTACTTGGCCCAACTGACCTACCACACGCATTGCATCAGGGCTTGCGATAACTACGTCGAAGTCCATTTTGCCAGCTTTAATTTCAGCCGCTAAATCGTCCATACCGACGAATTCAGCACCCGCAGCTTTAGCCGCTTCAGCGTTTGCGCCTTGAGTGAACACTGCAACGCGAACATGCTTGCCATTACCGTGAGGCAATGTAGTAGCACCACGCACTGACTGATCAGATTTACGCGGATCAATCCCTAGATTAATAGAGACATCAAAAGTTTCAGCGAACTTAACTGTGGATAATTCCTTCAGCAAAGCTACAGCTTCCTCAATTGGATAATGCTTGGTGGTATCAATTTTCGCATTTATAGCGCGTTGACGTTTAGTTAATTTGGCCATCTTATAGACCCTCCACATCAAGACCCATTGAACGAGCAGAGCCCGCAATGGTGCGCACAGCTGCATCGAGATCAGCAGCGGTTAAATCAGCTTGTTTGGTGTTAGCAATATCAACCAATTGAGCACGTGTAACAGTACCCACTTTAATGGTGTTTGGTCGACCACTACCACTCTTAACACCGGCAGCTTTCTTAAGCAAGAATGACGCTGGTGGAGTTTTCATGACAAACGTGAAACTGCGATCACTATAAACAGTAATCACAACAGGAACCGGTGCACCCACTTCGATACCCTGTGTTTGGGCATTAAATGATTTACAGAATTCCATGATGTTCACGCCATGCTGACCCAATGCTGGACCAACTGGCGGACTTGGATTTGCTTTGCCTGCTGCAACTTGCAACTTAACGTAGGCGGTTACTTTCTTTGCCATTTTACTTCTCCCGTTTGGGTGTTAGCGCCTCCGAAATGTCGGCTAAACATTTCATCGCCGGCTCCCCCTCCAATATACTTTTAATAGAAATATCGGAGATGCGAAAAACCCTCTCAGCCGAAACCAAAGAGGGAATAATTAAAAAAAATAGACTAGGTTTTTTCTACCTGACTAAACTCCAACTCAACTGGAGTTGAACGACCAAAAATTAGTACCGCAACGCGCAGACGATTTTTATCGTAATTAACTTCATCTACAACGCCATTAAAATCATTAAATGGACCATCAATTACGCGCACCATTTCACCCGGCTCGAAAATAGTTTTCGGTTTTGGCTTCTCAATAGAGTCACCTACCCGACGCAGAATTGTTTCCGCTTCTTTTTCTGTAATAGGCGCAGGCTGATCAGCCTTGCCACCAATAAAACCCATTACTCTGGGAGTATCTTTTACCAAGTGCCAAGTATCATCATTCAACTCCATTTGAACCAACACATACCCAGGGAAAAATTTTCTTTCGCTTTTACGTTTTTGGCCGCCACGCATTTCAATCACTTCTTCCGTGGGAACCAGGACCTCACCAAAACTTTCTTCCATAGCATGCATAGCAATGCGGTCTTTCAGCGAAGCAGCAACTTTTTTTTCATATCCTGAATAGGCGTGCACTACGTACCAACGCTTAGCCATATTGCACTACCCTATAATCTTTGACGCTATAAAACCTATAAAGGTATCTAGCAACCAGAGAATGATGGACATAACGATTACCACAGCAACAACAATTAGTGTTGTTTGATTGGTTTCTTGACGGGTAGGCCACACCACTTTACGCAACTCAATAATTGAGCCCTGTACTAAAGCCCAAAGCGCCGCACCCTTTTCCGTGTTAAACACGAAAACCAGCGCAATAACAGAAAGCGCCAGTAATGCTGGAGCACGAAGATAAAGCGGTTGGGCAGAAAAGTGAGAATTGCCGACCACACCAATAGCAACCAACGCTACTACTGCAGCCCACTTGGCAAAATCCAGACGGTATTCTTTTTCTTCAGACTTAATATTCATAAGATGCCGAAACTCTTTATGCACAAGTACAAAATTTGGCAGGCCAGGACGGGGTCGAACCGCCAACACCCGGTTTTGGAGACCGGTGCTCTACCAATTGAACTACTGGCCTAGATTTGAAGGGGTGGCACTATACCACCACCCCATTAATACATACTACAGAATGATTTTAGCAACCACGCCAGCACCGACCGTACGACCACCTTCACGAATGGCGAAGCGCAAGCCTTCTTCCATCGCAATCGGGTGAATCAGGGTCACGGACATCTGAATATTGTCGCCTGGCATAACCATTTCT
>JANYIO010000154.1 GCA_025362015.1 Gammaproteobacteria bacterium | reverse complement strand
GTAGCGGAAGAAGGTGCCGATATTTTTACCGTTTTCGCTTGCGCGAGTGCCACAGTGACTAAAGGTGCCGTCGCCGAAGTTGCTACTGAAATATTTCCTGCGGCATCTTTCGCTGTCACACTCACCACTTCTTTTTTCACTAACGCAGTCGCGAGTGTAATGCTGTAAGCGCCGGTTGTTGCGTTTGCCGCTGCGGTACCAATTTGCGTACTCGCAGCATTTTTTACAATTACAGTACTGCCTGCTTCGGCAACACCGGTAATAATTTTACCGGTGGTATCAAATGCGGCGGTGGGTTTTGCCGGTGCAGTGGTATCCGGTGCATTAATCGTTTTTGCGACCGAAATATTTCCGGCGGCATCTTTTGCGGTAACGCTCACCAACTCATGATTTAATAATGCCGTGGCAATAGTAATACTGTAAGCCCCGGTGGTTGCATTCGCAGTGATAGTGCCCAGCTGTGTATTCGCCGCATTTTTTACCACTACTGTGCTGCCCGCTTCGGCAACACCGGTAATAATTTTACCGGCACTATTAAATGCCGCAGTGGGTTGTGCCGGTGCAGTTAAGTCCGGTGCAGTAATGGATTTCGCGGTAGAAATATTTCCCGCAGCATCTTTCGCTGTAACACTCACCACATCTTTATTAATCAATGCGGTTGCCAACGTCACTGTGTAAGCACCCGTAGTGGCATTTGCTGTTGCGGTTCCAATTTGTGTAGCCGCCGCATTTTTGACAATGACGGTGCTATTGATTTCAGCAACACCGGTAATAATTTTGCCGGCGGTATCGAATGCGGCTGTGGGTACAGAGGGTGCAGTTTTATCCGGTGCATTAATAGTTTTTACCACCGAAATATTTCCCGCCGCATCTTTTGCTGTAACGTTTACGATTTCATTATTTAATAATGCTGTGGTGAGTGTGATGCTGTAAGCACCGGTGGTGGCATTCGCCGTGACAGTGCCGAGTTGTGTACTCGCCGCATTTTTTACCACAACCGTACTGCCTGCTTCGGCAACACCGGTAATAATTTTACCCGTGGTGTCGAAGGCTGCGGTGGGTTGTGAGGGTGCTGTTAAATCCGGTGCGGTAATGGATTTTGCGGTAGAAATATTTCCCGCAGCATCTTTCGCCGTTACGCTCACTACATCTTTATTAATCAATGCTGTCGTGAGTGTGACAGTGTAAGCACCTGTTGTTGCGTTTGCCGTTGCAGTGCCGATTTGTACACTCGATGCATTTTTTACAATAAGAGTGCTATTGATTTCGGCAACGCCAGTAATAATTTTACCGGTAGTATCGAAGGCAGCAGTAGGTTGTGCCGGTGGAGTTACATCGAGTAACGGTGCTGTCGCAGAGACCGCCACAGAAATATTTCCCGCCGCATCTTTCGCGGTAACGCTCACGACTTCTTTATTGATTAACGCCGTTGCTAATGTCACGGTATACGCGCCCGTGGTTGCATTTGCAGTTGCAGTACCGATTTGTACACTCGCTGCATTTTTTACAATGACGGTGCTATTAATTTCTGCTACGCCGGTAATGATTTTACCGGTAGAGTCGAAGGCACCCGTGGGTTGTGTAGGTGCGATTTTATCCGGTGCGTTAATGGTTTTTTCAACAGAAATATTTCCAGCAATATCTTTTGCCGTAACGTTCACAACTTCATTATTAATTAATGCTGTTGTTAAGGTAATTGTGTAAGCACCCGTAGTTGCGTTTGCAGTGGTCGTACCTATTTGGGTATTGGCTGCATTTTTAATAATCACTGTACTGTTTGCCTCTGCAACACCGGTAATGATTTTACCCGTAGTGTCAAATGCCGCAGTAGGTTGTGATGGCGCGGTTAAATCTGGTGCGGTAATTGATTTTGCAACAGAGATATTTCCTGCTGCATCTTTCGCCGTAATGTTTGCTGTTTCTTGATTGATGAGTGCAGTCGCGAGTGTCACTGTATAAGCACCCGTTGTTGCATTGGCAGTTGCAGTGCCGATTTGTACACTTGATGTATTCTTTACAATTACGGTGCTATTAGTTTCCGCAATACCGGTAATGATTTTTCCGGTAGCATCGAATGCAGCAGTAGGTTGTAATGGTGCGGTTAAATCCGGTGCGGTGATAGATGTTGCAACGGAGATATTTCCTGCGGCATCTTGCGCCGTAACGTTTACCGTTTCTTTATTAATTAATGCTGTTGCGAGCGTGGCGGTATAAGCACCTGTGGTTGCATTCGCTGTTGCGGTGCCTATTTGCGTATTAGCTGCATTTTTAATAATCACTGTGCTATTAATTTCTGCAACACCGGTAATGATATTGCCGGTAGCATCAAATGCAGCAGTCGGTTGTGCCGGTGGTGTTACATCCGCAACAGAAACCACACCATTAACGATTGACCAGGCAACTCCATTAGAAAATTTAACACCTACGCTACCAGCAATGCCCACTTCATCATGCGAATTGAATGTTAAATAAAAATAATTACCGGCTGATCTCGTGGTCACGTTATTAGGGTCAATGCCTTCGCCTAAAATTAATTGTGCAGTGACAGAGAACCCATCAATCCGGTCATGGCCATCCCCGACATTAAACAAATAGGTATCATTTCCCCAAGAGCCCTTGATGATATCGTCACCCAATCCGCCTGTGATTACATCATCGCTTTGGCTACCTTGAAGCGTGTCATTTCCATTGCCACCATTTAAAATATTATTGCCATCGCCAAAACTATTACTGCCATCATCCCCGTAAATAGTGTCATCGCCATCACCGCCATTTAAAATATCATTATCGCCGTAATTTCCGTAAATCGTGTCATTACCCGCACCACCCTCTAATGTATTATTTGCATCATTACCTACTAAATAATCATCGGCTGATGTTCCTAACATCATATGAGCACTGATGGTTTCAGCATTCCATTGTTCGCCGTTAAAAAATGCTATGGTTTCTATAGCGCCACCAGCAACATTGCCATAATGATTAAACATGTTATTGATAATAATGGAACTATTTACACCGTAATTAATTTGCATATCCCACGAGGCGGCATAAGGGTAATTACTTCTGGCAATGGGTTTAATCACGATATCTGCCGGATTAATTCCTTCACCAAAACGAATGATATCTGTGCCGCTCACATCAGTGATAATATCGGTCGCATCGTTTTTCTCAAAATAATACACATCATTACCGGCTCCGCCGTTCAATGCGTCGAGATCTGATCCTCCTTGTAAAAAGTCATCACCCGCACCGCCATTTAACGTGTCTGGGCCTAAGCCACCGGTTAAGGTGTCGTCACCATTGTCACCATTCAGAATGTCTGCACCGTTATTGCCGATTAGCACATCATTTAAATCACCACCGCTCAATGTGTCGTTAAGATTACCACCCGTCAGCGTGTCATTACCGTTTGTGCCAGCAACCTGTAAACCCACTTTAGATGTCATCAATTCCTGTAGAATTTTGGGCGCATCCCACACTACGCCGTTTGCAAATTTAATATTTTCAATCGCCCTACCGAGCTCAACTTTTTTGGTGAAATCGTTATACATCCAATTGATCGTAACGCTATCACCCGTACCTATGGTCACTATCACATGGACACTGTTGAGGCTAACAACTACCTGACTTTCAACAATACCTGTGCCAAATTCAATCGTATCTATACTATTTACGTCACCGTAATCATCAATCTCATCCTGGCCATCACCCACATTAAATTTATAGGTGTCGGCGCCTTCATTGCCATAAAGCGTGTCCCGGCCTGCACCACCCTGAAGAATGTCACTGCCAGTGCCACCAAAAATGACATCGTTCCCTGAACCACCCAAAAGGATGTCATTGCCATCGCCACCATCAATGTGATCATTCCCCGCCTCACCTAAAAGTGTGTCGTTACCATTGTGACCATATATGTCGTCATCACCCGCACCTGCTTGAACGGTATCGTCACCATCGTAAGTAGCAATGCTATCGCGTATAGCTGAACCCATAATAAAATCATTGGTTTCAAAGCCGTTAAAATAATTAATATTCTGGCTCGCGTTATACCTGGGGATGTTGACCGTTGCGTGCAGAGCGTCTTCGAGCATAATAAAAGTGTTGTCTGAAAATTCAATTCTTTCGACAAATTTATCGGCTAATTTTCCGGTGCCATCTTGAGCATCTTCAACTCGAATCAGATCTCCTGCGCCCGCATAGGTTACAAGTAACTCACCACGATCTAAGTAAAATTTAACATCGGTTTGAGTGATGCCTGCGCCGAATTTTATGGTGTCGTTGCCAGAGGTTTCGTAAATATGATCTTGTCCATCACCTTTATTAAACACATACACATCATTACCCGCACCACCGCGTAAAGTGTCATCACCTTTTTTGCCATTTAGGATGTTATTTTCATCACTTCCGGTTAAAGCATCATAGCTGTCCGTACCGGTTATATTTTTCGCAAGTTCGCGAGCAATATCCGCTGCATTCCAGATGCTGCCATCAGAAAATTGAATGGTTTCGATTTTATAATCCGGCGCAATAGAATTGATATATTCTTGCGGAACAATCACATTGAAATGTTGTGCAGCACCTGAACTGATTTCTGGTATAACACCATAGGCATCCAAGGCTGTATTGCCATAGTCAGAGCCCCCAATTGAACCTGTGTCGGCATTATTTAAATTTAATAATGTATCTATGCTTGCAAAGCCAACGGTTTGAAAATGTGTTTCAAAGCTTGTTAAATTATTCCACGCACCACCCATGCCACCGTGGGCAAGGCTGATTGTGGCAAGTGATGCATCCAGTGATTTTCCGGTTTTCAATTCAGAAAATAAATCTTTAATGCCCGCACCACCATTCGCCCTGATTTCACTGTCCAATAATTTTACAGCGATGTAACTGACAGAATAACCTTCGCTCGTTGCGGGTGATCCTGGTGTTGTTTTAAATAAATTATTAAAGCTGGATTGATTGGTCAACAGCGGTAGATCTGTTCTTACGCGCTCATCTGCACCGTGTATAAACTCGGCAGTACCTTCGTTAAACCACCCCGGCACTGCGTCAAGATTCATATTGACTGCCATAATGGCATGCACCATTTCGTGCGCAATAATGCGGTCGTAATACACGGGGCCGGTACCATTAGGCGATGATGCAAAATCAGCGAGATCAATACTGAGTTTCAGGTTGGATGCAGCGCCACCACTCATAGTGAAGCTCACGTGAGCTTCTTCTCCGCCTGCAATACCGGGTTCAAATTGCAAGGTAATATCGCCGCTGCCCACCAGTCCATAATTATTTTCAATTAAGGTTTCTGCTTTAGAAATCCAGTTATATTGCAATTGATTAACAATCGATGTGGTGAGCGGATCTACTGTGTTAGATGCTGTCGGCCGCATCATGTCATCAATAATAATGGTTGAGCCATCGCGCAATGTTAATACCACATCCAGATAAGCACCGTTAACACTGGCGATTACATCGCCTGGCAAAATTCCTGAGGTAAATTCAATGCGGTCATTGCCACCTTCTTCGTGAATAAAATCATTACCATCGCCCAGAGCATAGCGGTAAACATCATTACCTTCATTGCCATACATCACATCATTCCCGGTGCCGCCGACAAATATATCAGCACCCCAACCTCCACCCAGAAAATCATCGGCGGCGGTACCTATTTTAGCCACAGATTCAGATTTTACTATTTCTTGCTTGATGCGTGCCGCATCCCAAATGCCATCGGAAAATTTTATCGTTTCAATGGGATTTTGCGTAATATTGCCCGCCGCATCCCATACGCATTTCATATTTATGGTCTTGTTGTTTTCAAGTTGTATCACTAGATCATCTTCGGAATAACGAAATATTTTACTGACTTGGCTTTGTGTTATTCCCAAAATCTCAAGGGTATCAAAACCTGTCGTATCGTTAATTTGCAGCCATTGATCTTCCGGCCCAAATTGATAAATATCATTACCCGCACCGCCCACTAATGTGTCAAAGCCATCAGTGCCACGCAACGTATCGTTAGTTTCACGGCCATAAATGGTATAGTTATCATCGCTAGCAATTAAAGTACGCTGCTCTAATTGGTTGAAACTCCACGTAGTGCCATCGTAAAAAATAACATCTTGAATGCTATGGTTGGCCAACAGTGCGCCTGTGCTTGCATCGTAAACATTTTTTACAGTGACAGTTTGTTCGTCAGAAATTTTCAAGATTAAATCGCTACTATCTCGACGTACCGTTACTTGATCCGCTGAAATATTCGCCGCAAATTTAATATGATTGATGCCGCCTTTTTCGGTGATGATGTCATTGCCATCGCCTGCACGAATTAAATAATTATCGTTGCCGATATCGCCCTTAAACGTATCATCGCCACGCCCACCAATAAATGTTGTGCCGCCGATATTCGCAGTGAGAGTGTCATTCACTAAACCACCGGCCAAATAAGTATTGGCCATGGTTGCAGTGACGGTGACAGGTGCGAAACCGGAGGCTAATTGCAAGCTCAATGTGTTGAGTGAGGCTTGTGCGAAA
>JANYIO010000281.1 GCA_025362015.1 Gammaproteobacteria bacterium | reverse complement strand
TGCTGGTGATGCAGAAGGATGATACCTACACAACGGTAGAACAAGTCTGCAAGACCACTTATGACACACGGGAAGACATCACAGGCTACAATGTGACTTATCGCATAAAAGATAAAGAAGGAAAAGTGAGAATGACCTATGATCCCGGCCAGGAAATTCCGTTGAAAGATGGCAAACTAGTGCTGACGTCCGATCAATAATTCCACCCACTGCTGATTCTCGCGTTGCCAAGCTTCCACTTGGGAACGCGAGAAATTTAATTAACACAAGCGCAAAAAAATTGGGTCGACACCACATTTCGGCAAGTGTTGTGCAGAACAAACTAACCCATGAATTTACGAATTTACTCTACTCACCCTCACCATTCCGCATCATATGCCATCTACTTACACAAACAATGACATCTAAATTAGATTCAGTTTCGCTTCATAAATCTCTGCTAATCTACACTTGCATCTCCTGTATTGTGCTTGCCGCATCATCCGATGTAGCAAAAAATTCTACGAGAAATTTATTATGAAAAAAATTATTGTTTCTTTTGCGGTAGCTGCCACGCTTATTTCTACATCATCCTTCGCCGCACTAAACAGTTATTTACAACTAAAAGGTAGCAAAGGAGCAACTCAAATTGTTACCTGTCCAGATGGTGCTTGCACAATTTCGGGCTTAGCTGCAGATACTTATTCAGTATCTGTTGTAGACGGACAAGGCAAACCCGTATCGCTTGATAGCGTAAAATACTCTTGCAATGTTGTTTCCCCACGCGATGCAGCCTCAGGTTTGCCAACTGGTAAACGCCTGCATAAGCCCTTTGAAATCTCCAAAGAAATGCGTACTTCTGACCTGGTTGTTACACAAGATGAATCTAGTCTTGCTATGACGTGCTTAAGCAGCGGCTCCGCTTCTGCAACCCCGTCTGTAGCTGTGGATGCAACCGCAAAAACTAGTACTTATGATTTGAAAGCGGCGAAAAAATAAATCTATTTAGTTAATTTTTACGAACAATAAAAGCTCTCTTGGCTAACACCATGAGAGCTTTTATTGTTTGCAGATCGAACACGCTTAACTAAAAAATTAACAATGGGGAATATGGAATTTACCACTTTAATTTTTTCTAACGTTAATGAATCGCTTCAATATAGTCCACCATCAATTGTACTGTTTTATTACCGCGATACTCATTCACATCTAACTTATACGCCAACTTCACTTTTTTTGTTTGAGTGTTCGGCCACTGCTTTGGATCAACATTGAAGGCAATTGCATCAATTAACTGCTGGCCTTCTGCATCAGCAGATAAAGTCATTTTTAAATGTTTATCGCCTAATAATTTTTGCTGGAGAAGATAAAACTCACCGTCAAATACTGGCTCCGGGAAATGCTGCCCCCAGGGGCCAGATTCTCGCAGTTGTTGTGCCAGTGTTAAATTAAAGTCTTGGCCTTGCAATTCGCCATCGCTCATCACCAGCGCCGACAAATCTTCATCTGTTAATTGACGACGAACCTCCTCATCAAATGCAGCCGCAAATGCAGTAAAGTTTTCACGCGTTAAACTCATGCCTGCTGCCATAGCATGGCCGCCAAATTTTTGAAGTAAGTGAGGGTAACGTGTAGCGATGGCATCTAGCGCATCGCGAATATGAAAACCAGAAATAGAACGAGCAGAACCTTTTATTTGCGCCTCACCATTCTCGCTTTCACCAGCGTCAGCGAAAACAATTGTTGGACGATGATATTTATCTTTTATTCGCGACGCCAAAATTCCAATCACACCTTGATGCCACGATTCATCAAATAAGCAGACACCCCATGGCAAAGAATTTTCATCTGCACTCAGAACTTTTTGCAGCATAACCATAGCTTCTTGTTGCATACCCGTTTCTATCGCTTTGCGATCGCGGTTTAACTCATCCATCTGCATTGCCATTTCGCGCGCTAGGGATTCGCTATCACACATTAAACATTGAATGCCCAGCGACATGTCATCCAAACGCCCCGCCGCATTTAACCGTGGGCCGAGAGCAAAACCAAAATCACTAGCGATAATTTTATGCGATTGTTTACCCGCAATTTCCAACAGTGCTTTAATGCCAGGGCGCACAGCACCTGCACGTATTCGCAATAAACCTTGAGCAACCAAAATTCGATTATTGTGATCAAGAGGCACCACGTCAGCAACAGTCCCTAATGCTACTAAATCTAAAAAACTCGCCATATTGGGTTCGGCAATTCCGCTTTCTTCGAACCAACCCATTTGGCGTAGTTCTGCACGCAATGCATTCATCACGTAAAAAATAACGCCCACACCAGCAAGATTTTTGCTCGGAAATTCACAGCCGGGTTGATTCGGATTCACGATTGCATCAGCGTCTGGCAATTCGCTGCCAGGCAAATGGTGGTCAGTTACAATGACTGTAATACCTAATTCGCGCGCAGCTGCCACACCTTCAATGCTAGAGATGCCATTATCAACTGTAATAATTAAATCAGGATGTTGTGCTGCAGCAACAGCAACAATTTCTGGCGTTAAACCATAACCATATTCGAAACGATTAGGCACTAAAAAATCCACGGAAGGTAAACCCATTGCACGCAACGCTAATACACCGAGTGCACTGCTGGTTGCACCATCCGCATCAAAATCACCAACAATAATTATTTTTGCTTGTGCGACCACAGCATCGGCTAACAGACTCACTGCTTCCTGCAAACCTTTAAAATTTGGTTTTAATAACTGTGCAAGTTGATATTGCAATTCATGCTCACTTTGAATACCGCGTGCGCTATAAATACGCTGTAACAGAGGATGAATGGTTTGATCAAATGAGGTGAGTTGTTCAATATTGCGGCGGCGAATAATTTTTTGCATAAATTTAATGTTACCAATGAAATAAAAAGCTACAGTAGGTATCTGCTGTATGACTGGCTGGCACATAGTTGTTGATCTAAATAAAAACGCCGCAAAGGAAAACCACTGCGGCGTTTTTATAACAGCAAAATGTATTTATTTACGAACGTTTGCCGCTACAAATTGCTGCACCGCTTTAATATCTTGCGCCAAAACCGTGTAACGCTCATCACGTTTGAATAAATCTTTCATGTGGTGTGGCAACACAGGATCTTCCGCTTGCCCGGCTTGACGCACAGCTTCCGGGAATTTTGCCGGATGTGCAGTTGCCAGGCACACCATGGGAATATCCTGACGACGGCGAGTTTTCCGTGCAGCTTCAACTCCAATCGCTGTATGTGGGTCGAGCAAGTATTCGGTGTGCTCGAAAACATCGCGAATAGTATTCATCGTGACTTCATCGCTAACACCGTAGCTTGTGAAAAATTCGCGTGCGCGTGACAACGCAGATTCTTTTAGAGTCATGCTGCCGGATTTAAAATCTTCCATCAATTGACGAATCGCACTGCCATCGCGATCATACAAATCAAATAGCATACGCTCAAAATTACTCGACACCATTATGTCCATACTCGGCGACAAAGTATGTTGCAATTGATACTTGCTGTGATCATTACTACTAATGCAGCGATGCAAAATATCATTGCAGTTAGTAGCAATAATTAATTGATCAATCGGCAAACCCATTCTTTTCGCCAGATAACCTGCAAAAATATCGCCAAAATTTCCGGTAGGAACCGAGAAAGCTATCGGGCGATGAGGTGCACCCAAGGCCAAGCCCGCATAAAAATAATAAACAATTTGCGCCATAATCCGCGCCCAGTTAATCGAATTAACTGCAACTAATTGACGGCCTTCAGGCAAAAATGATTGATCTCCAAAACTGGCTTTCACCATATTTTGACAATCGTCAAAGTTGCCTTCAAGAGCAATGTTAAATACATTTGGCGCAAGCACTGTGGTCATTTGTCGACGCTGCACTTCAGACACACGATTGTTCGGATGTAAAATAAAAATATCAATATTGTCACAGCGGCGACAGCCCTCAATTGCGGCAGAACCTGTGTCACCCGAGGTTGCCCCCATCACTACGACTTTCTGATTATTTTTCTTCAAAAAATGATCGAGCAAATGGCCTAACAGCTGCAATGCGAAATCTTTGAACGCCAGAGTCGGCCCCTGAAACAATTCCAAAATCCATTCGTTGTGCGCAGTTTGCACCAAAGGTGCGATGGCATCATGCCTAAAAGTACTGTAAGCATTCGCAATAATTTTTTTGAATTCAGCATCGCTAATTGCGCCAGCAACAAACGGCTTCATCACATTAAATGCCAATTCTTGATAGGATAAACCAGCCCAAGCCGCAATTTCTTCTGTAGAAAAAGTCGGCAAAGTTTCTGGCACATATAAACCGCCATCGGGGGCAAGACCAGTCAATACAACTTCTTCAAAACTAAGTGCGGGAGCTAAGCCGCGAGTGCTAATGTATTTCACGTTAATTAACCTTTTTAAAATTTTTAATTTCCCCCTTTGAAAAAGGGGGCTAGGGGGATTTTAGCTTTTGAATCCCTCCTAACCTCCCTTTTTCAAAGGGAGGGATAAAAGAGCAGCGTTAATTTATTTAAGACTTTCAACGCGAATGCGCTGTACAGAACCACTAATGGAATCCAATGTTTCAATTTTACTGAGCGCAGCCATTAATTTCTTTTCTTGCACGCAATTGGTTAACAGAATAAGCGGTACTATTGCGTCGCCTTCTTTGGCTTCTTTTTGAATCATGGCCTCTATACTAATGCCAGAGTCACTCAGAATAGTGGCAATTTTTGACAATACACCTGGCTTATCAGCAGCAGACATACGCAAGTAATTTGCGGTTTCTATTTCTTCCATGGGTAAATGTTTTTGTTCAGTCACAAATTCTGTTTGAAAGCCGAGATAAGGTACACGCTGTTCCGGAGCGGCCAATAAAGTGCGCGCAACATCAATAATATCACCAACAACTGATGAACCAGTCGGCTCACCGCCAGCGCCGGCACCGTAATAAAGTGTTGCACCTACCGCATCGCCCTTCACCAATACTGCGTTCATTACACCATCAACATTGGCAATTAAACGTTTTTCAGGAATTAGCGTAGGATGAACTCGCAACTCAATACCGTTCGCACTGCGACGCGCAATGCCGAGATGTTTAATGCGATAACCCAACTCTTCAGCATAATTAACATCTTCAGTAGAAATTTTGGTAATACCTTCGGTGAAAACTTTTTTCACATCCAGTGGAATACCAAAGGCGAGCGAAGCAAGAATCACTAATTTGTGCGAAGCGTCTATACCCTCCACATCAAAGGTAGGATCAGCTTCAGCGTAACCCAAAGCTTGCGCTTCTTTTAAAACATCATCAAATGCACGACCTTTATCGCGCATTTCAGTAAGAATAAAATTAGTAGTACCGTTAATAATTCCCGCAAGCCATTCAATATTGTTTGCAGCTAAACCTTCGCGAATGGATTTAATAATTGGAATGCCACCGGCCACTGCGGCTTCAAATGCGACTGTCACACCTTTGGCTTTTGCTGCCGCGAAAATTTCGTCGCCATGATGAGCAATAAGCGCTTTATTAGCGGTAACAATGTGTTTGCCGTTTGCAATCGCCTTCAGTACTAACTCTTTAGCAACAGTTGTACCGCCAATTAATTCAACGACAATATCCACGTCTGGATTATTGATAACATCAAAAATATCGCGCGTAACATTTAATGTTGAAGTATCACACTTGATGTTATCTCGACGCGCGCCCACTTGAACAATAGTGATATTGCAACCGGAACGAGCATCTATAACACTTTTGTTGCGGTTAAGAATGTTGATAGTGCCGCTAGCTACAGTACCAAGACCGCAAATACCTATATTTACTAGACGAGCAGGATTTACCGGACGGGCAGGTTTAACTGGATTCAAGTGAATTCCCCTAAGCATGTATAACAGTAGATTTGAATTAAGGCAGATGGCCAATATTAAAAAAAGACGGCCACGATACTCAGGGAACACAGGGCTGTCAATCTGCCAGCCCTGATTGTAAAGCGAAGATGGAAAACAAATATAACTTAAAGAATACCTAACTCTTTAGCCAACTCTGCAGGTGGCATGTAACCAGGTCTCATCTCACCATTAGGCATCCAAATAGCAGGGGTACCATTAACGCCTAGCTTACCGCCCAATTCAAATTCTGCAGCAACAGGGTTATCACATGTCACGTTTGGTACTGGCTGATCTTCTTTAAGCATGGTAAGTGTTTTTTGTTGATCTTTAGAGCACCAGGCTGTAACAAGTTTATCCGCTGACGGGCTAGGAATACCTGCGCGAGGGTAAGCTAAATAACGAACCTCAATACCCAAATCGGTATAGCCTGGCATTTGTTGACCCTGGTCAGTGTAAGCATTCATTTGGCTATTTAATTTGCGGCAGTAACCACAATCCACATCCGTAAATACATATACAACAGCTTTGGTCTTGCCTTTGGCTTTAAATATAATGGAGTCTTTAGGCTTGACAGAAGCTAATAATTTTTTTCTCTCGACAACCAAACCTGGATCTTCATATTTAGCAAAACCTGTAGGTTGAACAGTAAAAACTTCGCCCGCAATAAATTTATCGCCTTCAGGTGTCACATATAGTACCGGGCCGCCAACCACTTGCACTTGATACAACCCGGCAATAGGTGAAGGACGGACCGCTCCCAATTTCATATCAGGACGTGCTTGTTGCAATTTACTAATAATAGTTTCTTCAACGGTTTTCCGCTTTAGCGTACCCGCGCCTTCAGTCGCAGCTGGCAAAGCTTGCGCTAATATCGAACCCGCAGTACAAAGTGCCAGGAATCCAATTAAGGGAGATACGTATTTTTTAATCATAATGGCTCTCATATTAACTCCGTATAAGGTACAAATTAAGTTATCCACGAGGATGGTGGGCAGCATGCTGCTCTTTCATACGCGTGCGTGCAATATGGGTATAAATTTGTGTTGTTGATAAATCACTGTGACCCAACAACATCTGCACCACCCGTAAATCAGCGCCGTGATTTAAAAGATGGGTTGCAAATGCATGCCTAAGCGTGTGTGGCGACAAAGGTTTTTCAATACCTGCTACTGTAGCCCAATGCTTGATGCGATGCCAAAAGGTTTGTCGTGTCATCGCCTGTGCCCGAGTACTTGGGAATACTATCTCATTAGGCAAATGATTCAGCAACTCTGGCCTGGCTTCACGGAAATATCGCGCCAGCCACATTGCGGCCTCCTCACCCATAGGAATTAAACGCTCCTTACTGCCCTTACCGACTACTCGTATAACATTTTGCCGTAAATTTATTTGCGGCATAGTAAGGCTTACTAACTCAGTCACTCGCAGACCACACGCATACAAAACTTCCAGCATAGTGCGATCGCGCAGCCCTACCGGATCATTCAGCCCTGGAGCTGAGAGTAAATTTTCGACATCAAGTTCCGTTAAAGATTTTGGTAGTGAACGCGGAAGCTTTGGGCTTTTAACGATTGCCACGGGATTTTCTGTTATTGCACCCTCGCGCAGCTGGTAGCGATAGAAGCCTCGAACACAGGAAAGAAAACGCGCCGTTGATCGACTAGACAGCTTTCGCTCATGACGCACCGCCAAATAACTCAACAATGTTTGCGCATCAACCTGTAACAAGCAAAGACTTTGTGACACCAACCACTGTGCAAAAAGTGTTAAATCCGTTCGATAAGACTCAAGCGAATTTTTACTTAAACCTTTTTCCATCCATATCGCATCTAGATAAAGAGCAATAACAGATTCTTCCTGGGGCGAAAGTAACAATGGAGTTTGAAGTTGAGCGTTATTCACAAGAAGGCCTCAACCAATAAAACAATCAAAAGTAAAATAAAAATCCGCAACAAAACTAAAACCGACAGCTAGAAACGAAAAAGCCAGAATGGTCACCCACTCTGGCTTTCGGTTAATTCGGCAAGTTAATAACCTTATTTAACCAATTTTTCTTTAATACGAGCAGCCTTACCAGTAAGGTCACGCAAGTAGTAAAGTTTGGCTTGACGCACATCACCACGACGTTTCAGGGTAATGCTTTCAATTTGGCGACTGTGCGTTTGGAATGTACGCTCAACACCTACACCATGAGAAATTTTACGTACGGTGAACGCAGAGTTAAGGCCGCGAGTACGAATGGCAATAACAATGCCTTCGAATGCTTGCGAACGTACACGCTCACCCTCTTTTACGATTACTTGCACAACTACTGTATCACCTGGTGAAAACTCAGGGATATTGGTTTTCAGTTGTTCGCTTTCCAGCGCCTGAATAATTGGATTTGTCATTGATATTCTCCTAAGAGTCTATAGCTTCACAGCTAGAGTTTGTCGTTATCAAGGTCCCGACGATATTCCGTCAACAGCTTTTGCTGTTCCTCGGTTAAATTTATCGCAAGCACTAAATCTGGCCTTTTCAGCCGTGTTCGCCCTAACGCTTGTTGTAAGCGCCAGCGCCGAATATGTTCATGGTTACCAGACATAAGCACATCTGGGACCCTCATGCCTTCAAATTCTTCAGGCCGAGTGTAGTGCGGGCAATCTAACAGGCCCGCGGTAAATGAATCTTGTTCTGCCGACTGTGCGTGCCCTAAAGCACCTGGTAGCAAACGTGTTATGGCATCTATCAACACCATTGCCGGCAGCTCACCACCACTTAAAACATAATCACCGATAGACCACTCTTCATCGATAACCGTATCTAACAAGCGCTCGTCTATACCTTCGTAGCGCCCTGCAATCAAAATCATGTTGCTGTAATTTGACAGTTCAACAACGCCAGCTTGATTTAGCGTTCTACCTTGCGGTGACAAATAAATAACTTTTGCTGCAACTCCAGCCCATTCTTTGGCAGCCACAACGGCATCGCGCAAAGGCTGCACCATCATCACCATACCCGGACCACCACCAAAGGGGCGATCATCAACGGTTGAATGACGATCATGAGCAAAATCACGCGGAGTCCATGTCTTGAGCTCCACTAAACCTTGCTTGAGTGCTCGGCTGGTAATACCAAAATCAGCAATAGCACTAAACATGTTGGGGAAAATCGAGATAACCGCAATTTTCAACGGCTCTCTAATCTCTTGTGGTTCATTATTCACCACAGACCCTCATGTTTTAAATTCCAAATGTCGCTAAAACTCAGGATGCTTTTAAAATTCCGGATCCCAATCAACCAGTATCTCACCTGCATCTAAATCTACAGAAAGCACAAATTGCTCAGGAACATAGGGAATCAAACGTTCGCGCTGGTCGATACTGGCAGCATCCGCCAATACAACCAATACGTCATTGGCGCCTGTTTCAAGCATCTTATCTACAACACCCAAGCGCTGACGCGTACCTGAGAATTGAGTAAACACTATCAAACCCTCTAGCTGACTCCAGTAATATTCACCGTCATCCAGCTCAGGTAATAAATCTCGCTCTACTGCAATATCCACTGCGGTGTACAAAGCAGCAATATCGCGATCATCAATACCTACGATATGCGCCACAAAAGCGTCACCGTGTGGCCTGGCCTCGTCAATCTCTACCTTTTTCACACCATGAGCAGTTTTAAGCCACCAAGGATGATACTCAAATAGATTTTCCTGAGGTTCAGTGTAAGAGTGGACTTTTACCCACCCTTTAATACCAAACAGAGCTGTTATACGCCCAACATTAACTAAATTCGATGAATCAGACATTAGGCGTCAACAAACTCTTAAGCAGCAATAGGAGCAGCAACGGCTTGGCTATCTTTAACCAACGAAGCAACGCGATCACTCAATTGCGCGCCTTGACTAACCCAATACTGCAAACGAACTGCGTCAACACGCAATTTCTCTTCTTGACCACGAGCAACCGGGTTGAAGAAACCAACACGCTCAATAAAGCGGCCATTACGGGCACTACGGCTGTTAGTTACTGTGAGATGATAAAATGGACGCTTTTTAGAGCCACCACGAGACAAACGAATAGTTACCATTGAGGGCTTCTTCCTATATTTACTGAAGGAGAACCATGACTAGTGGTTTCTCGGTTAAAAATCTTACTCGTACACAAGCGGTACGAAAGGCGCAGCATTCTAAGTGAAAGCAGTCGGTTTGTATAGATATGGATTAGCTTAAAACGACTAGATCTTGATACACATATCCGCAAAGCGATTAGTAGACGTTAAATCAATCGGCTGCGCAAAACCCGGCAAGGTGACTTGGCTTTGAGTGATAGTAATTTTGCTTTCATCGATAAGCCCTTCGCCAAAATGGTAAATAGTAGCGAAATTACCAATTGATGCTTGATGATCGTAAGCTGCTGCCTGGGTCACAGCATTTTTACGGCGCAGATTATAAGCCGCAAAAGCTTCTGCCCCATAACGGCGCGTCAACATTGACTCCACAATATGTGACGCTAAAACACTGGCAGTGGCGTTGTTACCACCAAATCCTTTGGAATTGAGAAACGCAACATCAAGCGGATTATTTTGACGATCAATATCAGTCGTGGATATTTGCAGACGCTCCGAAAACACATCATCGGCGATTTTATCAATGGTTTTTATACCCGGAATTAAGCCGTATTTAAACACACCTAAAGTTGCAATTAATTGCTCGCCGCTAGCGGCCGAAAGCGAATGACCTACGTAAGCCTTTACCGCCGATACAGGCCAATGCTTAATGCCAAACACTTGAGCGATTTCATCAAAAATATGTGATTCAGTAACGCGATTTTGCGGAGTACTGGAACCATGCGCCTGAATCATAGAGCGCTCACGAATCGCTTCATCGCCTAATAACGCGCGCGCGGCAGCAACCGCCTTAGTCATAGTGATGTAATTACCAGGGCCAGGTGCTGAAATAGATTTTTTGAAACCATCAGCATTGATAAATACATCGCCCACTGCTCCGTGTACATCTGCCCCCAACTCCATGACCAACGCATCATCCATCAATACTATATATTGCGTAGCCTCTGCCATAGTGAAGCCTGCATTTTCACCAAATGGGCGACTGGCACGACGAGGATCTGCGACATCAACACCATCTAACTTTTTGAGTTTATCCTCACTCGCCAGCGCACCCATGGTGGCATAACCATCAATAATTTCCGGCAGAATTGGCGCTTCGGCATTACCCACTACTGCTACGCGGCATTTACCACTACTAATATCCTCAACAGCTGCCCGCAAGTTGTAGAGGAAAGATGCACAAGCGCCCACGGTGGCGCCGGTATGACCAACGCTACCCAAAATATAAGCATTCACAAAATCCGCTGGCATGGTATTTAAACCTAGCGGACACTGCTTAGTACTGACTCGACCGCCTTTCAAACGTGCCTGCAGCAACCCCCCAAAACCAAACTCATCCATTTGGCTCATTACGTTACTGGCATAAACACCAATTTGATCTGGCTTAACAGCATCCATGATAGTTTGCCAATCAATACCGATTGATTGAATCGCATCTGACGCCCCGATAACCGCAAGTTGAATAGCGCGTGGATGGAAATGGGATTTGTATAGCAGACCAGGGTTAAAACCACGCGGCAACTGCCCTGCAGACTTAACCGGCGACTCACGATAACTGTTAAATTTAACTTCAATTCCGCCAGTGAGGGTAACGCGCACGCGATCGCCATCAATATCTTCAATGGTCCAATCAGAAGGAACTGGCTCCGGCAATTCACGGCCACGCACTTCAAAACTAATAGGTTCACTGCCACCTAAAGTGGCAGATTTCTGCCAGTGCACTGCATCCACATCAAAATAGGTCTTTTCTATACGACGGATCAAGGTGCCATCCAGCACTTCTGCACCCAACTCAGCTTCGATTTGTGCAAGCGTATAATCACGACCAGACTCATTTTTATATTGGCCATCTTCGTATCTTACCAACCCCATCATTACCGCAAGACCAACAAGAGTCTCTTGGCGCTCTTTGACGGGCAAACTTTCGATCACCATCCGGCGATAAGCATGATGACCAGAACCTCGGCCTGCAGCATTGAATCCACCAAAACCAACGATGATGGGTAAGCGCGATATAGATGGCTGTGACATAGACAAACCCTTATAAACAACAATGATTGCCAGTTTATGGGTTAGGAGAGGCAAAGTCATTGTTGCTTTAGCCATAAGACATGGTATTTTAGCCAAAACTAAGGATTCGTCATGATAAACGACCTCACCAGAACTGCTAATATCACTTTTGTACTCTTGGAAAATATGCTCGCTACTAGTACTACGCTCCCGCTGGAGATGCTATTAGCAGCACAAAGTGCCATATCCTCTGCAAGCAAAGCTTCTGCTCCACTCAATCTGCGGACCATCAGCCCGGACGGTGAAAGCGTACAAACACGCTCAGGTTTGCGCTGGCAGCCGGATATGAAAATGAACGACGCGCAGGATAATCAAATCATTTACATACCCGGCTTATGGCGCAACCCGCGCCCACTTATCAAAAAAAACGGTGATTTACTCAATTGGCTAAAGCAGGAATATCAGAATGGAGCACTTATTTGTGCAGTAGGAACTGGCTGTTGTTTTCTTGCAGAAGCTGGCTTGCTCGATGGCAAAGCGGCTACAACTCACTGGCATTACTTCGATCAATTTCACAAAGATTACCCACTGGTACAACTCAAGCGCCAATATTTTATTACACAAGCGGGAAATCTCTATTGCGCCGCCAGCGTTAACTCACTCGCCGATTTAACAGTGCATTTTATTCAGCGCTTATTTAATAAAGACATCGCCAATCACGTAGAGCGCCATTTTTCGCATGAAATTCGCCGCGCCTATGAAGCGAGTGGTTTTTTTGAACAGGAACACAGCCATCACCCCGACGAAGAAGTCACCCAGATTCAAATTTGGCTGCAAGATAATTATTATCGTGAAATTATTATGTCGCAATTAGCAGAAAAATTTAGTATGAGTACGCGCACATTGAATCGTCGCTTTAAAACCGCGCTGGGAATTTCGCCTTTAGATTTTTTGCAGGAAGTCCGTGTCAATATCGCTAAAGATTTATTAAAAACTAGCAATCTTTCCATTAATGAAATTGCCGACAAGGTGGGCTATCAAGACACCAGTTTTTTTACTAAATTATTTAAAAAATATTTAGCAACAACACCCATTTCTTACCGCACGACAGTAAGGGCTAAACTATTTAGTGCATTTTAATAATTACTTATAAAAATACCCATTTATTTTTCAGCAACAGTCAAAAATTAAGAACAGCTCGAACAAACATCAATCAGCACTATTCATAACTGAAACAAGTTCGTACAGAGCCCTGCGCGAACTTGTTAAGCGTTACTAATTAAAAAAGTAAAGATGAACTATCATCTATGCCGCCAAATTTTCAGCATTAGCCGCATGTTTTAATACATCTTGTCCCGCCGCAACACTAATAGGAATAGTACGCGGCTTCATTGCCTCGGGAATAAGTTGTTGCAAATCTATGTGCAGCAAACCATTCTCGTAATGAGCCGACTGTACCTGCACATGATCCGCCAATTGAAAACGGCGCTCGAAACTACGCGCTGCAATACCTTGATACAAATAAGTATGCGCGTCTTTTTCTGCCATTTTATTAGCAGAAACCGTTAATTGATTTTGGTGTATTTCAACATTAATTTCAGTGCGATCGAAACCCGCTACCGCCATAGTAATGCGATACTGATCTTCACCTGTCAATTCGATATTGTATGGCGGATAACTAGGTTGGTTTTGTTCTGAACGGCTTAATGTATCAAGCAAAGTTGCCATACGATCAAAACCAATAGCAGAACGGTACAATGGAGCAAAATTTAAATTACGCATAAAATTATCCTCATGATGAGCAATAGGAGTTTTAACTTATCAAAGTAATCACGTTATTAACTATGTGTAACCCCCATGCGAGCGACTACAATACAGATATGCAGTCGCTTAAATAAAATTCAAGCATGAAATTAATTATTTTTTCATATAAAATAAAATGTCATATTTAACAAAGGCTAAAAGTAAAAATATTAGATCCAATTCCCAACTTAGTGCACCATCCCATGTATTAACCTTTGACCGTATTTTTATAACCCTGCTCCTTATTCGATAAAATGATTAACAGAAATGGTAAAGCTCGAAATATTATGAAGA
>JANYIO010000273.1 GCA_025362015.1 Gammaproteobacteria bacterium | reverse complement strand
GCCGCCGTGGCTGGTGATGAACAAGCCCATGCGATTTTTATTTCTGCAGCACGCGAACTGACTGATATAGTTAACGCGGTGCGCAGTACGCTGCAAGTCCCTGCAAATGTATTATTTCCTGTGTCTTATTCCGGCGGCGTTTTTGACAGCAATATTGTTGTGCTTGATTGCTTTAGAAAATTGATCGAAGAAAATAGTGCATATAAATATTCGCTAACGACGCCCCTTTATTCGCCCGCTATAGGTGCTGCTCTATATGCAGCAAAAAATCATGGTTCACCACTGCAAAAATCAGCTTTAGAAAATTTAACCAAGCAAGCAGAACTAATATCTAAATTATAAGTTGGAGTTTCTATGCGGTTGCCAATAAATATGTTATCTGGCCTGGGGTTGGCTTGTCTGTTTTTATCGTTAACCACCTTTGCGAATGAAATTCAAAGCTACACCATGAACGATTACAAATATGTAGAAAAAATTGACGTACATACGCATATTCATAATAAAAACACGACTGAGTTTGTAAAGCTATTACACAAAGATAATTTTAAGATTCTGACAATTAATGTCGATTACAGCGAGTTTCCATCGCTCGATCAACAAGAAAACATCGCCGTAAAGTTGCACAAAGTCTACCCGCAATATGTAGCCTTTGCCGCAACCTTTACAGTAGCAAATTTTGATAAACCTGAGTGGCTACAAGATACTTTACAACATATCGATGAGATGGTTTCAAAGGGCGCCGTGGGAATTAAAGTCTGGAAAAATATCGGCATGGACTTGCGTTCGCCAGATGGCAAAATGATTGTGCTCGACGACAAACATTTTAATCCCATTTTTGATCATCTTACCAAAAAAAATATCGTGTTACTAAATCATAGTGGCGAACCAAAAAATTGCTGGTTACCGGTCGAGCAAATGACGGTACTTAACGATAAAGAATATTTTAGAAATCATCCGCAATATCACATGTACTTGCATCCTGATTTTCCGAGCTATGAACAACTCATGGCAGCACGCGATGCCATGCTCACTAAAAATCCGGGCTTGTTATTTGTCGGTGTACATCTCGCGTCATTGGAGTGGAGTGTGGATGAGCTGGGGAAATTTTTGGATCGATTCCCAACTGCGACTGTTGATCTGGCGGCACGCATTGGCCAGCTGCAATACCAATCCAATCGTGACCACGAAAAAGTCCGGGTTTTTTTTATTCGCTACCAGGATCGTCTGATGTACGGCACAGACCTTTCTCAATCAGGTGAACAGGCTCAATCTAGAGACCAGTCAAATAAAGATTTCAACAGTGATGCGCACAATGTGTGGCTGCGCGATTGGCGCTATTTCAATACCAGTCAATTCATCCAGGTCCCTGAATTGCGCGAACCGGTACAAGGTTTGGTATTGCCGAAAATAGTGGTTGATAAACTCTATGCAAAAAATGCCCGCAAGCGTTTCCCCAACGCCTGGAAGTAAATACCCACGTCACCATTCCCCTCTACAACTCCGAACATTTATCGCTTCGTCGGCCGTTCTTCTGACGCGGTAGCCGGCTCTTCAGAGTCGCAGGATTATGCTATATTGCCTGCACAAGCTGCGATGAGAGAGTCGCCTAAAAAATTGGCGAACAAATTGTTGTGGTCTGATGCCAAACATGCAAATACCAAACATGAAAGAGCGATGATGGAAAATACAAATACCCACACTGAAGCAGTTCCACATGAAGAACGCGAGCTACTCGTTGAAGAACGTCGCCGCTTGATTCGAGAATTAATTGAACAGCAAGAGCGGGTAACCGTTGAAGAGTTATCAGCAAAGTTTGGCATTTCCTTGGTTACCATCCGCAGCGATTTAAATGCACTCGCCGAAATCGGCGCCATAGTGCGTACGCGCGGTGGTGCACTCGTACAGCGCGACGATGAAGACTTGCCAGTCAGTATCAAACAAAGTATCAATCGCGTTGAGAAAATGCGTATTGCCGCCGCTGCAGTGAAATTGATAAAAGATGGTGCAACCATAGTTCTCGATTCGGGCAGTACCACTGGCGAAATTGCTAAACAAATCCGCGCGCTGAAAGTAAATTCTATTAACGTTATTACCAATGCGCTTAATGTCGCTGTGCTGCTTGCAAGCTCGCCCCATGTACGTTTGATTATGTTGGGTGGTGTTTTACGTCAGAGTTCATATTCACTGTCTGGCCCCCAAGCTGAACAAGCTCTCAATGGTTTGCGTGCCGATATTTTATTTTTGGGTTTCGACGGGCTTGATCCAGAAATTGGCGCTATGACACCGCATTTGCTTGAGGCACAACTTAACGCGCAGATGATAAAAATTTCTCGACAGGTTGTTGCCGTTGGCGACTCATCTAAATTACATCGCCGCAGTTTATCGGTGATTGCCAAAACTGAACAAATTCATCAAGTGATTACCGATATAGCTGCAGATCCAGAAGTTGTAACTGCACTGCGTGCCCATGGTGTGGATGTTGTGTTGGTTTAAGTTTACGGTCTAGGGTTTAACATTTAATTTAGAAAATTTGGGAAATTTATGATGAAAAAATTTGCAGCGCTTTTTTTAATTGGTTTGTTATTTAATATGCCTTCGGCCTTCGCTCATGATGACCACGAGCATGTTAATGATAAAACTGTGCTCCCAATTGCTATAGCGGCAGCAACTGATTTGACGACAAAAGATCAGGGACTTGGATTTGGAAAACTTCCGGCGAGCTGGAATAAACTTCCCGTTAAAAACGCGAAGATCCATAAAAAATATCCGGGTTATTATGTGGTAGCCGTAACAAACGATGCCGAAAAGAAAACCGTCTACTTTGTAATATCTGTTGAAGGTGATGTGTACGATGCAAATTTTACGGGCGAGTTTAAAAATTTAAAATGAAGTCAACAAAAGCCACTTTAAAACACATGGCGATTCTCAAAACATGAGTGCTGCAGCGACCCAAGTAAATCGGATGCCCGCATCCAGTCTACACATAAAAATTATAAACAATAAAAAATAAAAGGCTTAAGCCTACAGCCGGAATAATAACAAATGCCAGGAACATATGGACGCCAGTTCTGTTTTCAGAAGAAGCTCGATAGTAGGCTTTGAAATCTCCGATCAGTTTGTTCATGATCATAAGCTTATCGTCTCATATTGCTTTGATTCGTTGGCTGACTGTAACATTTTTTTTATACAACAAACAACGTCCTCTATCCGTAGGGCCTGCCGTATTATTTGCCGATAACTCGATCTAGAGCTTTACATCGCTGCGACTTACGTAATTCGCACTCACTATTGTTTATTTTTTATAATAGTAAGCTTTTTGTAACGTTTACCTATTTCAATCATCAAAGCTAAGTATCAATCCGAAAAAGCTAAGTGCCCATCAGAAAAACTAAGTCTCAATCAGACACCATTGGATTTTTGGATAGTAGTGTTTAGGCATTTTCATTCACGTTTGGATAGGAGATTAGTCTATGAGAAGTCAACATTCGGAATTAATTCTAACCCGTTCGCGACGCGCGTTTCTATTGCAAAGCCTTGCGGTTCTGGCTGCAAGCACCATGGGTGGCCCGGTTATGGCTGCATCGCTTTCTGGTCCCAAATTGAATGGCGACGTTGCCATTGAAAACTTTTCAGTTGACGGAAAAAGTCAGGATACAGTCCGCGTCACCAAGTTGATAAAAACGGAAGCGGAGTGGCGTCAACAACTATCGCCATTAGCGTATAAAGTAACGCGTGAAGAAGGAACCGAAGCGGCAGGATCTGGTAAGTACGTCAATAATCATGACGATGGAATCTATCATTGTATTTGTTGCGATACGGCTTTGTTTGATGCTAAAACAAAATTTGAATCAGGCACTGGTTGGCCAAGTTTTTGGCAACCTATTTCACCATTAAATATCGTAAAAATTTCAGACAGAAGTTTTGGTATGTTACGTGAAGCTATTTCATGTCGCCGTTGTGATGCGCATTTGGGGCATGTATTTAACGATGGACCAAACCCAACGGGCTTACGTTATTGTATGAATTCAGTCTCATTGAACTTTGTTGCCAAAAATTAATTTATTCAGGATAAGAAAATGCATTTTTTTAAATCACCTAAAAATTTTTTTGTGGAGTTGTTGTAGGTGTTGTAGTTGTTGTAGTTG
>JANYIO010000247.1 GCA_025362015.1 Gammaproteobacteria bacterium | reverse complement strand
GCCAGCCAACATGATAAGGTAGTAAAAAAAACTAGTTTGTACATGAAGGAAATTTAAACACGGAGCTATTTTTAGCTCCGTGTTTTTATGTTAGCTAGCGCTGCATTGAGTATTTACATTGTTTACTACAATATTGTAGTAATTTTGCGCTTTGGTAACTTGAGCTTGCGTTTCATAATCCTTTGCGCTAACTAAAATTGCAAAGTCCGTGCGAATCCCATTAATTACCAAAGCCTCATTTGCCGTATTACAGCCAAGTAGATTAACAACTGCGCTTAAATTTTGACCTTGGCCTTTTGCAGTTTCATCAGCGATTGTTGGATAGGTCTCATTGATAATAAGTGCAGCTTCTACTTTTGCACCTTCACAAGAACCTTTAGAGGAAATTGCAGAGGTAACAGCTGTAGTGCCGTAATCCCAAATAATGTTTGAAATAACCGCGCCAACTGGATGGGTTTTAAAAATCATGGCGCCAATGCCACATTGGGTCCAGGGATTAACGGTGTCGAGATTGTTTTTGGCGTAAGCGGGCATTGCAGATAATGTAACAATGCTGAGAAATCCTATACTTGTTAAGATTTTATTTTTCATTTGTGTCTCCATGTAATAAGTTATGTGTGTTTGCGCCTTCCGGCGAACTAATGATAGTTGGGGTGCCAGGTAATGGCAATTTAACTTTCAGAAAAAGCAGTGAAGAGTTCTTGCAGCGCTGGTGCTGCCTCTTTAGACTGACGCACATACACCAGCCAAACTTGCTCCAATAATAGGCTGGCTTCAATCATGTGATAAGAGATCGCCATGCCCAACTCACTCCCTACTGATTCCGTAGGCTCTTTACAATCCGTTGGAGTTGTTACTCCGCAAATTATTCATTTTAGCGAACCATTGTTATTGGCTTGCGGTAGAACCCTAAGCGATTATCAAATTGTTTATGAAACCTACGGCACGCTCAATGCCAATAAAAGTAATGCCGTGCTAATTTGCCACGCGCTTTCAGGTCACCATCACGCTGCCGGCTTTCACAGCATGGGCGATAAGCGCCCCGGTTGGTGGGATGCTTATATCGGCCCGGGCAAACCCATCGACACTAATAAATTTTTTGTGGTTTCCCTTAATAATCTGGGCGGCTGTCATGGTTCTACGGGCCCCGCGAGTATCAATCCCGAAACGAACAAGCCTTGGGGGCCAGATTTCCCCAAGCTGCGTGTGCGTGATTGGGTTGCAAGTCAGGCGCTGTTAGCGGATGCGCTCGGCATTGAAGTATGGGCCGCTGTCATTGGCGGAAGCCTTGGTGGCATGCAAGCCATGCGTTGGGCGTTGCAATATCCTGAACGTGTGCGTCACTGCGTGGTCATTGCTTCAGCGCTAAAACTTAGTGCACAAAATATTGCGTTTAATGAAACGGCGCGGCAGGCGATTGTGAGCGACCCCAATTTTTGTGATGGCCGTTACCTTGAACAAAATACCTTACCGCGCGAAGGTTTAGCCGTGGCGCGCATGATCGGCCATATTACTTATCTTTCAGATTTTGCGATGGGTGAAAAATTTGGTCGCGATTTGCGTAAAGGTAGTTTTGATATCGGTAGCGATGCGCCGGTAGAATTTCAAATTGAAAGTTATTTGCGTCACCAGGGCGATAGCTTTGCCAATAGTTTTGATGCCAACAGTTATTTATTAATTACCAAGGCCCTCGATTATTTTGATTTGGCGAGAGACTACAATGATGATCCTGTAGCAGCATTTAAACTTACCAAAGCAAAATTTTTAGTCATTTCGTTTTCGACGGATTGGCGTTTTGCACCCGAGCGTTCGCACGAAATAGTCAATGCACTGATAGGTGCTAATAAAGCAGTTAGTTACGCTGAAATAGAATCGCAATTTGGCCACGATGCTTTTCTTTTGCCAGATGAACGTTATCAGCAAGTGTTCACACGTTACCTCAACGGAGTGAGTCAATCATGCGTATAGATCTCAACGAAATTCAACATTGGATTAAACAAGGCAGCCGCATTCTCGATTTAGGTTGTGGTGACGGAACGTTACTCAAATTTTTAATTGATACCAAACAGGTAGAAGGTTACGGTTTAGAAATTGATGCCGAGCAAATTAATATTTGTATCGATAAAGATTTAAATGTTATCGAACAAAACCTTGATCGTGGCCTCAGCAATTTTGCCGATAATAGTTTTGATACAGTGTTAATGACGCAAGCGCTGCAAACGTTACACTTTCCCCATAAAGTATTAGAAGAAATGCTGCGCGTTGGTAAAGAATGTGTTGTTACTTTCCCCAATTTTGGTCACTGGAAAGCACGTTACCAATTAGCAACTTATGGGCGCATGCCGGTGTCAGATTTGTTGCCTTATGAATGGTACAACACTCCGAACATTCACTTTTGTACTTTCAAAGATTTTGAAGTACTTTGTCGCGAAAAAAATATTAAAGTCATTCACCGCGAGGTAGTCAATGAAGCATCGGGGCAGTTGTTAAAAGATGTATTACCAAATTTATTTGGCGAAACGGCGATCTATCATTTAAGCAAATAACAGATTACAAAGTGTCGCGTATAAATAACATTTTGCTTTCATTGGAGTAAAAAATGGCCCTACCTTTTGTAATAGAACCCACACAGCTAGCTGCACTCTTGGCGCAACCCACCGATAAAATTTTAGTGATCGATATGTGCCGTGAGCAAACCTATATGCAAGGCCATATCGATGGCGCGATTCATGTGCCGCCGCAAAAAATTATGCTGGGGCAAGCGCCGGTGCCTAATAAAATTGCGTCGCTTGAACAACTTAATCGGGTATTTTCTTTTTTAGGATTAACGCCAGATACTCACGTTGTTGTTTATGACGATGAAGGTGGTGGTTGGGCAGGCCGCATGATCTGGACACTGGATGCAATTGGCCACAAACACTATTCGTATTTAAATGGTGGCTTGCACGCGTGGATCTCTTCCGGCCAACCTGTCACGCGAGAAATCCCCACCGTAACGCCAAGTAAAACCGATCTCAAAATTGATCCCAAAGTGGTTATCGAAATTCCCGATATTATTAGCGAATTAGATAAAGCCGATTTTGTGGTGTGGGATGCGCGCAGCCCGGGAGAATATCGCGGTGAGCGTGTAATGGGCATGAAAGGCGGGCATATTCCCGGTGCGATAAATTGCGACTGGACAAATTTAATGGATCGCAACAATGCATTACGTATTCGTAAAGACGCGAAAGAATATTTAGCTGCTCTCGGCTTAACTGCAGACAAGCGCATGATCACCCATTGCCAAAGCCATCACCGTTCAGGCTTTACTTATTTAGTGGGAAAGGCTTTGGGATTTAATATTCGTGCGTATCACGGTTCCTGGGCGGAGTGGGGTAATCATCCGACTACGCCGGTAACAACTGAAACGACTACGCAAGAAAGTGTTTAAATAAATATAAAAAAACTGGACAAACTTCCGAAGAATATTTGTGAAATGCAATGGTTCGGAATGTAAATGGCCAAACACAAAAACTATGTTGGTGTTCATGGTTTTGATAATGTTACTTTTTCACTGATTAATATTTTTCTGATGTTTGCTTTTATATTTCCGTCGGCTGACATTGTCAGCAGAGCTTACTATTTATAAAGCAGAACGCCGAATTGGGTACAAAAATAATCATGCGTCGAAAAATTATGAACCTCTTAAAACTGCTGTCGGTTTTTACCTGCTTCCTCACGGTCAGCTGCTTTGCTGCTGGTAATATCGATCAGTCCAAGATCAAAGATATCGTGGACAATGCAATCAAACCGTTGATACAAAAATACGATATCTCAGGTATGGCAGTGGCGGTTACCCTCAATGGCAAGAATTACTTCTACAACTATGGTGTAACCTCCAAAGAGACTAAGCAACCTGTTACCAATACCACCTTATTTGAGATAGGGTCTTTGAGTAAAACATTCACAGCAACACTGGCTTCGTACGCGCAAGTCAATGGACAACTTTCATTAGCTGATAGCGTCAGCCAGTATTTACCTTATTTACGTGGAAGTAGCTTTGACAACATCAGTCTTATGAATCTAGGCACACATACTGCCGGTGATCTCCCGCTACAAGTTCCTGACAATATTACGAATACTGATGAATTAATGGATTATTACAAGAACTGGAAACCTACTCTTATTGCAGGTACCTACAGAGCTTACACAAATCTTGGGATTGGCTTACTTGGTGTAATAACTGCCGAGAGCATGCACATGCCTTTTGCGAACGCGATGGAAAAAAAGTTATTCCCTAAGCTTGGGATGAAACATAGTTACATCAATGTGCCGGCAGGCCAGATGAAAAATTACGCGCAAGGCTACAACAAAACAGATATGCCGGTCAGGGTAAATCCCGGGATACTGGACTGCGAAGCCTATGGTGTAAAAACTAATACGGCGGATTTGATCCGGTTTATTAACGCTAACATGGGGCTTATTAAACTGGATGGAAAGTTGCAGCGTGCGATAAATGGAACCCACATCGGATATTTCAAGTCGGGTGAAATAACACAAGATTTAATATGGGAGCAATATTCCAACACGTCAAAGTTAGAGCAATTGTTGGCAGGTAACTCTGTGCAAATGATCTATGAAACTATTCCAGCAACCAAGCTCATCCCCCAATTGCAACCACAGGCAGATGTACTGATCAACAAAACCGGATCAACGAACGGCTTTGGTGCCTATGCGCTTTATGATCCTGCAAAAAAAATGGGCATTGTGATGCTGGCAAATAAAAATTATCCTATCGATCAAAGAGTGACTGTTGCGTATCAAATATTAACCCAACTAGATAGTCAGTATGCTCCCCCTAGGAGTTTTAATAAATTATAAATGGCTACACTTGGTCGGAAAACGACATTGGAATACATCTAGTTAATTGTAATTAATTACAAGCAGGTAAACTAAAATGATTAATTTATATAGATTGTTGTCAATAAAATATTCTGCTGTTTTTCTTTCAGTCATTTTGTCCAGTTGTGTGCAGGCAGAGATCAAGAAGATGCCTATAACGGAAGATAGCGTTAATTTGTCCGCAAGAGTATTTCTCAATGAGTTTGTTAGTCAAGATGAGGGGGCGCGAAAAGTGGCAAGACTTTATTTGTTGGGAGTGATGGATGCAACTGAAGGTAGGGCTTGGTGTGATTATAAAAAGCTAAGCACCGCCACACTTAATGAGTTTATTTTCGAATACATGAAAAAAAGTACACCAATTCAATTGGAGCGAAGGGCATCAGCAGTAATTGAGGACTCTCTTCACGCTTCATTTCCTTGTGGAACAAAGCCATGAAACCAACATTTCAAACACTGAAAAGAAATCATTATTCATCAGAACCTAGCAATTCAACATATAAGTCTGCTTCTGATGTGTACACGGAGATTGGTTATAATCTTAATGATTTGATCATAAAACAGAACTTAGGTTATGCGAATACATGCGCGACTCGCATGAGTCTGGCTTTACTCAAATCGGGCGTTACTTTTACAGGTCGATTACCAATAAAATCAGGTAGCTTAAAAAATAGAAAGGTTGAAACAGGGGCAAAGTTGTTGGCCGATCAGCTGATTCTACCCAATGTATTTGGAAAGCCTCAGTTTTTGGATCCTGCAAAAGCGTCATCGCTATTATTGGACAAAAAGGGAGTAATATTTTTTTGGAAAATCACCGGCTACGAGGGTGGGCACATTGATTTGATAGAAACAAATAATAAGCTTCAAACATGTAATTCACATTGTTATTTTAACTGTAAGGAAGTTTGGTTTTGGTCGCTAACTTGATCGGAAAACAAACAGAATTGTTCCATATGCCGATCTCACTATTGGTTACTCGACACGATGGTTAATTCATGACTGTTAATATTGCCAGATATTTGACTGTGAAGAAGTAGAAAATTTCGTGTGGCAGGACTACTTTCAATGCTCGCAATTTATCAAGTATTTATTTGCAAGGCGCTATGAAAAATCAATGTCGCTCAAAGAGCGACATTGAAATGGTTCCGATTTTATCTATTTAATAAAACTTTAAATATTTCTTCATTACTGTTGTTTGCGATACTATCTTTGTCACCGTTGTTCGATGTGGTCATCCACAAATCACCTTCTAAAGTTGGCTCGACAGTGCGAATACGACCATAGGTGCCGACAAATAATTGCTGCACATTTGTTAATGAATCACCGCTGATAACTTCGCGATAAACACGAGTGCCACGCAAGCAGGCGACATAAAGCACATCGTTAACAATCGCGATACCGCTGCAAGAACCGTTAGCGGTCTGGTAAGTTTGTTTCGGCGCTTTGAAGCCTGGTGTTGCACAACCGCCACCCGATTGGGAAACAGTTCCCTCACAATCCGGCCAGCCGTAGTTGCCACCTTTTTCGATTAAATTGGTTTCGTCCAGCTCACCATTACCAAACTCCTGTTGCCATAAGCGACCTCTGGAATCGAATGCTAAGCCTTGCGGATTGCGATGGCCATAACTCCATACATAATTGTTAAAGGGGTTATCGGAAGGCACGCTGCCGTCGACATTAATGCGCAGGATTTTTCCGTTAAGACTATTTATATTTTGCGCGTTATTCGATGCCTGGGCATCGCCTGTCGCAACATACAATTTTCCGTCTGGCCCGAAGCGTAAGCGACCGCCGTTATGGAATTTATTGCGCCCAACTCCGGTCAGCAAAATTTGCTCGGTGGATGGAACCAGCGCGCCATCTTTGTACTGAATGCGAACGAGCCGGTTATCAGTTGGACTGGTGTGGAAAATATAAAGCCACGGATCAGTCGCCGGGAAATCTTTTGTAATCGCAAGGCCTAACAAGCCACCTTCGCCATCGGTATTTTGTACATTGGGTACAGTTCCGATCGTTGACTTAACACCGGCATTGAGGCGAATGATATCGTGCGCATCGCGACGACTATAGAGAATTGAACCATCAGGAAGCGTTACCAAACCCCAGGGGATATCGGTTTCCGTCGCAACTTGTTCAACCGAACATACTGGCGTGGAACAAACGCTGCCGGTGGTAAGCGGTAAATTAGCGGTGCGGGCAGAACTATTCTTTTGGGCATCGCGCGCTGCTACAGAATATTGATACGTGGTATTGGAGGTCAGGCCGGAATCGATATAAGTCAGGTTTGGTGTCGAGCCGACTTTCACGTTATTGCGATAGACATCATAAGCAGTGACACGAATATTGTCAGTGGATGCCGTCCAGCTCAACGTTGCGGTAGTTCCGGTGGTAACACCTTTGAAATCTGCCGGTGTTGATGGCGGGGTGGTGTCCACTTGACATTGGGGAACGGCGATTGGCAAGGTAGGGCTCGCCTGAGAAACATTCCCCGCCGAATCTATCGCGTTTACATATAATCCCCAATTAACGCCAGGAGTAAGAGTAATCGTTGTAGTTAATATATCGCCGCCAACGCGCACCATAAATTGTCCGTCGTGATAAATATCGTAAGCTGAAATACCGACGTTATCAGTCGATGCTGTCCACAATAAAATTCCTGAGGTGCAAGTGAGATTAAGAATATTTAAATTATCTGGCGGAGTAGGTGCCGCGGTATCAGAATTGTCTCCAGCGATTTGGCAAATTTTCCCGCTGCCAACAGCGGGGTCGCCAAACACACTATTTTTACAACTGACCTGATTAGTGTATTCACCTTGAACCCACCGTGTACCGGTTCCATAACGAATTATTTTCTTGCCGGAAAATGTGCAAATTCCATTTTCATTCGCACATTTGGTCCAAAGCGGTTCCGCGATTTGGCAGCTCTTGAAGGTGCCCACAACAGGATCACCGAATGTTGCATTGTTGCATGCGACTGAATTAATGTAGATTCCTTGCTTCCAAAAAGTGCTCGCGCCGT
>JANYIO010000241.1 GCA_025362015.1 Gammaproteobacteria bacterium | reverse complement strand
TCTATGAGCGCGTTAGGTTAGATGATTACTATCATGGAGAAGTCTTACAGGGCGATAACAATAGTTTCCTTTTCCCGAAAATGGATTTGGCTAAAAACTTTGGTCAAACGTTGCGTGATGGTTGTGGCACCTGGAGTGCAGTTGGCAATGCAAATGATGGCAGTGGCGCATGCGCCAAAGAGTATAGAGATTTAAATAATCGTGCAGATGGCCCCTTTGCGGCGCAGGATCTCAGTTCTACTGAAGAAAAACGCACTGAGTTCTATGTTCGTGGTGATTTTGCATTTGATGATATAGCGGTTCCCATAAAAGGTAACTTGGGCCTTCGTTATGTTAACTACCAATTGCAATCTACTGGATTCCTGGCATTGCCGGCATTATCGTCGCGTGGCACCGATTCATTGGCTGCTGTCATTCAAACCAAGTATCCTGACCTTTACAAACTTGCCGCCGGTGGTACCAGTAATGGTGTTACAACTAGTGGTATTCAAAGTACGGTAGATGGCACAGACTACAGCACGGTGTTACCAAGCTTGAACTTGGCCTTCTCCCTGAGTGACGACGTGGTTATGCGTTTTGGTGCATCTAAAGGCTTGTTCTATCCAAGCTTGACGCAAACCCGCAATACTATGCTTTTGGGGCTGGATTACACCAAAGTGCTGCAAGATCCTAGCAAGGCTCAAGATGAAACAACTAACCCTGTTGTAGATATTAAAAATATCGAAATCAGTGCTGGCGCGCAAAATCCCTACCTGGAGCCAGAAACTGCAATCAATTTGGATTTGTCTACTGAATGGTATTTTGCTAAAGCGGGTTCTCTAACGGTAGGCTTGTTCAGCAAAAACCTTGACAATATTATTCGCAACCGCGGTTTTAATCTTGACGTAGAATACGCAGGCACCTCTTACCCGGTATCTGCTTATGGCCCAGCCAATACGGGCTCTGGCACTATTAAAGGCGTCGAGCTTGCTTACTCTCAATTCTATGACTTTCTGCCAGGTGCATGGAGTGGTTTAGGTTTGCAGTTAAACTTTACCTACCTTAAGCAGAGTGGTTTGGAAAGTCCGGAGAGTACCGATGGCAATATCCGTTTTACCGCGGATGGTACTGCGATAGTGGATAGCCGTAATACCTTCCGTGCGTTTACTGGTTTGCCCTTGCAAGGTTACTCGGATAAAAACTTCAATATCGTGGGTATGTATGAACACAACGATATTTCTTTCCGTTTAGCCTACACTTGGCGTTCAGCGTACTTGTCGACCCAGCGTGAGTCTGAAGAGTTTGTACCAGCTTATGCTAAGGCATCAGGTCAATTGGATATGAGTTTGTTTTACACCATCAATGACAATTGGAAAGTGGGTGTAGATGGCACTAACCTGCTGAATCCTGAGACTCAAACCCAATATCAATTGAATCAAGCTGGCACCAAAACGAATGCGTTTAACTTCACTACTGACCGTCGTTACAGTTTGACTGTGCGTGCAACCTTCTAACAGAGTAATTTTCTAGTAGGAAGTTGTTAGAAAAAGGCGTGCAGCAGAAATGTTGTGCGCCTTTTTTATAAATTTATCGACGTTTTTAATCTGAAATAATTTATTGTGGTTATGGTTTGATAGAGCAATAAGTATCGCATCAAAATAATGGGTGAGTAGATGACAGATTATAAAAACATCCCTGAATATAAAAATCTCTCGGCAAAGCAATTTTTTGAAGAGATAGTTCCCCTGCAGCAACCTATAGTAATTCGCGGTTTTGCCGAGCATTGGCCACTAGTGAATGCGGCTAAAAACACACCGCAAGATTTTGCTTCGTATTTAATGCGTTTTTACACAGATAAAAAGGCCAGTATATTGGTGGGACACCCCGATATTAAAGGACGTTTTTTTTATAATGATGATATGACCGACCTAAATTATATTAAGGGAGATGAGCGATTAGATTTATTTTTAGGCCGATTATTAGAATTAATGAGTAAAGAGATTTACCCCGTTATATCGATACAAAATCTAGTGCTGAGCGATATATTGCCAGGCTTGGTTGGCGACAATAAATCGGATTTCTTCCCAGATGTAGCGCCTCGTTTGTGGGTGGGAAATCAGACGACTGTGTGCGCGCATTATGACGGTTCCGATAATGTTGCTTGTGTGGTCGCAGGGCGCAGAAGATTTATTCTCTTTCCTCCTGAGCAAGTCGCCAATTTATATCCGGGCTCGCTAAATTTTACCCCCGCTGGTGCACCGGTTAGTTTGGTAAATCTTCATAACCCGGATTTTGATCGTTATCCGCGGTTTAAAGCTGCGCTCGATAATGCATATTCTGCAGAGCTTCTTCCTGGTGATGCGATTTTTATTCCCATGCTTTGGTGGCACCACGTGGACTCACTAGAAAAAGTGAATGGTTTGATGAATTACTGGTGGAATGGTTCTGCCGCTAAGGAAGTAATTCAACCAACACCGCTTGATAGTTTAAATATGGCGATGCTGGCGATGCGAAAACTAACGCCTATTCAGCGGAATGCCTGGCGAGCTATGTTTGACCATTATTTGTTTAAACAAGGTGTAGATCCGGCTTCTTATATTCCAGAGCGTTGCCAATATGCGATTGGAGAAATAACCCCTCATGCTGAAAGAACAATTAAAGATCACGTTATAGAAAGATTAAAGAAGTAATAAAAAGACTAAAAAAATAATTGAGTTTGGAAACTTTCATGAAGATAAAGCGTATAGCAATTGTGGGTGGCGGTAATGCCGGTTGGCTTAGTGCAAATCATTTAGGGTTGGAGTTATCGCGCGATCCAGAAATTGAAATCACATTGATAGAATCAAAAGATATTCCTGTTATCGGTGTGGGTGAAGGCACTGTTCCGTTTATTCGCAATAGTTTACAAAGTTTTGGTATTAGTGAAGTTGATTTACTTTTACATTGTGATGCAACATTTAAAACCGCTATTAAATTTGCTAATTGGATGAGCACTGAAAAATACGGAAAAGATAATTTTTATTACCACACATTTGATGCACCATTTCCTAGTGGATACGATGTCACCTACTATTGGTTGGGCAAAAAAACAGAAGCTTATTATTCAAAGTTATCCGCGGCATATTATGTGGCTGAACGGAACCGCTCCCCTAAACGAACAGACTCTCCTCCGTATAAAGGGTTGGTGAATTACGCGTATCACTTTGATGCCGCCAAATTTGCTACGCTGCTGGCAGATAACGCCAAAAAAAAATTTGGTATAAAACATATTTATGAAACCGTTAATCACGTAATGTTGCATGACGACGGCAGTGTAAAAGGCTTCCAGTATGATTCAGGAGGTCACGAAGAATTTGATTTTTATATTGATTGCAGCGGCTTTTCATCATTGTTATTTGGTAAAACATTAAAAGTTCCCTTCATTGATAAAAGCGACATAATTTTAACCGATACCGCCTTAGCATTACAGACTCCCACTGATTCATATGAAGAGCTTTTTCCGTATACCAAAGCTGTGGCACATGGTGCCGGTTGGGTATGGGATATTCCACTGACGACACGACGCGGCACCGGACTTGTGTATTCTTCACAGCATATGAGTGATGATGATGCGCTAAAAGAGTTTTCTAAATACCACGGAAGAGATCTGGAAAATTCGAATGCTCGAAAAATTCCGATGAAGGCAGGTTTTCGAGAAAAAATATGGGAGAAAAATTGCGTAACACTGGGTTTGGCCCATGGCTTTGTAGAACCGCTTGAGGCTACATCTCTTTTTATAACAGACTTTTGCGCAGGTATGATTGCAAAAAAGATGCCCTTACATAAAGAAGAAATTCCAGTGTACGCTAAATCATGCAACGAGATTGCGACACTAATTTGGGAGCGTATTTTTGATTTTATTCAACTGCATTACTGTATTTCAGATAGAAGAGATACGCAATTCTGGCGCGATGTTACTGAGCAGGTGCAGTTATCCGATCTTTTAAAAGAGCGATTGGAATTATGGAAATATTCCATTCCGCAGCGCACTGATTTTGCAAGCACGTTTGATTTTTTTCATACAGAAAGTTATTTGTCGGTGCTTTATGGTATGGATTACCCCACAAGAGCACCAGCAGTAAACGACCTTGTAGGGAATTTCGCAAAGCAAAAAATTTTAGAGCATCTCGAACACTCAAGAAAGCAGGCTGATTCATTGATGTCGCAACGGAAATGGCTAACTGAATTAAAAGAGTATGTGGCTAAAAATAGGCCAGCCTAGATGAGGGCTGATGCATCAAACACCAAAAATGTGAATGTACAAATATGAATAATAATATTGTTAACCTAGTCATTGTTGGCGGAGGCACGGCTGGCTGGATGTCAGCCGCTGCGCTTGGTAAATTTTTGGGAAATAAAAAGTACAACATTACGTTAATTGAATCAGAACTCATAGGTACTGTAGGTGTTGGCGAAGCAACGGTGCCGCATATTCGTTTTTTTAATGAAACCTTAGGTATCAATGAAAATGAATTTATGCAAAAAACCAATGCAACTTATAAGTTAGGCATTGAGTTCTCCAATTGGGCGAAAAAAGGTGATGCCTATATTCATCCCTTTGGTATTTATGGAAAGACCATTAACGATGTAAGCTTCCACCACTATTGGTTAAAAGCAAAAATGATGGGTAATCAATTCCCTATTGGTGATTACGCGTTAGGCGTGGTGGCGGCAGCCGCCGAAAAGTTCAATTACCCGAATAATGATGCCAACTCTTTATCCTCAAAATACAGTTATGCATTTCATTTTGATGCATCTTTGTATGCAGTTTTTTTGCGCGAATACAGTGAAGCTCGTGGAGTTAAGCGCAAAGAAGGAAAAGTTGTGCAGGTTCAGCAGCATCCTGATAGTGGATTTGTACAATCACTTACGCTCGAATCCGGCGAGGTTATTGTTGGCGATTTATTTGTCGATTGTTCAGGCTTTCGCGGTTTATTGATCGAACAAACGCTCAATACGGGTTACGAAGATTGGAGCCACTGGTTGCCCTGTGATAGAGCCATTGCGGTGCCTTCGGAAAAAACTTCCGTGCCATTACCCTACACTAAAGCCATCGCACGCGATGCCGGTTGGCAATGGCGCATTCCTTTGCAAAGTCGTACTGGTAACGGCCAGGTTTATTGCAGCCATTACACAAGTGATGATGCGGTTGCAGAAAATTTACTGGAAAATTTGGATGGCAAGCCGCTGGCTAATTTAAATCATATTCGTTTTCAAACTGGCAGGCGTAAAAAATCCTGGAATAAAAATTGTGTTGCCATTGGTTTGTCCAGTGGCTTTTTAGAGCCGCTTGAGTCAACCAGTATTTATCTCATACAAATGGCTATTACTAAATTAATCGAATATTTCCCTCGCGCTGATTTTGATACAGTCACTGCCGATGAATTTAATCGCGACATTACAATGGAGTATGAACGTGTTCGTGATTTTTTAATATTACACTATTCTGCGACTTCGCGTGATGATACTGAATTCTGGCGGTATGTAAAAAATATGCCTATCCCGAAAAGCTTGCAATACAAAATAGATTTGTTTCGCCACCAAGGTCATGTTGAGCAATACAAACGTGGTATGTTTCTGGACCCGAGCTGGGTAGCCGTTTATTTTGGGCAGAATATTTTTCCTCAGCATTATCACCCTGCAGTCAATAAATTAAGTGACGATGAGTTGCGTCACCAGTTAAACGCCATTCGTCAGCAGATTTCTATGCTGGCTGAAAAAATGCCATCGCATGAGCAAGCGATTAAACAGTATTGTCATCAGGGCGCTAATTCCCCGTCCAGCTGGCCGCCTGCGGCGATGAATTTATATGAGGTTTTTTCGTGATGCTTGAATATAATTCTGACGAAAAACTTTACCCGCAGCGAATAGTAGTCGTGGGCGCAGGTGCTGTGGGTTGGACATTTGCCGCGACTTTGGGGAATGGGTTAAATGGATTAAATGTTGAAATCGTGGTATTGGATTGTGGCGTTAATAGGGATCAACTCTTGCCGTGTAATAGTGCTACACCTGCAGCTTTAACCTTTAATAAAATGCTTGGCGTGGATGAAAAAAGTTTTATTTCGCAAACAAAATCTGCATATTTTTTGGCGACACACTATAAAAATATATCGGGTAATAGCGATTACTTTATGCCGTTTTCAGAACACGGATTCATGATGAATGGCATAGCATTTTCAAGTTATGCATTATATTCGCACGCTAAAGGCGATAACACTGCTTATGATTTTTATTCGTTATCTGCGCTTACTGCTCGCTTGGGTAGGTTTCGGCATCCCTCAGATAATGCAAATTCCTTGTTATCAACATTAGACTATGGGTTTCAAATAAACACCAATAATGTTGCGGCCTATTGGCGAGCCTACGCAATAGGCAAGGGTGTTCACGAAATTTCTTGCGAAATTAAATCAGTTCAAATTGATGATATTAGCGGAGACATCACGTCCGTTACTATTGATTCCCTTGCTGATAACAAACAAAAGTACAATAACCTTATCGCTGCGGATCTATATATTGATTGCACCGGCGAGCAGGCATTACTTATTGGTAAATCTCTCGGCGTGAAATATGATTCATTAGAGAGTTACTTGCCCGCTAATCGACAATGTTATACCACAATGCCAATTCAACACGCCGGGGCACCTTACACTACTATCACGCCAGCTCCTTCAGGGTTTATAAAAGAGACAACAACGCAGACTAGCAAACAACTTGTTTATTCATATCATACGGATTTTTTAACCGATAACGATGCAATGCTTTTTTTGCAAAACAGCAATAATAACGCATCAGCTGAATATCACTTCATGCCTTTCTCGGTGGGAAATCGCGCAGAGTTTTGGTGCAAGAATTGTATCGCGGCAGGTCGTGCGGCAGGTTATTTACAAGATTTTGTTATTGATCAATTACATCTTGTTCAAAGCGCAGCCTTGCGTTTAGTAACGCTATTTCCTGCGACTAAACAGTACGAAATAAACAGTAAAGAATACAATCGGCTTACGATGCTTGAATATCAGCATATTATTGATTTTCATCAATTGCATTACAAGAGTATCCGAGACTTGAAGTCGCCCTATTGGGAATATGTCAATAATACGGTGATGACGCATGGCTTGGCGCATCGTTTATCTACTTTTTCCAAAAGAGGCGTATTGCCTTTTTATGAAGGTGAGACTTTGTCCCCTGGCACATGGGCTTCCTTTTTGTTGGGCGCCAATTTTTGGCCTGAAGCATACGACCCGATAGTAGATGCTGGCGATGTTCAGTGGATTACCGAACAGCTAATAAAAATGCGTAAGATGATGAGCGATGCAGCCCAAACAATACCGCTACATCATGATTATCTGCGTAGCTTCAACTAAACAGCAGTAAGATTCAAAAACATTTTGTGAGTAATACATGCACAAAATGATTCTTCTCGTCGCTTAAAAAATAGTGATTGCGGCTGGTGGTACTCCAGCCTGGATGACAGCCAAGAAGCTCGGTTTAATTTATCGATACGGATCAGCGGTGGATTGCTCAATAAATGCAAAGCCTATGACCTGCGTTGATGGTCATCATGCCTCCCAATAACGACACGTTTATGCTTTCGCCTTGTGTTTGAAGTCTCCAATCCGTACTCTCTATTCTATGTATTTTTTGGCCGCAGAATGACCTCGTTCAGTGCGAGCTTAAAACAATTTATTTCCGCGTTTGACTTTTGGTAGTTGGCGTTCGAGTTTTCGTGGGTCTGTAGAACCCCCGCTGTTGTTGGTGATAGATTCAGAGTCGTTCCACATGCATGAGTAATTAGCCGCCAATCTAGTGTTACTAAATTTGTAGGCTTTTTTGCCAATGATATTTGAAGTTCTTGTAACGTTGATCGGTATATGTGCCGCAGGTGAAAAGGAAATAATTTGCGGGTAAGTGGTTCATTACGATTAATAAATAAAATGTGTATAAAATTGAAGGGGTTGAATATGTTTCACAATAATATGAAAGGGGCACAATTTAAACGCTCGCTATTAGCGATGTCTATTATCACCTTGGGTTCGCCTTCATTAGCGCTTGCGCAAGCTGCAGCAACACCAGCAGTTGAAAATGTTGAAGAGATCGTTGTGAGCGGCATTCGGGGGAGCTTGGAGAGTGCCCAGGAGATAAAAAGAAATGCGGATACTGTAAAAGATGTCATTACCGCTTCCGATATTGGTGCCTTGCCGGACAAGAGCGTCACCGAAGCCTTACAGCGCGTTCCCGGCGTAACGATTGGTCGTTTTGCCTCGGCATCCGACCCTAACCACTTTGCTGCTGAAGGTCGCGGAGTTTTGATTCGTGGATTAGACCGCGTGCACAGTCAGTTTAATGGCCGTGAATCGATCAGTGCCGGTAACTGGTCATCGGGCCTTAGTTTTGAAGATATTCCACCAGAGTTGTTAAATGAAGTTGAAGTCGTTAAAAATCAGACTTCAAATATTATTTCAGGCGGTATTGCCGGTACTGTAAATTTGGTAACGCGTAAGCCATTTGATAGCGATGGGCGCAAAATTTTTGTGTCGGTAAAGGATAGTTATGGTGATTTGGTGGATAAATTTTCGCCATCGTTTTCAGGTTTATACAGCGACCGTTGGGATACTTCCGTCGGTGATTTTGGTTTCTTAATTGCTGGGTCTAGCTCTAAGTTTAATGCGCGTGGCGATGGTATGAACTTAGACAATTTTAATGAGCGTAGTGCCAATCAAACAGAATTCCCGGGAGCCATTTCTACAGCGTTAATCGGCCATGAAACAGAAAAGCTATTCATGCCCGTCGGCCTATGGTTGCGTACCGCAGATTCAGATCGTGATCGTAAAGGGATTGATAGTTCACTACAGTGGAAAAACCCGGATGACACCGTAAAGTTGACGGCAGAATTTATTAGTTCAAAGTCGATAGAAAACTGGCGCGAACATGTTATTTTTCCAACGGATAACTCGCAAGGTTTTTTGGGGGATTTTGTTAACGCACAATTAGATCCAGCAAAACCTGCAACGTTTGATAGCAACGGTTTTTTCACCAGCGGGACTATTACCTACCCGTGGAATACCGCGATGTTGGCCAGCGTTCGTGGTGATCATACTGAAAGTAATTTGCGTGACTCTAGTTTTAAGGTTGAATTGACACCTACAGACTCTTTAAAAATTCAGTTGGATGCGCAACATCTCAATACATCTTTTCACCGTCAAAACAATAGTATTAACAATCGCTTTTCACAAGCCGATGTTTTTCTAGACCTGCGTGGCAGTAAACCAAAAGTTGAATTTTTAGGTACCAACGCTAGCAGTACACCTCCGGGATGGTTGAATTGTCCAACCGGCAGCAACCCGGGGACAACGGATTTGTCAGATCCATCAGGCTCGTGTAATTATTATCAGGTTTCTATTATGGATACCAATGTAGATGCTGAAGGTACGCTCAATGCATTCACTGCGGATTTGCAATACGAAATTGATGCTACCTGGTTGAAGTCGGTTAGTGGCGGTGCGTATTTTTCTGATATTGATAGAACAACGCAAGATGATGATTATGCTAACTGGGGCAATGTTTCTAATACCTGGGGGCAGCTGCCTAAATCTGGCTTGGCAGATCACCCGGAATTGGCTGAAGCGTTTACATTTGATAAAAGTTTTTTAGGTGGTGGAGGGTTGACTGGTGCAAACCGTACTTTCCTATTTCCTAAAATGAGTAACACCAGTGAATCCAGTCTCTTAGCCTATGATCAATATTTACAGTCAAAAGGTATAAGTGATGGTGGCTGGAAAAATCGTCACGCACGCAAAACCATTGATGGCGTCGGCACTGATGCAAAAGGTTATCTTCCTTTTGAAACAGTAACGACGAAGCTGAAAAGGCAAGAAGAATATATTCGTTTTGATTTTGCTAATGAAGAATTGGCGATGCCGATTAAAGCAAACCTTGGGTTGCGTTATGTTAGTTATGGTATTGAAGCTACTGGCACCACAATTTATGATAACACCGCCATTAAAAGCCAAACGCTAACGCAAAGTGCTTATTTTTCAACGCATTTCCCTGAATATAAAAAATTCTTTGATGGTAATGGTTCAACCGTTAATACTGAAAAGCCTGAAGATTACACCACAACATTACCAAGTTTTAATTTAAGTGTGAGTGTTACCGATGATGTTATTGCACGTGTGGCATTATCAAAAGCTATCTATTTTCCATCACTGTATGACATCCGCAATACTAGGGGTTATAGCCTGAGCGTGCTGAGTACGCCAAACGATGGAACTGTAGTGCCAACAAGTATGACAGCGGTAGCATCGGGCAAAGGTGGTAATCCAAATTTAAAGCCTGAAGAATCTAATCAATTGGATTTAACGGCTGAATGGTATTACAACAAATCGACATCGCTTACCTTTAGCGCATTTTACAAGAGCTTTGATAATCTCTTCCGTGAAAGAAACGCGCTTGTTGATGCAACAAATCCCAATGCTGGCGTGACTATTCCTGTTATCGTTCGCCAACAAGTGAATGAAGGCAAAGGAAAACTATCGGGCTTTGAAGTTGCTTACCAACAGTTTTATGATTTTTTACCAGGGCCATTAAGTGGATTAGGTGCGCAAATGAATTATACCTATGTTAAACCCACAGACTTGGCTGACCAGGATGCGGGAAGTAGTATTTCGGTTGGCGGTGATAGAAATCAGTTTAGAAATTTTACGGGCTTAGCTTTGCCTGGTTTGTCTAAAAATAGTTTTAATATTGCGGTGATGTATCAACATTCAGGTGTTGAAGCGCGTGTTGCCTATAATCTTCGTTCTGAGTATTTAGTAACTCGTCATGATTCGGATTCTTTTGCGCCAATATATGCAAAAGACTCTGGTTATATGGATGCGTCTGTGTGGTATACCATTAATGAACATTTCAGAGTTGGATTAGAAGGTAGCAATTTGTTAAATGAAGAGACGAGAACAACGACTCAATTTAATCAGGAAGGTGTAACCACAGGGAAAACTTATTCTTTAACGGATAGGCGTTATGCTCTTTCGTTAAGGGCTACGTTCTAACAGTTGTTATGCAATAAAAAAACACGTAACGTGTAAGCGTTACGTGTTTTTTGTTATCTGAGTTTTAAATTTTTAAATAAAAAAATAGTTACCCCTTGTTGAAATGCTGATTGTAGAATTTTCAGAGTAAAAAATATGGCTTCGAACGATGATAGAGATCAAAAAATAAAAAACATTGTTATTGTTGGGGGTGGTACGGCAGGGTGGATGACAGCTGCTGCACTTTCGCACGTGTTAAGTTTAAAAAAATGTCGTATTCAATTGATTGAATCAGATCAAATAGGCACGATTGGTGTTGGTGAGGCGACTATTCCGACCATTCATAAATACAATCAAATTTTAGGAATTGATGAGAACGATTTTATTAAATACACCCAAGGCACCTTTAAGCTCGGCATACAATTTGTGAATTGGGGAGACGTTGGCAGTAGTTATGTTCACCCTTTTGGCGGTTATGGCATGAGCGTTGGGTATCTCGGGTTTCATCATTATTGGCAGAGATACCATACGCAAAACCCTGAAGCTGATCCGGGAGATTATTCTATCGGTGTGCAAGGCGCACTAAAGTACAAATTTATGCCGCCAGCACAAATTCCTAATTCACCCTTGGCGCAAATTTCCTATGCCTATCATTTTGATGCAACACTTTATGCAAAATACTTAAAGGTATTTGCAGAAGAGCGTGGTGTTGAACGCATAGAGGGTGAAGTGGTTAAGGTTTCTTTGCGCGAAAGTGATGGTTACGTTGATTCAATAACATTAAAGAATGGAACCTCTATTCAGGGTGATTTATTTATCGATTGCACAGGGTTTCGTGCGTTATTAATTGAACAAGCATTAAATACCGGTTATGAAGATTGGAGTCATTGGTTGCCCTGTGATAGTGCGGTAACTGTGCCAAGTAAAAATATGGGCCCATCGCCATCTTTTACTCGATCTACCGCACATGCTGCAGGTTGGCAATGGCGCATACCTTTGCAACATCGCACTGGGAATGGCCATGTCTATTGCAGTAAATATATGTCTGATGATGCTGCAAAAAAAATACTGCTAGATAATATTGAAGGTGAAGTATTAACGGAACCAAAAGTGGTTCGCTTTAAAACAGGTATGCGACGGAAGTTCTGGAATAAAAATTGTGTCGCCATAGGTTTATCCAGTGGGTTTCTGGAGCCGCTGGAATCTACCAGTATTCATCTTATTCAATCTAGTATTTCAAAACTGTTGGCATTTTTCCCTCATGCGAGTTTTGATCAGGTTGATATTGATAAATACAATGAAATACTGGCTGACGAAATTGTGAGTATTAGAGATTTTATTATCCTGCATTATAAAATTACGCAACGCACAGATTCTGAATTTTGGAATTACTGCCGACATATGGAGGTGCCTATAAATTTGCAACGAAAAATAGCGCTGTATAAATCCAGCGGGCGTCTATTTCGCGACAATAACGAATTGTTCGATGATGTGAGTTGGTTTGCAGTAATGCAGGGTCAGGGTTTGAAAGCTGAAAAATACCATCCGTTAGTCGATGAGATTGAAGACGAAAAATTTTTCCAGCTTATGGGAGAAATCAAAGCTGTTATAGCGCGCTCGGCTGATGCTATGCCAGCGCATGACGAATATATTGCAAAACATTGCGCAGCTGAAGCCAAGGGTTAAATTTACGTTCTGCTTTTAAGTTCTTTCTTTGGTAAGCCAAGTAATACTTTAAGTATCTTGATTGAAAGTCATTATTAGTGGTGCTATTTTTAATTTTTCATCTTCAATGCTTTTAATGCCACGCATTTACATCCAAGTTTCTTGTCGACCCCATGGAAACCCATGTTGCGAATCGCTTTATCGGATTCGCTTTTTTTTGTCCTTTTTTTTGTCATTTTTTTTATCCTGCTATTCAACGCTATTCATGATTCAACGGTGTGGCTCATTAGTCAACGATATGACACATTATTCAGCATTAATGACTTCATGACTCTTGGGGTTCATTTAACATTTGAGCGATAGAAAGAAAGTGGTGTAGATTTATTGTTAAGGTCAAAAATAGCGGCGCCCGTGTATAATTCAGCGATTCTCATTGGCAGCTTATTGGAATTGATTATGTTTGAAACCCTCCCGTTGTTACCTGCAGACCCTATTTTAGGGCTGAGTATTGCCTACGCTAATGACACTAGCCCCATTAAAGTTGATTTGGGTGTTGGTGTTTATAAAAATGATCTTGGCGTTACACCGATTATGGCGGCGGTAGTTGAAGCAGAAAAGTTACGCATCCGACAAGAAACTACCAAAGCTTACACGCCACCGGCAGGTTATCCCGGCGCCAATGCTGCTGTAACAACACTGATTTATGGCGCAGGTCATATGGCCGTTGAGAATAACCGCGTACGCACTATTCAAACGCCTGGTGGTTGTGGTGCATTGCGTGTGGCTGCAGAATTAATTCAGCGTGCAAAGCCCGGTGCTAGTTTGTGGGTGAGTACACCGACGTGGGCTAACCATGTACCTTTACTCGGCAGTGCTGGTTTAAAACTGCGCGAATATCCTTACTACGATTACACCACTCACAGTATTAATTTTACGGCCATGATCGGCGCGCTTAAACAGATTCCGCGTGGAGATTTGGTGTTGCTGCATGCCTGTTGCCATAACCCGAGTGGTGCAGATTTATCGCGTGCACAATGGCAACAAGTTGCCGATGTTTGTGAAGCTAATGGTTT